>JAJRSP010000023.1 GCA_024278775.1 Planctomycetota bacterium
CACCTCGCCCATCTGCGCCAACGCCACCCCCGCGTTCATCGCTGCCAACGCGTTCAACCGTCCCTCGCCATGCACGGGCAAGTTAGAAAGCAAGGCCAGGGGCATTACAACCGCCGCCCCGCGGCACGCCTTTCGCCATTCCCCAGTCCGAACCCAATCGACACCACGCACCACGCCATACGCCGCCAACGGCACAAACACCGGCACCAGAGGCAGTCGATAACGCCCCAACACAAAGAATAAGGTCACCGCCGCTATCATCGACAACAACAGCCCCACAAACACACGTATCGGGCATTTTGTTGGCCAGGCCGCCACCACCCCCAGCGCGCCAAATGGAAAGAGGACACCGAAATGCCACACCGTCCCCAACCCCGACAACAACCAGGACGATTGCGCATGAACATAGATACTGTCACCGTCTGCCACCTCGTACCGATTGATCGTCATCAACGCCTTACGACCAAGCAACCCCACCCATCGCCACGGATCCGCCGCAATCTCCCTCCAGCTTTGCTCCATCCAGTACGCCGAGACTTCACGCGGCGACAACGCCCGGCCGGCCGCCGTCTCCGCCAAACGCGTCGCATCCGTACGCTCGAAGTGGGGCGTTTCGTGACCACGAACCAATGGCCGGTACCGTCCGTCAGCGTTTGCAGAATTGCCGATGTAAAAATTCGGACCCGACTGCGATGTCGTCAGAGACCAATCTCCAGACACATACACGTTATGCACCAGTACCGGAGCCAGAATCATCAACGCTCCACTCCCATATAACGCACCGGCGCGCAACCGACCTACCAGATCTTGTTTCTCAGAGCGACATAGCACCCAAACACCAAGCACGCCCAACCAGACCAGAGCGTTCTCTCGGGTTGCGCAAAGAAGCCCCACCACCATTCCGAGCGCCCATAAACTCGCACCGCGCATCCGTCGGTATGAGACGACCACGCCCGCCACCACACCACAACTTAGCAGACAGGACAACGAAGCCTTCTGTATAATGCCGTCGTAATAAATCCCCGGGGCATAGCACACCAACATTGCGGCCGCGACCCATCCCGCGCGAGGTCCAAACATGCGCCACGCTGAAAAAGCCACCAGCACACAGC
Organism: Planctomycetota bacterium; assembly: GCA_024278775.1. Next base: position 1,113 of record JAJRSP010000023.1, read on the forward strand.
CCATCGCACCACACACGCACTGCGTCATACGCACCGCCATCACACTCGAACCGATGAACTTGATGAGCACGCCCAACACGTACGGGTACAACGGTGCCTGATAGAAAGACTCCGTGCCGATCCATGCACCCTTCGCAAGGCGATCCGCCCACGCCATATAGCCGGCCGCGTCACCGATGAGATGCCGCACCGTCGGCACATCACTCGTTTGCCACACGGACAATAGCCGTATGGCCAGCGCAAGCACGAAAACAACGGCCAACCACCACAGAGACACACGCTCATCCGCTGGAGTGCCACACAGTGGCACTTCCGGGGCCTCTGGGATGCGGTCGGTCTCGCGCGTGTCCGCAGCGGTGTCTTCGCGGTGTCTCGTCCCCGTCATGGCGTGGATACTACCCGCCGCTCCGCGGGCACGCGCCACATCAACCTGGTTCGATCTAATATACTACGTAATCTTCTATAGTAATATTCTATGTCGATCCATAGTAAGTGTATCTTGTGAAACAATCATTCGATAACGCTCGTTCCGACTACCATGGACCAGGTCTCCCTGGTGCGTCCCGATCCGCGAATCCTGCCCCATGTAATCTGTTTCACGTGAAACATCAGGACGGGCCTCTACAACATGCTTCAGGCCCGTCACTACATCACCAGCGCGCCAATCTAATCTCTGAGAAATCCGTGTGTCTCGATCTTCTGAACCTCCGCGTGGATTGATCGCCGGTTGACATCATATCTTGCTAACTCCGTCACCTGAGCGTAATGGAATAGCGGTAGCGAATAGCCGATCTACTTCGGATGACAACGAATAGACTAACAATTCGATTCTTGTGGAAAGTCGAACCGGTGTTTCACGTGAAACAGCACTGGCACGGCTTACTGTGTGGTTTGATCCAGACCAATGCCAAATTGTTCGAGGAGTGTTGATATATCACTTGCACGAGTGACTTGCCTGGAGGAGCGGACGTGGTATACCTCTAGGTGGTATCTGGTCGATATTGTGGAATCAGATCAAAGAAACCCTGGTCGCGAGGAGGAGAGGCGTGGCTAAAACCGGAAGAAGGCTTGGCCGTGGGCTAAGTTCGCTGGTATCTACTCAAATGCCGCCTGACAAAGGGGCCGTCAGTGTTCAAGAGCCAGGCGTGTTGGCTCCAGATCCAATGCCGATGGATAGTACGGCCGAAAGCATCTCCTCGCCTCCATCCGGCGTGCAGGCGAAGGATGTGCCTGTGGACGCGCTCGAACCAAACCCGTTCCAACCGCGGTGCGACGCGTACCAGGCCGGTATCGAATCCCTGGCCCAATCCATCGAGCACAGCGGCATGCTTCAGCCAATCACCGCCCGCCTGAACCACGGAAAACTGCAAATTATAGCCGGGGAGCGCCGTTGGTGGGCTGCAAAGTCATTAGGTATGACGACAGTACCTGTAGTAATACGCAATGCGACTGACGAACAGATGGTCGAGCTGGCCCTCATCGAAAACATACAGCGAGAGGACCTCAACGCGATTGATCGTGCGCAGGCTTATTGCGCCTTTTGCACGCGGTTTGGCCTCCGTCCGGACGATGTGGCGAAACGCCTCGGCGAAGATCGCTCCACCGTCACCAACTATCTTCGCCTGCTTGATCTTCCCGGCCCGGTTCGCGACCTCGTGGCCCAAGACCAGGTCAGCATGGGACACGCACGGTGCCTGCTCGGTGTCACCGACGACGCCCGCCGGTGGCAGTTGGCCGAGGCCATCGTACGCAATGAACTCTCCGTGCGAGCCCTCGAAGAAATTGTTCGACGCGAGAAAACACGAGAGCAGGGCACCCACGAACCGACCACCAAAGGCACCCCGGCTCGTTCGCCGCATCTTCAGCACATGGAACAGGTGTTCGAGCAGGCCGTCAAAACCAAGGTGACGATCCGGGAGGGGCGTCGCAAAGGAACGGGGCGTATTACGCTCGAATACTTTTCGCTCGACGACTTCGACCGAATCGCAGAACTACTCGGCGTGGAAGTGGATCGATAACGGTAACTCAAGTGCCACCATGTGGCACTTCGAAGTTCTCCGTGACAACATGTCTATGCATGCCCGTGACGGAACCGTATGATGTCCGTACGGTTCCGACGAGACGCTTCGGGCCCGTGTGTAGGCTTTCGTTGCACTTTTCTAGCGGTTTTGTCTATGTGCTTCGATATCCCGTATCGTGTTGAAGTTGCGTAGCGCGTGTAGTTTGGGGTCCACATCGGAAAAAGTATCAGCTGTCAAAATCAACGGGTCGCAAAGCCTAGCGAACTCGCGCACGCGATGATCCCCTTCGATGATTTTCTGCCGCAAAAGATCCGCCACATCGGTTTGGTACACCGCAGTTAACACGTGGAGGCGATCATCATGCCTGACCATGACCGCACGATGATTGCCCAACCGTTCAATCAAACGAGATACAAACCCCACCTCCAACAGCGGCTGATCGCAAGCGCAAACAAAAACAGCGTCGCATGAACCCGCCAACGCCGACATCCCACCAAGCACACCGGCCAGCGGACCCACGCCCGATACCGAATCCGATACGAGTCGAATGTCATCGGGCAGGGGGGGGAGCACTTGCCCCGGATGACAGGCTACCACCACCGGTGACACCACTTCTCGAACCACTCGAACCACACGCCCCAGCATCGGCTCGCCACCGAAATCGAGCCACGCCTTGCTCCTCCCCATCCGGCGACTCTCACCACCGCACAGCACGACTCCTCCGATCCGTTTCATCCTGCCTCATCCATCATCAGCCAAACCCTCACCCCATGATTCTATTTCACCATCAACGGAAGCCGCCTGCGGTCAACGTTGACATCCGCTGTGACGATACCCAGCCCCACGCTACCCGCACAGGCCAATACAGGAAAGACAGCCTCGGTAAGCGACTATTGTCAACAGAGACACGAACGATCTATTCATACTTTATTGTCGTCCGGAAAGCCAACGCATACGCGGACATGCCTCCCCAGATCTCTTCCACACCCTATAGTCACACCCAACCCCAAGCACAGATGCACATTATCGGACTACGGAGCGACTCGTCTGCCGGTAAGCAAACCAGCCATCACGATCTTCCGATAACAGCAGCGGTACCCAGGGAGATTGCCATGATGTCAAAAATGATTCGCATCGGTATGTTCATCACGGGGTTGGGCGTCTGCACACTCTTGTTGGGCTGTGGACCCGACATTGTCGGCACCACGGCGAGGTCGAGCCTGAACTCATTCGTTCAGACGCTCGTCAATAGCGCCGTCACCTCTGTCATCAATCCGTAAGACCGGCTCACTGCTGCGCGTCAATCGATGGTGTATTCGATGGCTACCCAGAGCTTTGTCGGGGCTCCCGACACGGCCGATGCGTGGTAGTTCAACCATCGCTCGGCCGGTACGGTCGCATCCGCGAAGTTGGACGATGACGCGCCGGCAGCTACCGCTTGAAGGTCCGCCGTGAGCGTGTTGGTTCCGGTCACACCCGGTGTATTCGTAGCGCGGTGTTCGATGTTGAAGTCCACCGTACCCGTATCCGTCACCCCGCGAATCTGCACGAGCGTCACGGCATCGGCCAGGAAAGTAATCGGTAGCGAATCAGTCGCCGTGGGGCTCTCGATGTAGACGATCTTCGTCAGCGTGCGGTTCTTGGTAGCCAAGCGACTCCCGTTAAGCGTCCCGCTGGTCACGTCACTCGCGTCGTGCGTATGAGTCGCGGCCGCCACATCCACCCCGATCGCCAGGCCGAGGTTCACCCGCGCCGCGCTTGCGCTGCTGGCTCCGGTACCGCCGTCTGCGATCGCGACGTCTGCCGCGCCCACTGCACCGGTGGTTAGATCAAACTCGCTGCCGCTGTCGTCCTTCAGATACAGCCGGCCGTCGGTGCCGGCGTAGAGCGTTAGTGATCCGCTTGGAGGTGTCACCGGGACGGGCATCTTCCGAAACTCGATCGGTGTCCCCTCGCCGAGCAGCAGCGCATCATTCACCGTCAGGTTTCGTGTTTCGAGGCTGTCCGAATTGTGTGTCAAGGGCATGGCACTATCTTCCTTTACGACGCATTGGCCAACCCAACTGAAACTCCCCAGGTCATATTTCCCGAGTCCGGGTTCGTCCATCGAATTCGTAGCTGCGAGCCGGATTCAAACGTCCAGGGGGAAGGGTCCGCGCTCTCTTCCACGGAAATCCGAAAGTTGACGTCTCGGCCGACGCCCACACGGACCAGCGTAAACAACACCGCGTCATAGACCGACCCCGCTACCGAATCGAGCTCGATCGTCATCGGCGTGAGACCGATCCCACCCGAAAAATGGCACCGGACATACACGAGACGAAATCGCCGCGCCAGAGAAAACAGCTTGTCCATGTCGCCGCTGCCACTGGCCGTCTTCGTGAGCACGACCTGCATCTGCCGAAGACGAAGGGCTTCGACCTGTTCGTCTTGCATGGTCAGCGCCTGATGCGCCGAATCGACAATGCTTTGCTGGAACCGGCTCATGTTAGACATCCACCGTGTCGGTCACGTGTTGGGCTATGGTTTCGCCTTCGGCAATCTGTACGCGAAACGGCACGCCGATCAGCCGCGATACCCCTTCGTTCCTCGCGGGAACCGTGACCGTCGCGTCTCCGGCAAACAACACGTCACTAAGCGTGCGCTTTCGTTTTCCATCCGCCGCCCGATACCGAATCACCAGATCAATCTCTGTCGAGATCGCAAAAAGCGTTTCCGCGGCCGACCCGTCATAAGAAAACAACACGCCGGAGATTCGATGTAACCCTCCGGCAAAAGTGCCAAGCGGACCAGCGTTGACATCATCACCCGTGAAAGGCACGACCTGCACACCGGGTTGATAGACGATGCTATGCACGCCCTCGATCGGCGTCTCGGTAAACGGTGAGACGCGAAGCTTCGTACTCACGCCGCGCGTGGCCAGTATCCAGATCATGGTGTCGCTCTACGGTGCTGCGTTTCGGTTGCAGGAGCGCTCGATACGCGCTACGAAGGAATGCCGTGCCTCGGCGGCGGCCACACGTACCCCGGCCGTCGCTTTCGAATACTCGAACGTCCAAGCCCGATCATCAAACCCCGACGCGCCCTCAATCACGCCCGTGTCGACGATGCTATCCAGGTAATCTTCCACGGCCCCAACCACATCAAGCAACGTTGCGTGGGCATCTTCACCGATCACGTCCACGACCAGCCGCATCAAGACCGTGACCGCAAACAGTTTGTCGCCCTCCGACACGCCTACCGGTTCGGCTTTCGACAATGACACCGTCATGAACGGACGGGGTCTGGCCGTCGGTCCTGCCGCCTGCGCGAGCACGGCGCGAAACGGTTTGCTGCTGGTCGGTGGGTCGGCCACCAGATTGGCTCGCAGCTTGACCACCAGTGCGTCGATCGCTGCCCTGATTGTCGTTCGATCCGGTGTTGGCATGATTGCGTTCGCTCCGCGTTCCGGTTAGTGATCCGACAGCTCCTCGCGGGAAAGCAACCTCTCATCGCCCGTTGTCTGGGCGATCGGCCCGCGAAGCACCTGGGTGGCCACGGGTGCGGCCGACGGCAGTTCGATCGACCCGGAGGCGACACCCGTAAGCCATTGGATTGCGTCGCGGTACCGGCTGGTCGTGCCCTCGGGTAGCGGTGGCCGGCGCTGTCGAAGGCGCTGCTCGATGAGATCCAGCGTGATGGATTTCAGCAGGTCGGCCAGCTCGGCATGCACCGTCAGATCAATCGGCACCGCAAAGCGCCTAGCCAGGTAGCTATTAACCTCACCCTCCGCCCCGAGCCGGGCTTCATCCACGACCGCCACGTCGGCCACGCCGTCACCATCGTCGTCCGTAAGTTGCACGTAGGCAGCCGCGCCCACTCGCTGCTGAATCTCGGTGTTGCTTACGTAGCTCATCGCATCACGCTCCGATGGGTGTATGGGGTGCGTTTCGGACGCACCATCTGCCGAACCGAACCACCGCTACCGCTGTTTTCGTTCCCCACCCTTCGCCTTGGGGCGAAGAATGGGGCACCCGCCGTGGGGGACACGATTCCGGGAACCGATTCGAGTCCCCCACCTCTGAAGAGATGGGCCACCCATCCGCTAGCCAACAGATGACGTGGCATTGACGCGTGCTTAGATGAAGTTCGTGCGGACCGCGAACTGCCAGTAGCCGTAAGCCATGCGGTATCGCGCCCGCACGCCGAAGAGGAACTTCTCTCGCCGGAATCCTTCGTCGCTTTCCTCGGTCAACGCGGTGAACTCGATCGGTTCACGATCTTGGAAGATGAACGGCCGGATGACCCCGTCGGTCTTGAGCAGGTACCATTTGCTGGCGTCCGTCAGCCACGGCAGCGCCACCACCTTGGCCACACCCGTCAGAATATTCGTCGTACTATCCACGAGGGTCGCGCTCACCGCCTCCAGCGCGGTCATCTGCATGCTGGTCGGCACGACGCACACGAGTCCGTGGGAGGAGATCGACATCGGTTCGCCCTGATCGTCCTTGAACGCCATCATGGTGCCGATCGCCGTCTTCAGCGCCGTCTTGAACTCCCCCGTCGTCGGGTTGTTGGCGTCCACGGTGGCGGCGGTCAGCTTGTTATCTTGCGCTCCGGAAGACCCCGACACGTGATTCGCATTGAAAAAACTCACGCCGTCGTAGCTGTTGAAGCCGGCCGTCTCGCCGTTGATCAAAAGCTGCGAGAGAAGATAGTCCTTGTGGCTCGCAGCGCGTTGCGCAAGCTCGGCCACGCGAATCTGAATCTGCCCGGTCTTGTCATCGGAAATCTCGTCGCGGTCTACCTCGAGCGTGGATTCGTATTTGAGGTTTTCGACCGAGTAGGACTCCGTACCAAGCCCTTTACTCACGCGACCCTGCCCCCACTCCCGCATGCGCGGCAACGAGCCGAGCCATTTGTACGTTTCCGCATCCGAGTTTGATTGAATCCGCGTCGACAAGTCGGCGAAGACCGAGTTCGTGGCGTCGAACCGGTTGAAAAACTCGCTTCGCAATCCCTTGGTCAATAATCCCGTGTTGATAATAGCCACGTGGGCGCTCCTTTCGCTTTTCTGGTTTCTTTATGAACAACCGCTGCCAACTCGCTGCTACCGCTGAACACCACGGCTACGGTGCCGGTCGGAATGGATCGATCCGCAGCACAATGTTTCCCGAAGAAGGCACATCGACAATGACGCCGACGTACGAATTAGCCGTGGCTGTCAGCGTGAGCGTGTCATCGGCTGAGGCGTACACCGCATCGCCCAGATTCGCGATCGCGGCACCGGCCAGCGCGTGGGCGAAATCACCGAGCGTGTAGACGCGCACCGATACATCGCCGTTTGCGCCGCTCGAGTTGTCGGATTCCTCGTACGCCAGGCCGACAAACGCATCACCCGCCGTGAGCGGCCGGGCGTAGCCGCCGGCGGTGATTCCCACGATCGACCCCTTGTAGACATGAGCCGATGCGACTACTTGGAAACTTCGCAGTTCCTGATCGATGTAGTGATCGACCTCCCGATTCGCAGTGAGTGCCATGATTGGTGCGGTTCCTTTCTTGAAATCGTTTTCCGCCGGCTTCGTGATGCCGGTTTTCGTTACAGCAGAGTCGCTCTTCGCATAGCGGCCCGTTACCGGCTTCCCCCCTTGCCAAGGGGGGATTGAGGGGGGTCAACCCACTACGCAACGCATTTTTTCGATCGTCTACACGGGCAAGCGATAGCTTGCCCATGCCACCCATCAATTCGTGGAAGCCTGAAAGTCTCGTACGGCATTGGCCACGTACGCCGCTTCCGTCGTCAGGCGACTCAAGAGTGGATTGGTGCGGTACTCCGCCCGCGCCCGTGTCTCGGCGGTTCGCCGTCGTTGCTCTGGCGCGCTCGTTGCCAGCGGCGGCGCTATCGCCCCGCGCGCGACGACCACGGGAGCCGTGCGAAGCCACTCGTCAAACAGCGTCTCCTCCCGATCTACGAGCGACTCGGCCCATTCGCGTTGCGCCTCGACCAGCTTCCCCGAGCGAACCGCCTCCGCCATCCGCTGCGCCACATGCCAGCGCCGCGTCTCCTCGCGAAGGTCCGTCAACCGGCGACTGGCCGCCAACAGCACCGCCTCCGCATCGGCGTCTGTCGGCAGCGACAACTCTTCTCGAAGCGCGATCAGCGGCTCCACGTCTTCCGGAGACGATAGCGCCGGGTCGATCGCCGCGCCGCTCGCGCGGTTCACGATCGGGGTCATGCCCTTGATGGCCGGCTTGTTGGTCAGTGCGGCAGAGTGCAGCCCGATCATCTTTCGATCGCTTTTGCGAATCAGCGCCACCGGCGAGAGATAACGGTATTCCTTGGCAGCGAGCATCTCCTTGGCCTGGGCGGTCCATTCGATTCGGGCCAGCAAACCCACACCCGGCTCCGCTTCGAGCTGTTTGATCCAACCGGCCGCCGGTGCCTGCCCGTTGGGTGAGGCGTAACGGCCACCGAGCGTCTGATGCTCATAGTCGATCGGCGTGTCGGTCGCCTGCTCCGTCATTGCCGCCGTGGCCAACGCCGCCGACTCTTCATCCACGACGAAGCTGCCGTTGGTGCTCTCCACCTGCCCCCACGGCGCAAGCAACACGCGATCCGGAATGCGGGTGCCGCCCAACGCCGTCGAACGCATCGCCGAAAGCTCGCCACCCTCCCGTTCGTGTTTCGATGTCTCACATGCGGTAGTCAAGATTGTTCCCTCCTTTTGACAGACGGTGCCAACTTATGGCACTATAAAACGTGTGAGGCGCTCACACCCCTCGCGGTCGGAACCGATCAACGCGACGAACCGGACAGCGTTGCCTCTCCGTCAGCCGCGCGGGGAATACCCAGCGCCGCATGCGCCCAGTGCGCGGGCACCCTGGCCCCGAGTTGGTTCACAGCCACGCTGAGCGCGTCGGCCAATTCCTGCGTGGACATATCGTGGCCCAATCGCCGGCGGAAGAGAGGCACCGGCACGTCATGACCAAAGCGCATCCGTGCCAGTGGCGTCAAGAAATCCCGACGGATCGTGCGGCCTTCCTTGCGGACATCGTCCACAAGAATGTCGCGTCGCACCTTCTGCTGAACCGCTGACACAGCCAGCGATCCTTTCTGCCCGGACACATCCGTCGTCAACGTTTGCCCGAGCCAGGCTTTGCTCATCTCTCGGTTTAGAAAATCCGCCAGTCGCTCGTAGGGCGGACCCGCACCGCCGCGATTCGCTTCGATCAATTGCAGCTCGACCGCTCGGCTAAACACACCGGCCGCGTTGCTGCCGAGTGATTCCAACATGGTCAACAGTTCTCGCTTTTCCTCGGCCGTCGCCGACGGATCGTATCGCGCGATACGCACCGGCATGCCAAACACCTCGCTGAAGATCATCCAATCTTTCAGCGCGAGATTTTTCGCGAGGTAGACCATCGCCGAGACGCGCAGCAAACCACCCCGCTGTGGAAAACCGGAGACGCTGTGCGGCGTATGCACGACGAACTTGTTCGGTGCCGGGGAAATCCCCTCGCGCGGTGAGAATCCGGAGCTTGGAAAACTCGTCGAACGTCAGCCGCGTGAACGCCACCGGCAGAAGGTCCACCGGACGAAGGGAGCCACCGGCGACATCCCAGACGATCTCCGCGACGGCCAGGTTCCGACCGACCGCCAACGACAGATGCTGCAAGATTTCCTCAAACGAATCGATGCCCGCTATCACGTCTCGGCAGTAGTCGGCAGCCTCATCGGCCAACGCCCGATCCACACCGGCGCGTAGGTCGGCCGCGCTGAGGATCTCCCACTCCAGTCCGGTCAGGGCGAGTCGTCGCGTGTTGGCCACCGAAAAAAGATGCGCGTCCTTTTCTTCCATCTCCTCAAAAAGCTGCATGGCCGTGGAGAGCGAGCCGTCGTCAGCCTCTCGCAACACCGCAGCGAGACCCGACGGTGTGAGCCCCGCCGTCGGATAGTCGCGTACAGAATCATCTTTTCGCGGCTGGATCACCCGACCCAGCTTGGGCCTCGCCGGACGTTCTGTTTTGTTCGTGTGGGCGGTTATCGTCATGATTTCATTCCTCAAAGGCTTGACTGTAGATTTCTGACCACTGAGACGAACGACCCTCGGCTACCACGCGCCGGCTCGCGCGAACTGTATCGGCGACGTGTTCAATGATTCCACGCGGGCTTCACCGGTGCCGGCCGCATGCAGCGCGAGCGCCGCCGCCCAGAAACGATCCGCGTGACTGCCTTCGCGGCGCGGGGCCGAGAGCCGAAAGTGGCCGTGACTCGTGACGTTTCGCTCTACCGAATGCCAGTCACGTCGGATACGCTCGTCGTGGGGTATCACGATACGTTGTTGTTCCACGGCGATGCGGAGCGTGGTCGCTATCTGTGACTTGAGCGCGGTGGTGAACGTTAGCGGTATCACGCGAAACGATCCGAAACGTTCTACAAGCTGCTCGGCCAACTGCATGCCAAGCCCACCCGCGTCCACGCAGAGCCGCCGCACACGCGTGAGCGTCAGTAGCTCTGAAAGAAACTCAAACTGCGTGCGAAATGATTCGTGGGACAGCTCGAACAGTGCCACAGTGGTGGCACGGTCTCCCTCTGCCGCCAACACCCAGATCACGGTGAGATCGCGCACGCGCCCGATGTCCACGCCGACGAACAGATCACGATCCGTATCGGCCAGTTCGGACGGCACCGAGACCAACGTGAGTGATGGGTCCATGCAGCCGTCGATCTGATCGTAGGTTAGAAACGCTGTCGCCTCGTCAAGAAATTCGCAAAGAAACTCTTGTCGATAGAGTTCCTCGTCACCCATCGCGTTACGGATGGCAGCCATATCCACGTGCAGCCCCTGCGACACGGCATCGGGCAACGTCACGGTACTCGTCGAAAACGAATCGTTATCTCGGAGCTGATAAAACATGTTATCTCGCCCTTTGGGTGTCGAGGCGATGTCCAGCTCACCGTCTCCGCGCAGCAAAGACGGAAACATCGCCGCCCAGATATCACGATCTCGCTCATGCATCGCAAACTCATCGAGAAACACATCACCCGTAAAACCGCGCGCGGTCTGTGGGTTGGCCGGTAGCGCGATGATCCGTACGCCACGTGGCAGCACAATCTCAAGTTGTTTGACGCTCATATCACGAAAGAAACGGTTGTCATAACAGACGGAGGCGATCTGCAACGCTTGGCAATGCTGCCGTGTTTTTTGCATCAACTCGCGACTCTGGCGTTCTCCGGCCGAGAGAAAAATCTGATTGCGCCCACGAGCCAAACCGCGCAAAATACGACGAAGCGATTTCGTAAAGCTCTTGCCCGTCTGTCGGCTCCAGCAGTTCCAGCGAAACCGCGCGTTCGACTCGACATCCGCCCGCTGGTAATCCAGCAGTGGGATGACCGGCTTGGGCCGCGCGGAGTTTGACCGTTCTTGCCCGACCGGCGCGCTCTTCGCAGCATCGGCAACGTACTTCAACATGTTCAACAGAACGTGACGCGCGATCGGTACGACACGAGACGCCTCACGATCACGCCGACATCTATCGTGCCACAGTAGTACCGGTGTTTGCGCCGGACGGTTACGGAGTGGCTTTGTTGTAGTGTAGCTCTTTACGAACGACTTCCAGAAATCCGTTCGCGTCCGCATCGTTCGGGTTAAGGCGGATCGCCTCTTGGATTGGTCCCAGCGCTTCGGCCGGCTTGCCGAGCATAAAAAGCGCCACGGCCAAGTGATAATGGGCCTGCGCAAAGTCGGGGTTCGCCGCGATCGCCGCTTCCAGCCGGGCGACGGCCTCGGCCGTACGGCGCGACTGCAGCAGCAACAGGGCGAGATTGTATTGCGCCTCCGCGTTTTTCGGTTCAAGCTCAACGGCCCGCGTTAGCGCATCGACGGCCTCCGCCTCATGCCCCGCACGCAGTTGAGCCATACCCAGTTCCGTAAACGCCCCACCGGACTTCGGCGTGAGCTCAGTGATATGCTTCCAGCCCGCGCATGCGTCGTCGTGGCGACCTAGCTGCAAGAGCAGCCGCGCCCGATCGGCCATGAGGGGCACATCGTCCGGCGTTGCTTGTAATCCCTCATCGTATTCGAGAAGCGCCGTTTCCGACCGCCCGGTGCGGGTGAGCATGGCGCACAGTTCGCTACGCGCCCTGGTGTAACCGGGGTCGAGAGCCAAGGCCGCCCGATAGCTTTGCTCCGCCTCATCGATCCGGTTCCTTTTTCGGAGCACGCCGGCCAACCCGCGATGCACTTCCGCCCGATTCGGCGTCAGATCAATGAGCTTGCGCACTGCGGCTTCCGCCGCTTCATTGCGATCGGCCGCAAGATAGAGCCAGACCAGGTCATTCAGCACTGCCGGCGTATGCCACAGCCCGACACGCTCGGCACGCTCCAGGTACGCCGTCGCGCGGCGCAACGTATTCCGCTGCGGGTTGGTCGCCGAGTCACTCCAGGATGCGCCGGATACCCAGACTTCGTCCCCCAACGATAACGATCGTGCTAGTTGATCGCCGCGAAACACATGGTATTGGACGACGCCGCTGTGACATACCAACACGAAAAGCAGCACGGTCAATCCGCCAAAGACGACGCCCGGCTTGGTCCATTGGCCGCCGCGTTTCAACGAGTATTGTTGCAGACGAACATTGGGGGATCGAACGAGTCGCGCGAACTTCATCAGCGTAAACGCCGTCATCCCCGCCAGCCCCATCGCCAAGAGCAGCGGGATCTGACCGTACAAACCACGAAACACGAACAGGGCGGCCGTCGCCACTACGGCCAGCGCTATTTCTTCCGATAGCGTAAAATCATACGTTCGGGCCTTACCGGCCGACGAGGCGCGCGCGGTGATAGCCGGTGGTGCGAAGCGATAATGCAACGCGTCGTTCGGGCACACGGTTACGCAATCCATACACTTCATGCAACCCGGGTCCACGACCATCCCAAATCGGGCGACCTCTTCATGCACGCGCACGTTCGAGGTACACGCCGTCGTACAGTGACCCGAATGATCGCAAGACTCATCCACCACGATACGACCGGGAGAGAGCCGATCCGCCACCGCGAAGAAACCGCCGTAGGGACAGGCGTACGTGCAGAACCCCTTCGAGCCGAGGAAATAGACGATCCCAAACCCGCACATGACCACTGTCAGTATGGCCACACCCGCCCCCGGAAACGTCGCCCAGAAGTCGGTTGTGAGCAGATGGTTTGTCATCACCGGTTTCGCCTGACCGATCCAGAGCCGGTAGGCCGTGGGCCAGACGAACATGTACAGCGCGAGGGCAAGCGGTGCGTAATAAAGAAACCGCGAGCGAAACGGCTTGGGACGAATCCCGATACGCTTCAGCAACCACGCGCTAAAATCCTGATAGGCCACCAGATGACAGGCCCACCCGCAGACAAACCGTCCCAGGAGCAACGTCAGCAGGAGAGAGGCCGCGAAGAACACGGCCCCGGCATTGAGATAGCCCTTGTTGATCGCGTACATCGCCTCGGACGGCTCGACCGGGGAGAGGGTTCGACCGGTCACCAGCCAGTGGATGACGTGCCCGATCATCAAGAGATGGACGACCACGAGCACGGCCGCCCGCCGTCGGCTCATCGTTGACCGCCGCACGGTCGGACGCGGCCTCACGGGCAGGGACAGCGCCACCCTCACGGATGGATCGCTCGACGGTGGATCGGTTGATTTCCCTATGTTGGTCATAGAATCGTGTATATCCCAAACGGCGGCCTCGGTCCGTCCTCATTATAGCTCGGCAGAAACGAGAGCGGTTCCTTATCGGGTTTATCAAGAACGAACAACTTCTCTGTGACAAACGCTTGCGGCCACGGCCCATCGCCGTGAAAATGGCCCTGGCCGGTGCCTTCACATCGGACCAGGGAGTGCCAAACAGACGATGCCCAACGAACCTGACATATCAGCCCGCGTCACTCAGCGTCTCGACAGTCACTTTTCTCGCTACCCGGCACTCGCGGAACGCATTCACCGTGAGCTTCTGATGGAGCTTCACCGCCGTGGCGTGGCCACCATCGACGACATTCACGACGAAGCGCGCCGGCGTGCCGGTGAGGCGATGCAGGATGTCCGCACGGACCCCAACGAAGCCGAGCGCGACCGATGGGACGACAAGGAACGCGAACTCGCCGAAGAAATCACGCGTGAGATCGTCGAGCGCGAGTTCACACCGGAAGACGTGGACGATCTGGTTAACCTGACTTTGAAACGCGAGGAGGTGCAGAGCCTGGAAAACGTGGCGGCGATGGCCAACGTCTCGTTCAAAGAACTCGCCGGGAAGATTAGTCGTTTCTGCCAACTTTCTCTCGGGGAGACGAAGTTGGCACCGGCCGAGGTCATCGCCACACGTGTGGCCCTGATTCGTCACTTCGTGAGCGACCAGCTCGAGTTCATCGGTGCCGCCAAACACCACCTGACCATTCGCGATTTCGACCACATCGCGTCGCGCATGGTCGGCAACGACGACACGCTCGGTCGCATCGGCGGAAAAGCGGGCGGCATGCTTCTCGCCCACCGTATTCTGCGCGAAGCCGAGGAAGGCCACGACGACCTCTACCTTCCCGTGGCGATGCCCGACTCGTGCTATCTGCGCCACGACGTCATCGAGGATTTCCTGAGACTCAACCGACTCGATGATTATCAGATGCAGAAGTACAAGTCGGACGAAGACGTGGCGCGGGAATATCCGCTGATTCGTGGCGTGTTTCGCAACAGCGATTTTCCGCTCAAAGTTGTTCATGATCTTCGTCGCATCATGGAAAAGATCGGGCAACACCCGCTCATCGTTCGGTCGTCCAGTCTTCTCGAAGACCGCTTTGGCACGGCGTTCTGCGGAAAATACGCGAGTTATTTCCTGGCCAACCAGGGAACGCTCGAACAACGACTGCGCGCGCTCATGGGGGCCATCGCCGAAGTGTACGCCAGCATCATGGGTCCGGACCCCATCGTCTATCGGCGCGAGCACAACCTGATCGACTATGTGGAAGGCATGGCCATCCTCATCCAAAAAGTCGTCGGTACGCAGGTTGGTGATTTCTTCCTGCCGGCGTTCGCCGGTGTGGCGTTTTCACGAAACGAATTCCGCTGGTCACCACGGATCAAACGTGAAGACGGTCTGCTCCGACTCGTCATGGGTCTGGGGACGCGCGCGGTGGATCGCAGCGGGAGCGACTACCCGCGCATGGTCGCGTTGGGTGCCCCCACGCTCAGGCCCGAATCGACCGTGGGTGATATCAGACGATGTTCCCAGAGAATCCTGGACGTGATCGACACGAAAGCCAATCGCCTGCGTTCCGTGCGGTTTCAGGATGTCCTGGCGCAGGGCGAACCCATCCCCATGCTGGACAAGCTTGTGTCCGTCTATCGCGAAGGCGAACTCTACCCGCCGACCGGCCTACTCGTCGACGAAAACCCCGAAGACCTCTACATCACCTTTGATAAGCTGTTGCGCGAAACGCCCTTCGCCCAGCGCGCCCGCGACATGCTCACACGGCTCGAAAGCGTCTACGGCGTTCCAGTCGACATGGAGTTCGCCTGCGACGGCGAAAAGTTTTACGTGTTACAATGCCGCACGCAGTCCACCGCGCTTGAATGCGGTCCCGTAACCATACCCAAGCAGATCCCCGAGGCGGATGTCATTTTCGACGCGCACCGATACGTGCGTACCTGCCAGATCGACCACATCGAATACATCGTCTACGTTGATCCGATCCGGTATGACGGCATATCGACACGAGAAGGACGGTTTTCGGTCGCCCGCGCCATTGGCCGCATCAACCGGGCGCTGAAACCAAAGTCTTTCGCGCTCATCGGACCGGGTCGGTGGGGGAGCAATGATCTGCGTCTCGGCGTACCCGTTCACTACGCCGACATTAACCGTTGTTGTATCTTGATTGAAGTCGCCAGAAAAACAAAGGGGTTCTCGCCCGAGGTCTCTTTCGGCACTCATTTCTTCCAGGATTTGGTTGAAGCCGACATCAAGTACCTCGCGCTATACCCGGATGAACCCGGCAATCGATTCAACGATACGTTCATGTCCCAATCGACCAACATGCTCGCCAGCATCTCCCCTGTCGACGCCGGATTGGAGAACGAGATCCACGTCATCCACATCCCCACAAGCACAGCCGGACGCAAGTTGCAGATCGTGATGGACGGCGAAACCGATGAGGCCCTCGCCTATCTGGCCTAGGAGTCTGTCCGAGTATTACCGCTTGACACGTATGCTATGATGCGGGTCGTCGTGAGGGAAGATCGGGACGATTTTTGAGGACTCAGGGATGAGCAAGACCTATCGAGCGTGGAATCCGGATCAGACGTATCTGCTGC
>JAJRSP010000024.1 GCA_024278775.1 Planctomycetota bacterium
GATGCCGGCCTGTTCCCCGTAGCCCACGGCCGCACACTGCGCGCAGGTGGGAATCGGCACGACCACATCGGCATCCACCGGGGCTTCCGTGGCCAGTTTGGCACCCATGGCTTTCCGTACAAGATGTACGTTTTCACCGAAAACCAGACTGGACGGATCAGCGAAATAGATCTGCTCGAAAATGCACGAGGCCCCGCGTCCACCGGTGTCGCCGCCGAAGTGACGCGACTCAATCCCCTCTTCAGAGATTGTGATGATCTCCCCCGGTTCCACGTCGCGGAGGGACTTGGCGTCGATCATGTCAAACGCTTTCGTCTCCGACGCCACGACGTACGCCCCGCACTTGGTTTGCCCCAAGCATAGTGGTCGAAATCCGAGCGGGTCACGGGCGGCGATCATGCGATCGGGAAACAAAAGCAACAGTGAATACGCACCCTGTAAATGGTTGAGCACATGGTTGAGCGGGTTTTTCTTTTCCTGGTGGGCGGGTTTGGCCAGCAAGTGAATGATGACCTCGGTGTCGCTCGTCGTCTGGAAAATATGCCCGACGTCTTCGTAGTTGCGACGCAGAAGGGCCGCGTTAATGAGGTTGCCGTTGTGGGCGATGGCAACCTGCCCGCCGGCATAAGAGAAAAGCAGCGGCTGGGCATTGCTGTTGGTGCAGGATCCGGTGGTGGAATATCGGGTGTGGCCGATGGCGATGCGCCCTCGAATGCTTTCCAGAGAGCGGCGGTCGAAGACCTGGTTCACCAGACCGAGACCGGCGTGGCGCAGCAGCGCCTCGCCATTGGTGGAGACAATGCCGGCCGACTCCTACCCGCGATGTTGAAGCCCGTAGAGCCCCAGGTGCGTGAGCTGGACGGCATCTTCATGCCCCCAGATGCCAAACAGACCGCAGTAATGTTTGATGGTACGATCAGACACGCCTTGCGCCGCAACCTCAAAAAACGTCCTTTTCGCATCACCAGGAAAGACAAAACCTTATCCGTCCTACAGACGCTCGTCAAGCGGGGTCGCGACGCCGATTCCGTCGTGCTCCGGGCACTCCGACACATCGTCCATGCGAACTTCACCCCCCGAATCGTGCAGCCTGTCGGTCTCCGGCATGCATCGGTGTTGGAGAATGGGCCTCGATCCTATACGTCGTTCAGTTGGTGACCCATCTTATCTTTTTTTGTCTTCAGATAGCGGGCGCTGTGCTCATTGGGTGCGATCTCGATGGGTAGCTGCTCAACGATCTCCAGACCATACACGGCCAGGCGGTTGACTTTCTTGGGGTTGTTGGTGAGCAGGCGAAGCTTGCTCAAACCGAGATCCCGTAGGATGTGGGCTCCCACGCCGTAATCACGCCTGTCGACGGGCAGACCTAGCTGTACATTCGCCTCGACCGTATCGTAGCCCTGATCCTGCAATTTATACGCCTTGAGTTTGTTGTGCAGCCCGATCCCGCGTCCCTCTTGGCGGAGGTATACGACGGCCCCTTTGCCGGCTTTTTGGACATGCTCCATCGCCTGATCAAGCTGAGGGCCGCAGTCGCAGCGACATGAGTGAAAGACGTGTCCCGTCATGCACTCCGACTCCACGCGCACCAGAACGGGCTCCTCATGACGCACCGGTTGTCCAGCGGCATCGAGCAGTCCCACACCACCACAGCACAGCGCGAGGTGAGGCTCCGGGTCAACCGGAGAGTGATACGCGATCAACGTAAAATCGCCGAACTTGGTGGGCATTTTGGTAGTGACACCACGTGTCACAAAAGGTTCTCGCTTCATCCGATATTCGATGATGTCGGCCACGGTGTACATCCGCAGGCCGTGCTGCTTTGCCAGCTTTCTCAGTTGGGGTACCCGCGCCATCGTGCCATCTTCGTTCATAATCTCGATGATGACCGCAGCCGGTCGAAGCCCGGCCAGCTTACACAGATCGACCGATCCCTCGGTCTGACCGGCGCGCACCAACACCCCGCCATCACGCGCCAGTAAGGGATTGATATGTCCGGGACGGCAAAGGTCGGCGGGCTTGGCATCGGGGGAGCAGGCGACTTCGATGGTTTTGGCACGGTCAGCGGCCGAAACGCCGGTCGTCACGCCGAACCGCGCGTGGGCATCCACGGTAACCGTGAACGCCGTGCCGTATTTGGTGGTGTTCTCGGAAGTCTGCAGAGAGAGATTGAGCTGCTCGCAGTGGGCCCGGCACATCGGCATACAGAGCACGCCGCGGCCCACCTTGAGCATAAAATTGATCGCCTCGGGCGTGACCGCTTGAGCGGCCATGACCAGATCGCCCTCGTTCTCCCGATCCTCGTCATCCACGAGAATAATCATGTTGCCCGCTCGCAAATCCTCAAGGGCCTGCTCGACGGGTGAAAACGTGTCATCGCTCATTGGTTATCACTCGGCTGTTGGTTGTGTCGGCTCCGCCGGACGAAAAACCCAGACCTCCATGCCGGCAGCATTGTAACGGCAATTCAGTCTTCTTCCCACCGGTCACGAGTTCCGTTGGCGTTTGGCGGAACACCCGCTCGGGGGAACTTGGCCGTTCCTACCGTTCTAGGATGTAGGGCCGATCACGGCGACGGGAACTCGCTCGGCTGTGCATCGTCGAACGATCAAGGTACCGGCGATCATCAATAGCATGACTAAACCCAGCAGGCCCCAATCGGAAACCGCGGGGACGGGCACAGCGCGCGGTTTGGGGTGCGAAAGCAGAAACTGCGCCACAGACTCACCAAAAGCCGGCGTGCCGGTGAGTACGTGCGGTCCGCCATTGACCGTCCAAAGCTCGGCCGAACCTCCCGAACGGCAGCCTTGGGGATAACGGCGGATGGTCGTTTCTGCGCCGGGGATATTGGCATCGAGATCGAGCGTGTCGGGAGGAATCTCAGGCGTCAGGTCACAACCATTGTATCCCGCCCAAGTCTCCACCGATTGGATGGCACCCGGATAGCGCACGGTGAGCAGGTAGCTGCCGGAGTAGAGAATGCCGCCGTCGTTGGTGCCGTGAATTTGGAGCACATGGACGGGTTCCGTCGGTGTGCAGTCTCCGGCGTTGTAGAAGGTGGCACCGGCCACACTCACGATTGCCGCGATCAGGTCGGCGTGATCGCAAGCCATACGGTACGACATGAACCCCCCGTTGGACAAACCGGCCAAGTAGATCCTGCGGTCGTCGATGTTGAATTCCACTTTGATCGCTTCGACGAGTGATCGCAAGTAGCCGGAATCGTCGACGTTGGTATTGTAGAAATCGCAGCAGGCGTCGGTGGCGTTCCAGAACCGGTTTCCGTCCGTATTGATGGTACCATTCGGGGCAGCAAAGATCATACCGTTGGCCTCTGCAACGCTGGCAAAACTGAAGAACGAACTGATCGAGGCTCCGTTGCCGGTAAACCCATGTAGGAGGATCACCAACGGCGTAGGGGTGTGGGGATCATAGGAGGTCGGAAGGTGAATACCGACAGGTCCACGTCCCAAGTCGATCAACGGAGCCGCCCACGTCGACGCGCAAAGAGACAGCGCCGCAAGTGTTGCCACGGAACAGATCACGCAGCGTGCATTCCGACGTCGGCGTCGACCCATATTCCCTTCCCCATGAAGCATCGTACGCGGAACGTCCCCCCTTCGGGTACTCCGAAGCGAAGAGGACGGACTTCGCAGCCAGGACACCGTTCGCCGCCCGAATCGTTACCGCTCCCGTCTTCGTTCCGAGCCGCAATCCCGACGCGCCGCGGTAGCGCGACATCTCGAATTACTTATGTCGCTCGGTGCCCGCGGTGCCGCGCAAGCTCCCAACAGAATCGGGACGCGTTCCGCATACGGCTCGGCGCGGTGTCTCAAATACCGTGTGCGTCCGGCCGCCCGTTCCGTCATGCACCCTCATGACCCCGACCTTGCACTCCGGGCGCTCCGGCGATGATAGGCCGTGTGCAACAACCAGCTATATGGTAACAGGATCGGCACTCGATGTCGATGCGGTTAACCGCTGGTATTCGCGGAAATGGCGCTTATCGGCTCCGATTTCGCGGATCGGGGTCGGAGGTATCTATCCAGATCACGGGCGACCTCCTCAGAGGAGGATGGCGTTTCGATGGTGTGGTAGCTGCCGTCAGGCTGAACCACCACAAGCGCCGGCAGCCGCAGCGCACCGAATGGCGTGATGAAAGCGGCCCCGGTGTTGGGCAGAAGTCGTACGCGACAATGAACAAGATCGACCACCCGAATACCTACTTCTCGCGTCGCGAGAATGCGGCTGAGGCGGCCCCAATCACCGGTCAAGCGACGCTCATACGCAACAAGCATCGGCGTTTGGGTTTCCCGAGACTTCGCCGTAGCGGCCCCCAAGTCGGTCAGCCAATCGCACTCGCAATTACGCGGAATAAGCGGATTGCGAACGGCTACGGCACCGGGGGGGACGGACTCGTCTATAAACGTAACCAGCGCATCCGGGGTGATGGCACCGGTATACGTATGAAACGTTCCGTCGCGGTGAACGAGAATCAGACTCGGGGCACGTGTGATACCGAACTGTTCGGCGTATCGCCGATCCGGCTCATGAGACTTCACGAGAGTCGCATGAACATACCCGGACAGACGTGATTCCACCTTCTCATCACGCAGCGCCAACAGAGACTCATCCTCCGCTGCGAATTTCGAGTCGGTGAAACAGAGGGCGAGGGGGGCGTTGGTTTTCCGGGCACGGCGCTCGGCCGATTCATAATCCGTCGACCAACCGGAAGTCCACTTTTCAGACCACCAGGCACCGAGCGACCGGTTCCCTGCGCCGCCCCGCAGACCCGTGGCACAGCCAACAACCGGTGTCAAACTCACCAGTGCCAGCAGCGCGGATAGCCAGCGCGTGTGGTTCGGCACGACCCTCACGGAGACAAACCGCCGTTCGATCCCAGTCTTTGGGGATCGAATGTCTTTGGGGGCGTTCGCGTTCATCGCGCGGAGTGTAGCGATACCGCGCCAGTTCGGCAACCGAGCCGGCACCCGCGGAGAATGTCTGATTCTGTACAACAGGCGTATGCCCCACAACGGCAGGTCCGCTCGAAGCCGTGTGACACACGGTTCCAAACTCAAGATCGTTCTATAATCGCTAAGCTCGCCGGCTGGTGGTATAAACATCACCCCGGCGGCGGACGAGGTGACTCCGTAGCCGGGGAGACATGAGAACGGATACCAAGCGTCGCCACGAGCCATCATCATGCCGGAACTGAAACATTTACCCCAAAGTGTTCGAAACCACATCGATGCCTATGTACAGGGTCTTCGAGACATCGGCGGTGATGCCATCAAGTCGGTGACGCTCTTTGGCCGGGTTCTCGATACCTCTTTCGACGTCAACCACCAAGCGATTCGCAACGTGCTCGTTGTCGAAAAAGTGGAACTCGATCTGCTTCGTCGTATCGGTGAGGCGGGCACTCGCTGGGGACGACTTGGTGTGACGGCTCCCCTTGTGATGACGCCGACCTACATCTCTCAGTCGCTCGATACGTTTTCTCTAGAGATGCTGGATATTCACATGCGGCATAAGACGGTATTTGGAGCGGATCCGTTCGTCGATCTCTCGTTCGAGGACGATCACGTGCGTTTGCAGTGTGAACGCGAACTGAAGACGGTGTTGATCGGCATGCGGCAGGGTTTGTTGGCATCGACCGGTAATAAGCGGCTGTTGGGCAGTGTCGAGACGGATGTGGGCGAGGGGTTGCTGCGTACGCTTCGCGGATTGTTGTGGCTTCGCGGCAAGAAAGAGCGTATCGAGACGCCGGTCGTGCTCGACGAAGTGGAGCGACTTTTTGATCAAAAACTACCCGGTATTCGCAAAGCGCTCGATCCGAAAGAACGCCGTGATTTTGAGACCTTTCAATCACTATATCGTGATGTGGAAGCGTTGGGGGCTGCTGTCGATGCGCAGTAATACCGGAGCGGTGATTCTTGTCTGGTGGGGTGCGGTACTGGCGGCAACTCCGGCACACGCCGAGGTGACAGTGCGGGATCCGGGTGTGTTCGTCGTAGATCGGGCCCACGTCTTTGATGAGGGCACGAGGCGCAAGCTGGAGGGCTGGCTTCGCGAGCTGGAGCAAAAAACTACGGCGCAGGTCAAAGTATTGACCGTGATGACGACCGAGGGAGAGCCCTTCTTCGATTTTGTCCAACGGCATGCGGAACTGTGGAAGCTCGGGCAGAAGGGCAAGGACAACGGCGCGTTGATCGCGGTCGCCGTCGCAGACAATAAATACCGTATCCAGGTCGGTTACGGGCTGGAAGGCGTGCTCCCTGATAGCTGGTGTGGTTCGCTTGGCCGCGAAGTTTTCGTGCCGAACTTCCGAAAGAACCACTTCGCCCGCGGGCTGTACATGGGTACGGTGGCCGTCGCTAATAAAATCGCCGACGACGCGAATGTCCAATTAGGTGGGATCCCCAAAATTCGTCATCGTGGACGCGCGTCGCGCGGTGGGGTGGCCTGCGGCGGATTGATACCGCTTTTCGTTATCTTCATGGTGGTGATGTCCTCCTCGCGCCGCGGTCGATATCGATCCCGCTGGGGCGGCAGCGGGTTTCTGCAGGCCATGCTGATCGGTAGCGTGCTCAACGGCATGATGGGCGGACGGAGAGGTTCTTCGTGGGGTGGTGGCGGATTCGGCGGCGGTTTTGGCAGTGGGTTCGGGGGAGGGTTCGGCGGCGGATCCTTCGGAGGCGGTGGGGGCTTTGGTGGAGGTGGCGCTGGTGGAAGCTGGTAACCCGTGCCCATCATGTGGCACGACTGTCAAACGAACGGCACGTTTTTGTCCATCATGTGGCAAGGCGTTTACGAAACAGCGAGGTGGTACGATGAAAATCGGTAAGGTGCTTCTTATTCTCATGGCGGTCGTCGTGGGCGCGTTCCTGTTGGTGGGTGGATGTGTCTACTCCGGCTACAACCGCGCCGTCGCCCTGGATGAAAACGTCAACCGTGCATGGGCGCAGGTGGAAAACCAGTTGCAACGGCGGTTCGACCTTCTGCCGAATCTGGTAGAGACGGTGAAAGGTGTGGCCGGTCAGGAAGAAAAGATTTTTCTCGGCGTCGCGGAAGCGCGCAAGTCTTATTTTCAGGCGGACAGCGTGGCCGGCAAGGCAAAGGCGGCCGGTGGATTCGAGCGGGCGCTGTCTCGACTGCTCGTGCTTCGGGAGACCTATCCGCAGTTGAAATCCAACGAGAACTTCATGAAGTTGCAGGACTCACTAGAGGGCACGGAAAACCGGCTCGCCGTGGAGCGTAAGCGCTACAACGACGCCGTAAGCGTACTTAACACCTTCACGCGGAAGATCACCGGTCGTTTCTACGCAAGCCTGGCCGGTGTGGAAAAGGCCGAGTATTTCGAGATCTCCGACGAAGCCAAAACCACACCAAAGATCAGCTTCTCGGATGACGGGTAGGTGCGCGGCTGCGAGATTCGTCAGTACTTTTCCGACGTCGCCAGGTCGAAGCCGGAGTGGTCGGGGTCGGGGGTATACTTGCGGTAGCCCGCGCGGCAGTTGTAGCAGGTCGTGACCGTTCCGGTGAGAAGATACACCACCACGTCGATCAGCACGGCACTGGCAAGGATGGCCCACGCGATCACGACCGACACCGTGAAGAAATAGAGCGCCGCCAGCCCGAACACAACCACGATCCCCATGCCAAGTACCTGCGGGAAATCTTTCCGGATGAAAAACTCCTGGCAGCCGCACACCGCACAAACATCCACGATGCCGCGCTGGCGGATGGAATCCGACACGGTGATGGGGTGCGTCTTGTGGCAGCGGGGGCACTCCATCGTCGGTCCGCTTTCTTCGAGCGGTTCGTACTCGATGATCGCCACACAGGTGTCAGTCGGACAGTGAAAACGAATCTGCATACGGCGGTTACCTCGCGGACTTTGGTTATATGGCCCACCCATACTGAACGATGACGTATTGATGCGCCAATTCACCGATATAGGCAAACAACGATCCGAAATAGAGAATCCCCGTGGCCGACTGCGTCGATCGGAGTTTCACACAATCTGATACCATATAGGCAAACGCGCCCACGCCCACAAGCCCCAGCCCGACGCGCAGCGACAGAATCAGCCAGGCGTTCCCCAGTTGCTCAACGACATCCGTGCCGCCCAGCGACCACGCAAGCATGAGGCTCACCATCGCAAAAACGATACGCAAACCCACCGCCCAGAGCAACACCCGGCTGAAATGCTTCAGCGGCGCGATCGTCATCTTGGTGGCCGTCAGATAGGCGTGTCCGAGCAGCCACGAGACCGTGATACTGCCGAGAAGTATCGCCCCCAATCCCTCAGATATGATAGTGACGATCAAGCGAAGCGGCGGCCCGGCCTCCGAGTGTATCGCAGGCACGAGACAGGCACCCACAAGCCCCGACGCCGCGCCGACGAGGCCGATCGCACGAAACGCACTGGGAAGACGGCCGGCCAGCGGTGCGACAAAGATGAGCGCTATCGACGAACCCACCAGCAGGACACTAGCGCTGGTGGACCAGATGCCGGAGAGTCGCTCGGCATCGTTCTCGGCCACGAAGGGCCACACCGCCGCCGCACAGGCGATCAGCAGCGACAGAAAGCCCACCAGTCGCAGGAATTTCCAGGCGATGTCACCGGGTTTTCCGGTCGCGACCACGCCCAGCACGCCGGCCGCAAGCGAATAGAGAAACGCACTGACCATAACCCGGCGAGTCTACGTCGAGCCCGGACGAAACGCAAAGAGCGATCACGATGCCTCGACCGGTTGGGGCACCGGAGTCAGCTCGATCGGAAGGAGCTGGGTGGACGCATGGGTCTTCGGGTGAGACGCGCCCGTCACCACCAGCTCGAACCGGTCGAGTGCGTCGCTCCATCGATGGCTGGTTGCGACAAACCGGCGTCCGGTGGCGGCCATCTCGGCGCGACGCCTCGGCATTTCGGCGAGACGGACGACGGCCTCTGCGAAGTCTTGGGCTGCATCCGCGATCAAAAACTCGCGCCCGTGGGTCGCGTCAATGCCCTCGGCCGCCTTAGAGGTCAGCACGACCGCCACACCAGCCGCCATGGCTTCGAGCACCTTGTTTTGCAGTCCTCGGGCCATACGCAGCGGGGCCACGCTGATATCCAGATTCGCCAGTTCGCTGGATACGTTCTCCACTTCTCCCGTGACGGTGACACCGGGAACCTGCGCCAGCTTTCGGACGCGCGACGCGGGCGAGCGGCCGATGATGCGAAACCGCGCCTCAGGAAAAGCCGAACGAATCGCCGGCCAGACCGACCGCACGAACCAACATACGGCGTCGACGTTCGGAAAATAGTCCATCACCCCGACAAAGCCGATCGTCAACGGTCGCGGCGGACCTTCCGCGTCTTCATCCGGACCACGAAGCCCCCGGACCGGTATCTCGACGCCGTTGGTCACGAAATGCAGGTTGCGGCGATCGTCCTGCTCCAGTCCGGCCGCCTCCGCGCGGGAAATCAGAATGGACGCATCAAACGTCGATAGCCACTCTTGTTCTCTAGCGGCCAAACGCCTCGCCTCCCACCGATACAACCACCGGCTCGGACCGTGCGAGAAACCGGCGTATTCAAGCCACTTCGCGCTGTCCCGGTCACAAAGATCAAGCACGTGACGGTCGGCCGGAGCGTTAAGGGCATACGGTGCCATGCAGGAGGAGAACGCCACCACGATATCGAACCTCGTCTCGCGGCAGAGTTCGGCGATCGCGCGACGCATGGCCCGACTACGATAAAAGGATTCGGTGATGGTGGAGCCGGCGCACATCCCGAGCAGACCGCGGACGTTGGCTACGGAACGATGAATCGGGATCGCCACCACGCTGGCGCAGTGCTGCAACAGGTCGGCCATATGGTGCATATCGCGGGGATCGTCCACGAAGCACGCCACGGTGACACTGTGGTTACGCGACAGCCGCTTAATCTGACGAAGTGCGCGCAGCTTGTCACCCTTGTTGGGTGGATACGGCATACGATGGGTCAAATATAGAATCTTCATCTGGCTATCCCGGTATGTGTTTCGCGATGGCGGCCCCCAACGACTGCGTCAACCGAAGCGGTAAGTGCGGCCACAAGAGCCGGGCCAGACGAAACCGCGGATTCGATGGCGACAGATTCGGATGCGCCGCCCCCTCGGGCACGTAGCTCTGATATTCCAGCGGTTTCGGCTCGAAACCGTGCAGACGTTTGAAGTGGTAGCTGCCCTCGTTGTCCCGGCGTGAACGACCGAAGTCGAAAATGCGAGCGCCGGACTCGACGGCCCGCTCCATCAGCGTGAGGTAGGCGAAGTTCGCGGCGCTGCATCGCTTGGCGGCGGCCGTCGAGCCAAAGAAGTAGGGCATCACGCGATCGCGATACACAAACGTCACCAACCCCGCCACCGGTTTCCCTTGCCATGACACGGTGGATACCCACGCCGACTCACCCAAGGCCTGCACCAGCCGTTCGAAGAACGCAAAGGGGTAAGACAGCGAACCGAGCCGGCGCATGCTGATCGTATAAAGCCGCCAGACGTCGCGCAGCTTGGCGCGGTTGCACTCGACGGTCAGTCCGTATTTTTTTCGTCCGTTGCGAGCCGCGGCGCGTGCCTTGCGCGGCAACCACGCGAGCACATCCTCAACCCGGTCGGGAAGCCGCCGTTCAAAGGTGACATACCGATCGATCACGGGCTGATCCGGCATGGCGGCCCGGACGCTTCGTAAATCCAGAAGCGTGCAGCGTTGCTCGTCGGCGAGCCGTCTTGCGTGATGGCACAGCGCGGTGGCCACCTGGTCATCGTCAGCGATCACACCACCGCCCACGCCATACGGCACGCTCACCAGCATCCTTCCCGCCAGCCGGCTTTTCACGAGACACAGCGGCAGCACCCCGACGATCACTGCGCCGCGCTGCGCCGTGATGTAGTACGGCGTATGGAGAAAAGTTCCTGTGACCGCATCGTGCCAGATGCTCGTGTGAAACAGCGTTCCCTCGGTGTGATGGTGGACATATCGGTCCCAACTCACCTTTGACGACTCTGAAAGTGCCACGGTCTGGCATGTGACCGCATCCGACAGCGGCGGCATGATCGGAACCAGTCCGTGTGTGTGTCGTCGAGAGGCAGGGGACGCTAGGGCACGTGTCGTGTTCGGGTTAGCCATGATGAGCCACCGCCTTCCCCAAAAACGCGCGGCTCTCCTTGGCGTGAGAGATGACGTACTGGTGCTTGCCGGAGTCGGCCGCGGGAATGGTGTCGACCAGACGCACCGTCAGGGGGGTGTCGCCGCCGACGACGGGCCGCACACGATCAGCGATCGACTCTTTGGTGATCCGAAGCGCCTTGGCATCGCACACGACGTCAACCGTGATGGCGTAATCTTCGTGTTGTACGACGCGAAACTGACGAATGCCGGAGAGCTCACGCAGCGGGTAGATGATCGACAACGCGTGTTTTACTTCACCGCTCGGCAGATACAGGAAGTCGGTTGAGCGGCCCGAAACGACATCCATCAACCCCAGCCCCCGCCCACAGGCACATCGCCCCGCGAGTTTTCGTCCCACGTCCCCGGTGCGGTATCGAATGAACGGCATGGCGTAGGCGTCAAGGTGTGTCACCACCATCTCGCCCGATTCGCCGTCAGCCACCGGCACCCCGTCTCGCAGCACTTCCACCAGCACGTTTTCATCGGTGGTATGCATCGCACCGAGCGGGCATTCATGGGCGATGAAGCCCGCCTCGCGACTGCCGTACCCGTTGGCCACCGGCACGCCGAAAAAATTGGCGATTGTCTCTCGATCATGCGGGTAGCACACTTCTC
Source organism: Planctomycetota bacterium (assembly GCA_024278775.1). The sequence goes on from JAJRSP010000024.1 coordinate 11,809, forward strand.
CCGTCACAAACACGGCGCGAAGGTGTTTCGTATGAAGCCTGCGCCCACGCGATAGGGCATGCTCGACAAACCGGGCGATGCTGCTGGGGTAACCGAACAGGCTCACCGGGGAGAACCTATCGTAATCATCGAGGTACGTATCGAGTTTGGCCACCGACATCTCGAACGCGCTGAGCAACCGTTGGTTGAAGAGCCGATCGCGCCATCGTTTGACGCGGTCGGATCGCTGCACCTCGATCGGCGAACCCCAGAGGTAGAGTTCACGCTCGCCGATGTGGGCACCAAACCACTGATGGGTTCGCATGCGGGCGGCCTGGTCATACGCCTGACGACGGCGATCGAAATAGAACTTCAGCGGTTCGCCCGATGACCCCCCCGTGCTGAACGGAATGAGACCACCGGGGGCACCGCGCCAAATCATCCGCGAGAGGTTGGATCGGATCTGGCTCTTGTCGAGCAGCGGTAGTCTACGCCACGCCGCACGGATGTCCGATATCGGTCCGTGTGGGTCGATGCCGGCCTCGCGCATCCGATCGCGATAGAATGGCGTCTGATCGTAGGCATGCCGCAGCAAGGCAAGCAGTTTGATGTCTTGGAGTCGGCGCAGCTCCGTCGGAGCCCACCACTGTTGCCGATCCAGCTCTCGCAGGCACGCAAACGTCCGTCGACCGAGCAGTCGCTCATGACACGGGTGGATCAGATGTCGTACCAGAGCTGGATACATGGGCACTTCTTCGCGCGTACCGATCCCCGAGCGTTATGGCGGCCAAGCACCCGGCCCGGCGGCGTCAGCGACAGCCCTGGTTTATCGGTGGTTGCGGCGGCGGGATTTGGTTACGGGATCGTACGGTACCCTGTATGGGTGACGGCGCCGTAAGTAACGTAACCTTATACGAAAAAGAAGATTACGGTAGCGTAGAAGAAAAGTGCCGTGTGGATGATTGGCCTACTGATTGGCGATAAACGATTTGTATTCCTCGGCCGACATGAGCAAATCCATCTCATTCTTGGACTCGACCTTGATTTTGACCATCCAGCCGTCTTCAAAAGCGCTGTCATTGATCAGCTCGGGATGGTCGGCCAGTGCTTCGTTGACATCGATCACCTCACCCGTCACGCCGGAGAGGAGCTCCGACGTCGCTTTCACGGACTCGACTTCACCCAGGGTGCCGCCCTGAGAGACATTGGTTCCGATCTCCGGAAGTTCTACGTAGGTGATGTCGGTCAACTCGTCGGCCGCGAACTGGCTGATACCCACGGTGACGATGTCGCCGTCGGGCAGAAACCATTCGTGCGTCTCGGCGTATTTTCGATCTGCGGGAACTTCCATCATAAACCTCGTTTTCTCCGACTGATTCCGATGCCAACCGGCTCGGGATACTACCCCCCGAAAATAGCCCGGTCCACCTCAGTCACCGATCTACCGCGCTCGCTTGTAAAACGGGAGCGGCACCACCGACGCGGGTAGGCGTTTGCTGCCCACGGCCACTTCCAGTTTCGCGCCCTCGCCCGTATGTTCGCGTCCCACAAAGGCCATCGCGATGCTCTTCCCGAGCGTCGGACTGAGCGTACCGCTCGTGACTTCTCCCACCGGTGAGCCGCCGGCAAAGACTTCGGCGTGCGGGCGAGCGATCCGCCGACCCTCTAGTTCCAAACCGATGAGTTGACGCGGCAACCCCTGTTCGGAAAGCGTTCTCAACGCATCCGCGCCAACGAAATCTTTAGTCAGATCGACACACCAGCCCTGCCCCGCAGATAGCGGATCCCAATCTTCGCTCAGCTCGTGGCCGTACAGCGGCATGGCCGCCTCGATGCGTAGCGTATCTCTCGCGCCGAGACCGGCCGGTCTGATGATGGGGTGCGGTTTCTTGGGTGTGCCGAAGAGCTTGGGGATCATCATGCCCACCAGCGAGGTCGGAAGGACGACCTCCACGCCATCTTCGCCGGTGTAGCCGCACCGGTACACGACAATCCGGAACGGTCCGAACTGCCGCGTGCGAAAGTGGTATCGTTTCAGCTTCGTCATATCTTCCGAGGTGAATTCGCTCATCAGCTCCAGCGTCTTTGGTCCCTGGCACGCCACCATGCAGGTCGTCAGCGTGTCGTCGCGTAGTTTGACATCGCAGTTTTCGGCGTGTTGGTTGATCCAACGGACGATTTTTTCGCGATTCGACGCGTTGCAGACGATACCCCAGTGCTTTTCAAAACGGGAGATGATGACATCGTCGAGAATGCCGCCGTCCTCACGGCAGATATGGCCGTAATAGCTGCGTCCCACCGCGGCACCCTGTAGATTTCTCGTACAAAGCCGATCCAACAGCGATTCGCAATCCTTGCCGGTGAGCGCCAGCCGGCCCATGTGCGATACATCGAACACGCTACAGGCATTTCGCGTGTGATGGTGCTCTTCCTGGATGCCGGCAAATTGAACCGGCATTTCCCAGCCGGCAAAGTCCACCATTCGCCCGCCCTGTTGTACGTGGGTGTCATAGAGCGGCGTCCGAAGTATGGTGTCTGTCGTCATGAATAATCGTCCGCCCCGGAGTCCCCAAAAGCCAATACAACACAAGCGAGTACGATAGAAAAGCCATCATAGTGTGTCAATCAGAGGGTGCCGACACATGGGCCTCGGGGTGCAAGACAGAATCGCCGGATCCCCCATTCTTCGTGTCACCGCGGAACATGCCGCATACAAGCGGGGTGCCCCATTCTTTGCCTCAAGGCAAAGGGTGGGGGACGAAAACGTAGGCGATAATGATACGGATATGGAGCGGAGTCTTGCGACAACGGAGACAGCAATGATTCAGGTGGCGAACGGAATCTTGCATACGAAGTCCGTCCCCCACCCTTCGGGAGTACCCGAAGAATGGGGCACCCGTCACACCCACTGGCGGGTGTGGCCGCATGGCCCTCGTTGACGCGACGCTATGCA
>JAJRSP010000025.1 GCA_024278775.1 Planctomycetota bacterium
CACGGGCGAGGTGGTGTGGTCGGGGCCGCCCTCGTCAAGCATCCGGGCGTTCCGACGATTTCGTTTACCGGAGGGACCGTCACCGGGCGTGAGATTGCCCAAGCGGCCGCCCCGATGTTCAAGAAGGTCTCCCTTGAGATGGGCGGCAAGAACCCGAACCTCGTCTTCGCTGATGCCGATCTCGACGAGGCGATCCAGGTCAGCCTGCGGTCGGCGTTCGGTAATCAAGGACAAGTCTGCCTCTGCGGCTCTCGCATCTATGTGGAGCGCAGCGTTTACGATGCCTTCGTGTCGCGATTCGTAGAGGGCGCGAAACGGCTGCGCGTGGGTGATCCGCTGGAGGATGATACCCAACAGGGCGCGATCGTGTCGCGGCAACAGTTCGACAAGGTCATGTCTTACGTCGAACTGGCCACGGAGGAGGGCGGGGAGATTCGGTGCGGCGGTCGGCGTCCGCCCGCCCTGAACGATCGCTGCAAGAACGGATACTTTATCGAGCCGACGGTCATCACCGGTCTACCCGAGTCGTGCCGCGTCAATCGCGAGGAGATTTTCGGCCCGGTCGTGACCGTCTCCCCGTTCGATGACGAGGACGAAGCCGTCGAGCGTGCGAACGCGACGGAATACGGTCTGTCGGCCACGGTCTGGACCCAGGATGTAGGTCGTGCGAACCGAATCGCCGCGAAGATCCAAGCGGGCACCGTCTGGATCAATACGTGGCTGCTGCGCGATCTGCGCGTTCCTTTCGGAGGTATGAAACAGAGCGGTGTCGGGCGGGAAGGTGGAGAGGAAGTGCTTCGCTTCTACACTGAGCCGAAGAACGTTTGTATCAAGATTACAAAGTGAATGGGCTCCTGATCCGTCGGCCGTACCCTGCGCGGCGCTTTGGGTTTCCGAAAGGTTACGGTGAACATAGAGGCCGCGTCACGGAAGGAAGGCGGAGGGTACGGACATGACCAACGATTTCGTCAGCCAGAGAGCCTCGGAACCCGTGGGGGCTTTTCCTCATGCCAAGCGCGTGGGGAACCTGCTTTTTCTCTCCGGTATCGGTCCACGACAGCGCGGCACGAAAGAGATCCCCGGCGTGACGCTCGGCGCGGACGGTACCGTCGTCGGTCATGATATCACCGCTCAAACGCTATCTGTCTTTGAGAACGTGCGTCTCGTGCTCGAAGACGCCGGTGCAAGTTGGGATGATATCGTCGATGTCAGTGTTTTTTTGACGGACATGAAGAATGATTTCGCCGCTTTCAACAAGCTGTACGCGGATCACTTCGCCGGTGTAGGAAGACCAAATCCGACGCGTACAACCGTCGAAGTCAACTGCCTGCCCACGCCGATCGCGGTGGAACTAAAAGTCATCGCGGCGATCCACTGATTGGTTTCTTTGTTCCACCAGGTGCGGGTTCGTCCCGGTACGGGGGTTCCAAGACACCCGTCAGTTGGCGAGTCGCGCTTTACGGAGGGAGCCCCCGGATTTGGCGTGCGACTACAGCCGATGGCGGATCGCCCAAAGGTCGGGGAAAATGGGAAGAAACAGGGATTTTTTGAGAAAGTCGACGCCGAGTGAGCCACCTGTGCCGTGTTTCTGGCCTATGGTGCGCTCGACGACTTTCACGTGCCGGTAGCGCCACTCCTGCATCCCTTCGTCAAAGTCGGTCATGAGCTCGAACAGAATCGCGACGTCGGGTTGGGATCGGTAAAGCGAAAGGATTACATCCTGCAAAACCTTCGTGCCCTTGGAGGGGGTGCGCCGTAGTTTTTCGTGTTCGAGGATTTCTTCGGGAACGTCGCCGCTTTGAGTCTGGAGAAACATGCAAAAATAGTAGAGCAGACATGGCTCCGCGAGTCGTCGTTCGAGCCGCGCACGGGCGGGTGAACCCGGTTGATGAAAGTGGAGCATCTCCTCGCGTTTGAACCCGAGCATGAATTCCAGCTCGCGAAACTGCACGGATTGAAACCCCGAGGCCGTATCAAGCCGGTCACGGAAACTGGTGAAAGACATCGGCGTCATGGTTTCCAGAATGTCAAGTTGACCGACCAGTGTTTTGGCGATCGTGCGCAGTCGCTTGAAGGTGTGGATTGCACCGTACAGGTCGCCACCGGAAAAATCACGCTGGATCTTTTCTACCTCGTGGAGCACCTGCTTGAACCAGAGCTCGTAGACCTGGTGGATGACGATGAAGAGCATTTCATCATGCTCGGGCGGATCGGACTGGGCCTGCTGAAGATCAAGCAGCCTGTCCGTCTGTAAGTAGCTTCCGTAGGTTAGCGCCATGTGTTTCGCACTCCGTTATTCGTGCCGTTTTCACGAAGGTCGTTCGACATCTTAGCCCCTGCTATGACAGGAAGCCGTTGGGTCTCTTTCCCCATCGAAAGACCCCCTTCCTTCCCCCCTTGGCAAGGGGGGAAGGAAGTCAGCTAATCTCTCTGGAAACGGGACAAGCAGATTTCTTGTTATCGCGTCTTGGTATTGTTAACCGTTTACCCATCGCCACGCCATGGCCGCCGCCGCGATCACGATTCCCGCTGCCACGGCCCCCACGATTCTGTCCTGCGTTTTCGCACGGCGGACGGCCTCGGTATAGGGCATACGTGTGAACGTGGCCATCGAGTAGAGCGGCATGTACCATTTGGGGAAGATCCGATGTAGCGCCCGTTCCAGCTTTTTACGCCATAAAAACAGCCGCTTGCCCGTGTTGTCGCGCATCTCGATAAAGTTGTGCAGCGCGAGGTCGGCCAGCGTATCCACATCGCTTTTGCGAAGCCGGTGCGTCTCTTTGAAAATGCGACACCAGTCATCTCCGAAACGGTCCATGCACTCGCCCATGACGAGCACATCCTCGAAGCCGGCGTTGATGCCCTGGCCATAGAACGGCACGATGGCGTGAGCGGCGTCACCCAACAGCAGTACTTTGTCCTCGTGGTACCACGGGTTCGACCGCACGGTCACCAGTGAGCCGACCGGGTTGGCGAAGTAATCCCGTGCCAGGGTCGGCATGAGCTTAACGGCATCACCGAACGCGCCTTGGAAAAACCGCCGCAGATCGTTCTCGGTCTTGATGGCCTCGAAGCTGTTGTTGCCTTTGAAGGGCCAGAAGAGTGTACAGGTAAACGAGCCGTCGGCGTTGGGCAGCGCGATCATCATGTAGCTTTGTCGCGGCCAGATATGCAGCGCGTTTTTTTCCATGGCGAAGGTGTGGTCGTCTCCGGCCGGGATGACCAACTCCTTGTAGCCGTGCTCGAGCCAGTCTTGCGAATAGTCAAAGCCGGCTCGTTTTTGCATCGCGCGGCGCACGGCCGAGAAGGCCCCATCTGCGCTGATGATCCTATCGGCGTGGACGGTGTGTGTTTCGTGGGTCTCGGTGTTCTGAAGGGTGACGTTACCGGCATCCACATCAACATCGGTACACTTCTCGTAGAAATGCAACCGGACGCCGTCGTACGTGTCGGCGGCTCCGAGCAGCGTGATGTTCAACCGCCCGCGAGACACGGAGTTGATACATTGCGAGCTGTCCCGTCCATACGGCTGAAAGCTCAACGAGCCGTCCACGGCATGCATCATCCGCCCGCGCATCGGGACGGCGTACTTCAAGACGGCGTCCGCCAGGCCCACACGCCGCAGCCCCTCAATGCCGCGGTGCGATAGCGCCAGGTTGATCGACTTGCCGCCGGGGATACCGCCACCGCGCATGTCTCCGCGCATCTCGTACACGTCGACTTGGTAGCCGGCCGATCCCAGGTAGCAAGCCGCCAGCGCGCCCGACAAACCGCCGCCGACGATGATGAAGTGGGATGGGTGCTTCGACGCCATAAGCAGACCAATTCGTTAGCCGCGATCATGCCGTGCAAGCACCTGAGCGAAGCGCCACACGTCTCGGAAGCTATTATACAGGGGGACCGGGGCCACGCGCACCACGTTCGGCTCGCGGAAATCACACACGATGCCGTCCGCCTGAAGCTGTCGGTGCAATTCCTTTGGACGGTCATGCACCAAAATCGAAAGCTGGCAGCCGCGCGCGTGGTGGTCACGAGGCGTGATGACCTCGAACCGTTCCGGCGAAATCTGATCGATCAGGTATTGCATGTAACCCGTTAGACGCACCGACTTCTCGCGAAGGGCGGTGAATCCGGCCGCCTGAAATACCTCCAACGATGCCCGCACCGGTGCCAGCGCCAGAATCGGCGGGTTGCTGAGTTGCCACGCATCGACATCGGCCCGGGGTACGAACTCCGGCTGAAGGTGCATCCGGAACCGCGTGGTGGGGTCGTTGCCCCACCAACCGCCGAAACGGGGGAGTGAGGTGTTCCGGGCGTGAGACTCATGGATATAGCAACCGGCCACTGCACCGGGACCGCCGTTGAGGTATTTGTAGTTGCACCATACCGCAAAATCCACGCCCCAATCGTGCAGCCTCATGGGCACGTTGCCGACTGCGTGCGCAAGGTCAAGACCCATGACGCACCCGCAGGAGTTCGCGGTCTCGGTGATTTTCTGCATGTCTATGACCTGCCCGGTGAAGAAATTGACACCGGCCAGCAGCACCAGCGCGATCGCTTCGCCCTGTTCAGTGATCGCGGCTGAAACATCCTCCGTGCGAACCACATGTTCGCCGTCGCGCGGTCGCACGATGATGAGTGCGTCATCCGGGTCGAGCCCATGATGTCGCAAGTGAGTCTTGACGGCATAGGTGTCGGAGGGAAACACGGGGTATTCCATCAGGATTTTGTATCGCGGTTTCGTCGGGCGAAAGAAGGTGACCATCATCAGGTGCAGGTTGACGGTGAGGCTGTTCATCATGACGACCTCCCCCACGTTCGCCCCGACGAGTGCCGCCCCGGGTTCTCGTAGCAGTTCATGGTACGGATACCACGGATGTTTCCCGGAGAAATGCCCGTCCACCCCGAGCTGCGCCCAGGCGTCAAGTTCTTCCATCACCGCCTCGCGGGCCAACTTCGGCTGCAAGCCCAGGGAGTTTCCTGACAGATAGACCGAAAGGTGTTCGTTTTTCGCTTTGGGAATCTCGAAATGGTTACGGTGAGCACGTAACGAATCCTGCTCGTCACACGCACGCGCGAACGACTCGTCGGCGCTGAATGCCGGTGCCGGATCAGATGCTGGGCTTTGAGCCTCGGTCATGGTGAATCCTGATCGGTGGATGAGAGTCTCGTGAGGTCGGTCCCGTGTCGACAAGCCACACGAGTCACACCCGCGCAACATCTCGGTGCGTCATTCGGGCGCTGGGTCTTTCATCGGCTTGGCTTCGAGCGTACCGTCCGCTCGTTCGTGCAGCCTCTGAATCTTGTGTTCGGCGTCGGTCAGCATCTTGCGGCACTGCTTGATAAGCCCCATGCCCTCTTCGTACTTGGCGATTGATTCTTCCAGTCCGATTTGGCCCTGCTCGATCTGACCGGCCAACGCTTCGAGATTCGCCAGCGCTTCTTCGAAGGATAGTTTTGGTTTGGCCATTGCTACTCAAACAACTCCATCTGATTGTGGTTGAGCACTTCCGATTCGAACGCCCCGTCGGCCGTCTCCGTGATGATACGCATGCCGTCTCGCAGCGCGCCCGCCGACCGGACTACTGTACGCCCTTTCTTGATCCGTGTCACTGAGAAGCCCCGCGCGAGCACCCCCTTGTGACTGACCGCGGTCAGCCGTGATTGACCGGCCTGAAGCCGGGATTGTACTATCGCCAGCCGGTGCCGCATCGAGGCTCGAAGCGCCCGCGAGACGCGGTTCACTCGCTCGGAGAGCGTCTCCACCGTGTGGAGCGGCGATCCGCGAGCGATCCGGTCGGACGCGATCCCAAGCCGCCTTTCCAGCGATCTCATACGCTCCGACATGACCGAGCGAAGGCGCTGTTGTGCGTCGTGCAACGCCGATGACGTTCGCAGCAAGTACCGATGGGGTGCGATCCGTTCCACGGCCGGCATCTTCGATTCCAGGGCACGTCGGCTATCGACGAGCCGCTGCGCTAGCTTCCGGTACATCCGGTGCGATAGCTCATCCAGCGTCTGGTCGTGTCGGCGAATGGGCGTGAGCGGCTCACGGAACGCGGTCCTCGCCAGGAGGCTGTTCAGGCGAACGCGGGCCATGTCCGCGTGCGAGGCGATAGCCCGGTGGAGCCGCGCATTCAGTACGCTGATCGCCGCGAGCAAATCATCCAAAACCGGGACGGCCAACTCCGCCGCCGCGGTGGGGGTGGCCGCTCGAACGTCGGCCACCAGATCCGCGATGCTTACGTCCACCTCATGCCCCACCGCGCTGATGATCGGGATGTCGCTCGCGTAGATCGCCCGAGCCACCACCTCTTCATTAAACGCCCAAAGGTCTTCCAGCGAACCGCCGCCCCGCCCGACGATCATCACGTCGATCGACTTCGCCCCCGTGTACTGCGCGTTGATTCGGTTGATGGCGTGGGCGATTTCTCTGGCCGCTCCCTCTCCCTGAACCCGAACGGGATACACCAATATGGTGAGGCACGGGAAGCGCCGCCGGAGCGTGTCGATCATGTCGGCGATCGCGGCACCGGTGGGGCTTGTCACGAGGGCGAGTCTCTTGGGGAACGCCGGCAACGACTTCTTCCGACGTTCGTCAAACAGTCCTTCGGTCGCTAGCTTTTCCTGCAATTGCCGAAAGGCCAGTTCCAGCGCGCCGACACCGCGCGGTTCCAGACGGCGAGCGTAGAGCTGATACCGCCCGGCCCGTTCAAACACCTCGATGCGCCCGGTGACAATGACCTCCAGCCCGTCGGCCGGTTGAAACTTGAGCTTGGCCGCATCGCTTCGCCACGTGACGCACGACAGCTCGCTGCGGTCATCTTTCAAGGTGAAATAGAGGTGGCCGCTGCTGTGCCGTTTGAAATTGCTGATCTCACCCACCACGTGAAGCGTTGTCGGTAGGGCATCTTCCAACACTCGGCGCACCAGCGCTGTGACCTGCGACACGGTAACCATGCGATTCTTGCGGCCCCCGGGGGAGTCCTTGGGCATCTTGACGAGCTCTGGGTTGAAGGGTTTGCGCGACATGAGCGTACACATTGGACCGCACGCACCGGCGATTGGCAAGAGGCCGCGGCCTCGTCAGTGTTGAAAGGGCGATTTCAGTTGGGTGGCCTCAAGCGACAGATTGCCCATGCCGCTCGGCGACCCCTGACACGTCCTAGCCGGCTTTGGCCGCCAGCGCCTTTTCGATCGCCGCGACAAGCTCCTGCGCATCGGGGTTCGTGCGGGGTCCAAACTTGGCGATCACCGCCCCGTTTCTGTCGACAAGGTATTTCTGAAAGTTCCATTCCACCTGGCCCGCTATGGATTTGTCCGGGTGCTCCGTGAGAAACTTGTAGAGCGGCGCTTGGTCATCACCAGCCACCGACAGTTTCGCGAACATGTCGAACGACACATCAAAGGTCTTCTTGCAAAACGATTTGATCTCGGCGTTGGTTCCCGGCTCCTGCTTGCCGAAATTGTTGGCCGGAAAGCCCAGGATACGCAGCCCCTTCTCGCCATACTTACGCTGTAATAACTCCAGACCGGAGTAATTTGATTTCGTCAGTCCTCAGCGGCTGGCCACATTGACGATCAGACAGACCTGTCCGCGATATTTCGCCAGGCTGACCTCTTCACCGTCGATGGTACGCACTTTGAACTGATGGACCGAAAGGGCCACATCTCTCTTTTTCTCGGGGGGAGGCGTACCTTTTTCGGAAAACCCAAGCGCAGCGAACAGCGCCGTGCCCGCGAGTACGGAAATAGCCATGTGCATCATGACATGCGTTCCTTTCTTTTTTGTGTCGAAACTGAGCCCTACTCCGCGCAAGGTTACCCGCTCCGAAAGTCTCGTCAATCGAGCACGAGATCGCTTCATAAAAAGGGCGCACGGCAGCTTCAGCGGAAGCACGACCCTTCGGGTGCGCTCGAAGAAGGGGACTTCGCGCTTCACCGAGAAAAGGTGCCGCGAGATTGACATTTACGAAATGGTTCGCTACCGTCTTGTGCGGATGTCGTATGAGGGAGTGTGAGGGAGTGACCACGTGACAGTGGACAGTTGGTCAGAACATATTCTCGTGGGAGAGCTTCAGGACGATCCCCTCTTTACGGACGACCTCGTTGCGCTTCTGGATGAAGTGGAGGAAAAAACCGACGTTGACGTCGTTCTCAATCTCGCCAACGTCAGCTATCTTAATTCGTCCAATATCGCCAAGTTGCTCAAGTTGCGTAAGAAGGTCACGGCGAACCGGCACCGGCTCATACTCGCAGGCATTGATACGACGGTCTGGGGGATCTTCCTGGTTACCGGGCTCGATAAAGTCTTCGAGTTTGCGGAGAGCATTGCCACAGGCCTTGCGGCCGCGCAGATCGGCACCGAGTAGTATGGCCGTTCCGGGGCATCCTTCCGAATTATCTGCTGACATTTTCGACTCAGGTGCGGTTAGGGTCTTCTGTTCGTCTTGATCTTCGTGCGGGCGTTTCCGGAAGCCGGCGAGTGCTGTGGTGAGTCCTCGGACGGAAGACGTTCAATCGCCATAATGGCTTCCCGTCGAAACGCTCCGGTCTTGTCGAGATCGAGTGTGGCCTCCCAGGCGTGGCGTGCTTCCTCAATTCGGCCCATGACGACAAGCAGTAGCGCCCACTGCGCCCGAACCGACGGGTCTTCATCATTCCACCGGAGCGCCTCGTGCAGTTGAGCCTCCGCTTCGGCGAAACGTCGTGCGTCTATGGCCTGTGCCGCCAACGCACAGCAATGAGCCACGTGCTTTCGGCCGGTTTCACCGAGAATATGCCGTCGCCGGTACCAGACCACCCATTGCGCTAGCATCCAGACGGCCGCCGCCCCAAACAGAGACGCCAGAGCCAAATACCGGGGCAAGATACCCGGCGCAATCCAAAGGCCCCACAGGGCGGAGAGCCCCAAGATCGCAAAGACACACGCCATGGCCACGCCCCGTTGATCCTGACGCAGCACGATCAACCCGCTCCCAGGAACTGCGGCATTGAGGCCCACAGCCCACCATCCCCGGCTTCTGTCGGTCTCGGTGCATGCTGTGAGCGGGGTGTTGTTGGTCATTCCGAGATTGTACTCCACTCCGCGTACCTCCCAAACCCCGCTGCCGATTCGGCTGACTCGATCTTGCATTTACGATTCAAGGACCGATAATGAGGGAATGATACACCCCCCCATGCCCAAGGTTCTCGTGCTGCTCTCGTTGTGCTCGTGCCTGACCGGCTGCGCCTCCGTCGCCCCAACCCCCATGAGCTTTAGCATGCGCCGGGTGGTCACGCCTGATTCGGATTCGGTGTTTCAGACCGTTCGGTCCACGCTGATCGATCGGGGCTACCGTATCGACACCGCCGAGGCGCAGTCCGGCCGCATCACCACATACCCCATCGACGTGGTGGATTCGGAATCATCGCGCGGGGTGGGCGCTTCCCGCGCGCAGCGACGATTGGTCGATGTTCGTATCAGTCGTGAAGGTGAGTCCACTTCGGTCTACTGCCGGGTGCTTCGGTTACGGCAGACCACCGAAGCGCATCGCCTGCTGGCGGTGGATCAAGGTGCTGATGATCTACCCGGACGGACGCCCATCGAACGGGAAGCCGCGACCGGTCGTCGTCAGAACACGGTGTGGGAAACCGTAGGCCGAAACAAACCGCACGAGCGTGCCATCCTGTCGGACATCCTCGACCGCCTCGATACGGCACCGCGGCCGGACAGGTAAAAAGGTCGGACAAGTGACGCAACGGCGAAGCGCCGACTCTCCTGCGGACGGCAACCAACAGGGCGCGATCGGCAAGTGTGTCGCTCCAAGTGTGTCGCTCGTCGTGTCATTCGTCGTGTCATTCATAGTGCGGCATTGGTCATATTCGTGGCATGCGAGATAACATCAGTAGTCGTCCCTGAAAAAGCAATAGTGTGACAGGGACGTATGATATCTTCGTTGGCATGGTTGTCGGACGTATTGCCTTTGTCAGCTTGCGGGGGCCATCGTATCCTCGCGTGGGGTTGAGAGGTTTCCGGCCCGTCC
>JAJRSP010000026.1 GCA_024278775.1 Planctomycetota bacterium
CGCTGGCCAGAGAGGTCGCTGCTTGGGAGACTCAACGGAACGCCGACCAAGCCAAGGTGAACTGGCGATTTACGACAGCCAATGCCCGGATTAAGCTGAAACGCCTATACCCGAATATTTAGGTGTGGCGATACACTAGCCGGGATCGGCGAATGCCCCCTGCCGGTCACGAGCCCCTTCTGCCCGCGCCATTGGCCACGCCTTGTGCAAACCGGGCGTGCCGGTCATCAAAAAACCCTCCCTCGTTCCAGGGTCATACGCTCGGGCTGGTGCTGCGGGCGCAGCCTTTTCTCGATTTTCCAGAAGATCTGATATTCACCCAACCGGAGGCTGTCGATAGTAGGGGGTAGGTGATTGGTCTTGGAATCGGCAGGGATGGTTGCCGCCGTGTTTTTTTGTCGGGAGTGAAGAACGCGATGGGACGATTGTCGTCAGCCCCCTCTCCGTTGGCCAAGCCGTCTCATGAAGGCGACTCGTCTCACACGCAATCCATCGCCGCCGAGGTACGGAGTGTGGATCTTCGCCCGATTGATAGCTTTGTCGGCCAGTGGTGGGTGCTGCACACGCGGTCCCGGGCGGAAAAGGCGATTGCTTCGGACTTGAGACGACACAGCGTCCAGCATTACCTCCCGCTGATCCGGTGCAAGCGTGCCTACGGCATGCGGATCCGCGAGGTGTCCATTCCCCTGTTTCCCGGCTATGTCTTCCTCTGCGGCAAGGACAGCGACCGATTAGCCGCACTGAAGACAAACCGAATCGCTCATGTGCTCACGGTGCCCGATCAAGATAAGTTTCGGACGGAGCTGTTACAGGTACAGCGTGTTGTCGAAAGCGACGAACCGGTGGATCTGTATCCAAGACTTGTAGTCGGAGCCCGGTGTCGCGTTCTTCGGGGCAGTCTGGCCGGGCTGGAAGGTCAGGTGCGTAAACGCAAAGGTCCGTGGCGTGTCTATATCTCGGTCGAGTTTCTTGGGCAGTCCGTGGAGTTGGAAATTGACTCCACCCTCCTTGAAGTTCTCGACTAGCACCACCGATGCGATGCAAGGAGCTTGACTGAGGTGCCCACCCAATCAGACGTAGCCATTGTCGGTGCGGGTATTGTCGGTCTGGCCACGGCACTGGCACTATCCAAGCGACCCGGTCTTTCCGTTACCATCCTGGAAACCGAAGATCGCATCGCGGTCCATCAAACCGGACACAACAGCGGCGTCATCCACTCCGGTCTTTACTATACGCCGGGCTCGGCCAAGGCCCGGCTCTGTGCCGCCGGCCGCGAGGCGATGTACCGGTTTTGCGAAGAACACAACATCCCCTTTCGACGTTGCGGAAAAACCGTCGTAGCCGTCACAAAACGTCAACTGGCCGGGCTTGATCGGCTCGAGCAGCGCGGCGTGGAGAACGGCCTCACCGGCATCCGACGCCTGACCCGGGAGCAGCTTCGTGAGGTGGAGCCGCACGTGGCGGGGCTTGGCGGCCTGCTCATCCCGGAAACCGGCGTCGTGGATTATCGCGACGTCGCCCAGGCCATGACGGAAGTCATTACGCAAGCCGGCCACTCGCTGCAAACGCACACGCGGTTCATCCGAGCCCGCGGGCAGACGCAATCCGTGCTTTTGGAAACGACGTCGGGCGCGTGGGAGGCGAAACTGTTGGTCAACTGCGGCGGACTGCAAGCCGACCGGGTGACCGCTTCGTGCGGCGTCACGCCGTCGATTCGCATCGTTCCGTTCCGCGGCGAGTACCTGCGTCTCGTGCCTGAACGGAACGACCTGGTGTCGGCGCTGATCTATCCGGTGCCCGACCCCGGCCTGCCGTTTCTTGGTGTTCACCTGACCCGAACGATCCACGACGAAGTCAGTGCCGGTCCCAATGCCGTGATGGCGTTCAGTCGGCACGGATACCGTCGGATGAGTTTTTCTCTGCGGGATAGCTTGGGTAGCCTTGGCTACCGGGGGTTTCGGAAAATGGCACGAACGCACTGGCGGACGGCCATCGGCGAGTGGCGGCGATCCATCAGCAAGCATCGTTTTGCCGAAGCGGTGCGAACGCTCATCCCGGCGATTCGAGACAACGACCTGCAACGCGGAAAAAGCGGCATCCGGGCTCAGGCCGTCGGCCCCGGCGGCGAGCTGGTCGATGATTTTCGGATCGAAGAATCGAACCGGATGATCCATGTACTCAACGCCCCCTCCCCCGCGGCCACGGCTTCCATCGCGATCGGAACGTACATCGCTGACCTGGCACTGAAGCACCTGGAGTGACGCACGGATCAGGGCACGATGGGTGATACGCCGGGTGGACCATCGAACCGACGGAAGACACGCGCGACTTCGCCACGTCCATCACAAACCGCCGGTGAAGCCCGTTTGAAACACGGCGAATTCGAAAAGGTCCGTGTCGCCGTCGGCATTCTCGTCGCACGACGGCGAGACCGTCCCCGGACCAGCCAGACAGCCCAGCAGCACCGCAAAGTCTTTCAGATCAACACGGCTGTTGCAATCGTAGTCGCCGTAGGTGCCGGTCTGTCCAACACTCACCGTATAGGGCGGATCCAGAAGAACATCCGTCAGAAAATCCAGGGGTGGTCGGCCGCCGCTCAGCTCAAAGGACAGCGCACCCGGGCGCAACGAAAAAACGGCATCTCCCGATGCCACTGCTGAGAAGGATACGCGTGCAAGCAGCGCCCAGTTTGGTGCCACGGCCACTCCCGCCAGCGTGGTCGCTCCGCCCACATCATCGACGAGACCGGGCGCGTAGACGTCCGGATGGGATGGATTGTTGAATGTGCTTCCGTGGTCGATGTTTGTGGCGTTGACCGTTCCCGCATCAAAGAGAAGGTCCACTGACCCGTTCGCGATTCCTTCCGCACCGCCATCGACTTGGGTGACCCAAAACTCCACGAAGAAATCGCGGCCGGGGCAGACCGAAGCGATTCCCGCGGGAAGCGCACCCACCGCCCACGGCGTGGGGTTTGCGGCGTCTACCGCGCGGAGCGCCACGTCAACCACCGTGCCGGAACTTTTCGCCTGGTTCTCGTAGAGAAGCACGCGGCTATGACCCCATCCGATGGATAGAATATCCTTGTCGCCGTCGTTATCGATATCAACGACGATCGCGCCGTCGTGGTGTTCATCGCCGATGAACACGGTGTGGGGCTCCCAGACCAACCCCTGATGACCGGTGTTCGCGAAGACGAAAAGACCGGCGGTATCCGGGTTCGCCAGATTGTGCTCTCCGACAACCACGTCCAAGGAACCATCCCCGTCCATGTCGGCCACGTCGAGGCTCATCGGACCGATGAGCGCGGCGATCTGATGTTCTTGCCATATGCCCGTGGGATCAACCGGTTGCTCATACCACACCAAATCGCCGGGCACGTTAAACGACTCGAACCCGACAACCGCATCCATGAGCCCATCCCCGTTGATGTCCGCAAGGCGGTTTCGATCCGGAGCGGCCCCCGTGATACCAAGCGTGAAGGGCGTCCAGTTTGCGCCGTCGTGGCGCAGCCACGTGGTGCCGAGAAGTAAATCGATGTCACCATCGAGATCAATGTCTCCCCCGCTGAGCTGCTCGTCTTGCGATACCGCCGACACACGTCGCCACGTCCAGTCCTGCGTACGTGGTGCGGACGGCAGGGTTAACATCTGCACACCCTGCCCGGTCATGTGCCACGAGAGCGCCACCTCAAGCGGTCCGCTGCCAAGAGGTCCGAACCGTCCCACGGCCACTCCCTGAAGAAAATCCCCTTCGGCTGCCGGGACATTTTCGTGGATGGTAAACCCACCGAATCCATCATTCTGTGCCCACGCAAACCGGGCATTGATCGCCGAGCCCACGCCCTGCGTACCGAGCACGTCCACGGTACCGTCACCATCAAAATCCGCCACGGCAGCCATATTGTTCAACGGCGCGCCCAACGCACGTCGTGTCCAGACCCCGGCCGGCGTCCCTGGGTTTTGGTACCACCACGCGCCGGTAATGATGTCCGTGCGCCGGTCGCCATCAAGATCAGCACCATCAATAAAGATCGACCGCCACGGTCTACTGGCATCAATCACATGACGCACCCAAAGGTCGAGAGACAACGGCGACTGACGGTTTAGGAATACGTCGATGCGCGGTGCCCCCATCGAAAAGGGTTTGGTGAGAATATCCATATCGCCATCGCCATCCAGGTCCGCCACCCGAGACTCGTGATTGGCGACGCCCACTGACACGATATGCTGGTCAAAGAGACCCGTTCCATCTCCGTAATAGACCCACGCCGTGGCGCTGGTCCCGTGGCCGGGGGTTCCCATCTCGGCGACAAAGATATCCAAGTTTCCATCTCCGTCGACATCTTCTACGGCCAGGCTGTGTCCTTGAATCACGAGGCTGTCAACGTCGGTAGTGATCCAGGTGGCACCATCCCAGGTAGACCAACGGAGTGGGCCATCTTCGTCACCGGGCACGGTCACGACCTCAGGCCTCCCGCCGGGGATCAACTGGCCCACCGCCGTGCGTGTAAACTCCCGTCCGGGTTCGCCGTCAATGATGTGTTCCGCATAGGTGGTACCGGTGATGTGCTCATACCACCGCGAGGCCCCGACAATATCAACCGTACCGTCCAAATCAATATCGGTGATGGCCAGCCCCTCGAACCGCGGGCTTACCCTGGCGATTACGGTTCGATTCCACTCGCCCAAATGATTCCGTGGGTCCGGAGGGATTTCGATCACCAGCAACGAAGAATCACCCTGGTTCCAAACGACCAACTCTGCCTGTCCGTCAGCGTCTACATCGCCGAACGCCGCATCATGGTGCTTGACGCGGCCCGAATTTTTGATTGACCGCCGCGTCCAGGGAACCGTCGGCGAAAAATCCGGAGCGGGGTTTTCCCACCACCAGATGGCGTTACCTCTGAAGTCGCCACAGAACACCAGATCAAGATCACCGTCCCCGTCGATATCATAAAAAGCGCCGCCGGCTTCAATCGGAAGGATCTCCTCATCAATGATGTGCCGGGTCCAGCCATTGGCGGTGCGGCGATACCATACGACAGAGGGCGACCGGGTGCGTTCGGCGATAACGAAATCGTTGACATGGTCTCCATCAATATCGAAAACCTGAGACGCCGTTTGCTGTGCGCCGGAATTCGGCGCTTCCAGATCACCCGTGGTGCTACTGAGTTGAGCCCACCGCACGGGGGGCACGTCCGGTACGAATTCCGCGACAACGGCATGATCACCGATCATGGTGATGGCGGCCGGATTTGTCTTGCCCACGAGGTCGCCGCTCCATCCCGAAAACCGATGATCGGGATCGGGTGTCGCCGTCAACGTCACCACCTCTCCACAAGCATAGGTGGCCTGATCCGGCGAACTCGTAACGGTTCCATTCCCTGTAACGGTGAGTGCCAGCGTTTGCGGGTCGTTGGTGACCGGTGGCGTACCACCATCTTCGGGATTGATCCGTGATGCGTTGTTGAAGAAGTAGTCAACCACCGCGGTGTAAGCCGGACTGTTCGACGCGGTTGAACCATGATTCAGCACGAATACGCCCACAGAAGATACGGAAAGAACATGACTAAAGTCGGCTCCCATCACCCAGCTCTGGCCGTCATACGAATAGGACAAGGCCCACTGATCGCCGCTGCGCAGCACACGCAAGTAGATCGGTGCCGCGGAGACGATCCCTGTGTTCGTGAGGATGGTGGGCGATCCGCCGACGAAACTCGCCGCAAAAAGATTGAGCGATCCGCCGCTGCCGAAGACATCGAACCGAAGAAAGTTTCCCGGGCTCTCCTCGATCATCACGCCCTGCCCCTGAAAGGTCTCCATTGGTAGCGACTCGAACTTCACCTCGATTTCAAAATCGATGTTGCTGGCCGCCTGCATGATGCGAGGTGCCAAAGTGCCCTCTGTCCAAACGTTGTGAGAGATTCCCGCCGGAACGGAAAGCTCGATAAGCGCGTTCGATGTGCCGCCCCCGGTAAACCGGAGGCCACCGTCGCCCAGGGGGTCTATGAATGTCCAGGGCGTGCCCAGCCGCCCGCACCCCACGTTGAAATCGTCAGAGATGATCGTGACGGGAGCGGGGAGTGCACCGAGTAGCATCTTCACGGCGGTCATGGCCGGCATCGGCATCACGGCAGCCGCACGCTGCGGTAACGCGAGACAGATCGCGACCACTGCTACGAACCACGCAAACGGATATCGACACAAATTCATCGCAGTAACCGATGCATGGTTCACTCCACGGTTTTCCCACCCCACGCGTCCTCTTGAGCGAGGCACGCGTTCGGGCTATGAGTATGCTGTGAGACCGATCTCGGCCACGCCAAACGTACCGGATCAATCCAGCGGCTCAGAAGCGTTCAGGGCCCCAACGGGGTAATGACCACGTTTCCAAAACTCGCATCCACGTGATGCGCAAGCAACAGCACATAACCCGACTGCGGGTCGAGCAAACTTTCCTGCCGGGTGAGGTCCCAACCCACCGGCTCGGGCAGAGCCGCATCCCACACCTTGAAACTGTACAAGCCGCCCACGCCGGCGATCGTCTCCACCCGCATCTTGAACACGTAGGGAACGCCGAACGTTAAGTTGCGTGAAACGATCGGCGCGGGCAAGTCACCGTTGTTCCCGTAAATCTCCAGATATGTGGAGGACTTTGCGATTTGATACCAGCCGATGGCACCCAGGGGGAAGACGCCGACATGCGGCTGAGCGGTGTCGACCGTATGACCAGGCCACCGAAGCAAAAACCCAACACCAGCCGTATTGCCGCTAAAGTTCGGGTTGAACACGCCCGGATCATAATTGTGAATGGTCACTGTCGCTGTGACCTCATAATCCTGCCAGGTCAGGTCTCCCACCGCGATGAGTCGGTCGTAGTCCATCTGCATGGACCGCACACCGTCCGGTTGAATAGTCCAATACCCGTCCACTACCTGAGCGAGGTCTTGGATATTCGCGGAACTGGTCCAATCCACCGTAGTCGGCAAGGTCCATACGGTCGTGTTATCGAAGTCCACGTTGACGATCTCCGTGCTCACCTTCCCCAGCGTGTTTGTGGCCGTAAACACCACCGTGTTTGGCCCGACCAGGAGATCGTTGATTGAGATGTCAGCGTTGAAATCACCCGGGTCGGCCAGACGGCGCAGATCTGCGCCCCTTCGCAAAGTCTTTCCGGGCCCCCCGTTGAGTGAGTAAGACAGCGAGGTAATGCCGTCGGGATCAAACACATTGCCGAGGATGTTCACCCAAGGCTGCGTGGTGCCCAAGAACCCGAAACGCTGACTGTTGCCATACCAAATATCAAACAGCGGGCCACCGGAAAGATGCGTGGTGAACGTCGAGCCGGTCGCAGCGGTAGTTTGTCCAAGGGCATCCCGAGAGACAATCTGATAATAGTACGTCGTACCCTGCAACAGATTAGGCAGTATCAGAGTGTGGTCTTGGACGAAGGCGGCGTCCAAAACGCTTCCCAACTCGTAGCTCGGGGTCAGTCCGTAGAGAATCTCACCATCCGCGGGTTCATCGGTAACCCAGGTCATCTCGGCCCAAAGATCACCGGCCACGTGCTGCGCAAGCTGGATCATCGGCGGAAGCGTATCCTGACCCACAGTGACATCTTCAGGAACGATCGGGTCTCCCGTGTTGAACCAATAGTCGACAACCGCCGTGTGCGCCGGCGCGGTCCCCATATTCCCTGCAAACACGCCCACTGAATCTACCACCATTGGATGAGTAAACGTGGCCCCGACGGTCCAACTCAGACCGTCGGCGGAATAACGCTGGGTCCAGACGTCTCCGAAGCGATCCACACGCATGTACATCGGTGCGACCAGGGAAACGGGAATGTCAAACTGCGTCACACCCACGCCATCAACATACGACGCGGCAAAGAGAGACACACTCGAACTCTGACTATAGAAACTGAACTCCAAGAAACGTCCCGGGCTTTCCTGAATCAGCACCCCCTGGAGGCGGTCCGCGAGCCCCAAGTCCGAATCAAACTTGACTTCCAGCTCGAAGTCCGTGTCATTGACGAGTTGCATCACCCTGGGTGCTAGCACTCCGGTCGCAGAAACGTCATGTGGTGTCCCGCTCGGAACGGCCAGGTGGATGGCGGCATTCGCGGTACCCACGCCCTGAACCATGACACTGGAGTCCGCCAGGGGATCGACAAAGGTCCACAAAGTGGTATCGAGGTTGTTGAGATCGAAATCGTCCGACAGCATACCGGAGGGTCCGACGGACACCACGTCGGTTTGGAACACGAGATCCCCGGAGCTCATAGACAGTCCGACTTCGTTGACTAACGATATCTCAAAATGATAGGTCGTCGCTGCTTGTAACCCCGTCAACAACACCGAATGATCAGTCACAAACGATGTCGAGTTTACGCTTCCGAGTTCATACAACACCGTCGCACCATAAGCGATGCTACTGGTGGCCGGCTCGTTCGTGGTCCAACGAATCGTCGCGGCGCTGGATCCCGCCGTCACCTGGACATCACGAATCACCGGTGGTGTGGAGTCCTGAGCCAGCATCTGAACCTGCGAGGGAGTCAGTGCCTGTTCATAGAGCTGTACATGGTCAATCACGCCGGCGAATGATCTCGCCCCCGCACCCACGGGCTGATTACCAATCGCAACTGAAACGGTAGGGTCTGTATCCAGCAAACCCGTCTTCGCTATGTTGCCAACCTCCACCCCGTCCTTGTACAGCCTCATCATGGTGCCGTCATAGACCGCAGCCACGTGCGTCCAGACGTTGGGCAATAGATCACCCGAAGGCGCTATCAGCGTGGTCGTTGAACCGTTGGTCCGTAGTCGAAAACGCAAACGCGTGCTGTTGCCCGACGCTATCGTGCTCACCATCCAGAAGTGATCGTTCGATGCGGTTCCCACCGCCTTGGAGATCAGACGCTTGTCCCGTGCCCCACTTCCGAAGCTATCCGCTTTGAACCATAGCGCCATCGTGAGCGACTGGCCCACGACATCGAGTCCGCCTAGGTCCACGAGATCATCCACACCATCAAACTGAAGCGCATAACCACTACCATCCGGCGTATCCAGAGACCAAAGCGGACCCAGTAAGTTTCCAAAGTTCCCGTTGCCGCTCGCGTCCGAAGCAACCGAACCCGCTCCTTCGTCCATCAGAAGATCCACAAATGCGGTCGCCGGGGTCAAAATGCCAAACGTAAACGTACCGGCCGCCGGTGCCGTACCGTCGATGCGGCCGTCAGTGACCGTAAAAGAGAATCCGTCGGGAGTCGTACCCACACCATCATGCACATAACTGAGCAAACCCAGGTTGATGTCGTCCTGCGTAAAGGTATCCCCCAGGATCAGCGGCGTGCCTCCCAACACAAGACTCCCGGAGTTCGGTGCCACCGTCACCGTATAAACCAGCGCGGTAGGACCGTCGTCAAGATCAGTAGTCATGAGGAGTGACGGACCGATGACCAACGTGCTGCCCGGATCCAACGAGACCGAATGCGACTTGATTTGAGAATGGATGGCGATGGCGTGGTCATCACGACTGGCCGAGAGGACATCGGTGTCACCGTCGAGGTCCACATCGATCGCGAAAACACCATACGCCCCATTCGCCGTGAGATCGATCGGCCGTGCGGAAAAACCGCCCGCTCCGTCGTTTTGGTGCCAAGCGACCGTATTGTTGTTGACACTGGCAACCAACGCATCCATCCGGCCGTCGTTATCAATGTCCGCATAGATCACCGTTCGGGCGCCGGCTGCGCTCGCGTCGACAATCTCCGCAGCGAACCCGCCCGCCCCATCGTTTCGATACAGGGATATCGTGTCATCCAATTGGCTGGCGGCCAGCACATCAACATCACCGTCTCCATCCACATCGGCTGCAGACACGTAGTAGGCCCCGTTGGCCGTGGTATCCATACTATGTTTGATAAAGTTCTGGTTCCCATCGTTCTCATGCCACGCAATCTCATCCGTATCAAAAGTGGCCGAGATCACATCCCAATCGCCGTCGCCGTCAATGTCCGCGAATTCAGCTCTTTTGACACGCGGCGCAACACCATCAATGACTCGTCGTGTAAAGAAGTTGGTACCATCGTTTTCGTACCAGGTAATGGTGCCGGCATCTTGATTGGTCGTCAGCAGATCCACATCGCCATCTCGGTCCATGTCACCTGTAACGACGGAGTGCGCTCCACTGGCTGCGATCGAAGTGTCGACATCCCGTCTCGTGAAGCTACCCAGGCCGTTGTTCTCATACCAGGCCACCGCACCCGCAAGGTACCCCACGGCAAGAATGTCCGTGTCTCCATCTCTGTCGACATCGCCCACATGTATGTCGTACGCCCCGGCCAAGTTGCTATCTACAACCGCTCGCGTAAACGTGTTCGATCCAACGTTTTCATACCAAAGCACCAACCCATCAAGGAAGTCAGTGGCCACGACATCGATGTCACCATCTCCGTCCAAATCCGCCGCGGCCACGGCGTGCGTCTGATGAGCCGTCGTGTCAATAATCTGCTTCGTAAATGATATCACGCCAGTTGTGATTCGCGGCGCGTTAATCGTTGCGCTCACGAAAATAGTCACCGTGGCCGGGTTCGAGCTGCCACCGGTGTTCGACGCCAGGTAGGTAAACGAGTCGCTCCCGCTGAAGTTCAGATTCGGTGTGTAGTCGAACGATCCGTCTGCGTTCAGCGTCAGCAGGCCGTTCAACACGTTGGACACC
>JAJRSP010000027.1 GCA_024278775.1 Planctomycetota bacterium
CCTACCAACCCTAACTTGAACCTAACCGAGCCCCTAACGAAAGCCCTAACATTTTTCTAACATTTCTCTTGCTTTGTGGTCGAAGATTGGTTAGAGTCACCAGCCGGTCGTGTTGAAAACGACCCAGGCACGGCCTAATAGGGTCCGAAACGCGGTTTTTATTGGATCGCGGCTGTTCTGGGGTGCAGTTGGCTTTGACGGAGAATAGAGGAAATGTCGTTGTTGGTGACGGGTAGTATCGGGATCGACACGGTGGTTTCGCCACACGGCAGTGCGGAAAGCGTGTTGGGTGGCTCGGCCGTGTATTTCAGCTTCGCGGCCGCTCACTATGTGCCCGTGCGGCTGGTGGCGGCGGTGGGAGATGATTTTCCCGCCGATTTCCGAAAAACGCTGGAGGATCGCGGGATCGATCTGACCGGGCTTGAGGTCCGCGAGGGAAGCAAGACCTTCCGTTGGACTGGACAATACGCAGGGGATATGAACGAGGCTGAGACCGTCTCGGTGGAGCTTAACGTCCTCGCGGAGCATGGACCGAAGGTGCCGCCGTCTATCGCCGACAGCGAGACAGTGTTCCTGGCCAACACCCACCCGACGCTTCAGCGTGAGCTTCTCGCCCAGGTCACCGCGCCGAAGCTGGTGGTCTGCGACACGATGAACCTCTGGATCGAGAACGAACGAGACTCCCTGATTGAGACGCTCGGACAGGTCACCGGTGTCATCATCAACGACGCCGAGTCGCGCCAACTCACCGGGAAAACCCACCTGATCGACGCGGGAGAGGCGGTTTTGGCGATGGGGCCGAAGTTTGTGATGATCAAAAAAGGTGAACACGGCGCGATGTTGGTCACGTCTGAGGGACCGGTGATGATCCCCGCGTTTCCCACGAAAAACGTGTGTGACCCCACCGGTGCCGGAGATAGTTTCGCTGGCGGTACGCTCGGGTACCTCACCGCGCAGGGCAAGCATGACCCACAGACACTGGCTCGGGCGATGGTTCGCGGTACGGTAGCGGCCTCGTTTACGATCGAAGATTTCTCGCTGGGTCGGGTGAAGGATCTTTCGCGCGATCAGCTTAACCAGCGTGTGGACCGGTTCCTCGGCATGCTCCGTTTTGAGTAGGTGCTGCGGCGACTCTTCGCGCTGAGGTCTGTGGATATGGATTATGGTATGTGTCGCCGAAGTTTCTCAGAACGTCTCGGCTCGTGAGGGTGAATTGCGATTGTTTGCGGCTATTCTTCTGACGAACGAGGTCCGGACGGCGCTGGGTCGGTTGCAGCGGCAGTTGGCGGCCACGTGCGATGGTGTGCGTTGGGTCAAAGAAGAGGGACTACACCTGACCGTGAAGTTTCTGGGCGAAGTCGACGACCGAAAGGTAAGTCGTATCGGCGCGGCGTTGACCCGTGGCGCAACCGAGGGTTCGCTGTTTTCGGTCACGATCGAAGGCGCGGGTTGTTTTCCGCCCGGTGGCGCGGTGCGTATCGTCTGGGCCGGCGCAAGTGACGGGTCCGGTGTGATGAAACAAACGGTGGCGTCAATCCGTTCGGCCTTGGAGATGCCAGGCTTTCCGCCCGATCGGCGGGACTGGTCGCCGCACGTGACGATTGGTCGGGCGAAATATGGCGGATCGGGTGGTCGAATCCGGTCAGAAGTGGGCCGTGTGACCTATCCGCCGCTCAGTCAGTTCGTGGAATCCGTGTCGTTGATGGCGTCGAAGCTATCGCCGGCCGGACCGACATATACGAAGGTTCTCACTTGTTCGTTAGGTTAATGCGTGCCCGATGCGGGCGAGAGGTGTAGCATGAAAGTCATTATGGAAGACAAACAGACCGCCAAACGTGAAGAGGCGTTGGGTCGGGCATTGCAGCAGATCGAAAAGGCCTACGGCAAGGGCGCGATCATGCAACTCGACAAGATGGACGCTGATGTGGATGGGATCAGTACGGGGGCGTTATCGCTCGATCTTGCGCTCGGCGGTAAGGGGTTGCCGCGCGGACGTATCATCGAGATGTTTGGACCGGAGTCTTCCGGAAAGACGACGCTTGCGCTACATGTGGCGGCAGCCGCTCAGCGGGAAGGCGGCGTAGCCGCCATGATCGACGCCGAGCACGCGATGAATCCCGTGTGGGCGAAGAAATGCGGGATTGATCTGGCGAAACTGCTCGTGAGCCAACCGGAAGCCGGCGAGGAGGCACTTGAAATCTGCGAGATGCTTGTACGTAGCGGTTCGGTGGATGTGGTCATTGTCGACTCGGTGGCCGCGCTGATTCCGAGGGCGGAGATCGAAGGCGCTATGGGCGATGCTCATGTCGCGTTGCAGGCGCGTCTGATGAGCCAGGCCTTGCGAAAACTTACTGCGGCCATTTCCAAAAGCCAGACGATTGTCATCTTTATCAATCAAATTCGCATGAAGATCGGCGTCATGTTTGGCAACCCGGAAACCACACCCGGCGGACGGGCGTTGAAATTCTACTCATCGGTACGCATTGATATTCGTCGCATATCCTCGATCAAAGAGGGGGACGTCATTACCGGTAATCACGTTCGCGCGAAAGTAGTGAAGAACAAGGTCGCGGCCCCGTTCCGGCAGGCTGAGTTTGACATCATGTTCGACGATGGAATCAGCGCAGAGGGTGATCTTCTCGACCTCGCCATCGCCGATGAGTTCGTGAAAAAAAGCGGGGCGTGGTTCAGCTACAAGGACGTCCGTCTCGGCCAGGGTCGCGAAAACGTCAAGCAGTTTCTGAAGGACAACCCGGACCTGTTTGAGGAGCTGCGTGGGTTGGTGATGGCCAAACGAGCGGGTCCGCCCCCGGAATCCTCCGCCATCGCGGACGCAAAGCCCGGAATCAAAACGGCCGACCCCAAAAAACCCACGGTTACGAAAAAGCGTAAACGGGCCTGAAATGAGCCGCTACATCCTGGATTCCAGGTTCGTCGGGCCGTCACGCGGCGCGCATTAAACTGGAAGGTCCGGTAAACCGACATACCACCGGCGTGATGAGATGCCGCCACGGTTCGGGCGGCCGGTGCGTTGAGGGAGTGTCGGTAGGCGGATGGATGTCGTCGAACAATCCGGGTTGCGTGGCGGTGTTGGCCATGATCCGTGTGTCTCCGCATGGGGAGCCCGTGCCGCGTCTGACTCACGAAAAGCGTCCGCCGACGAATCGGTCGGCGTGCTCGTGGTGGGACCGCCGCTGGATACGATCGGCGGCATGACCAGCGTGGTACGCCAAGCCGTTTCTCTGGGCTATTCAGGACGCTACACCGTCGAACACCTGCCCACGTGTCACGCACCGAGCGAACCAGAATCCGTCATCGCTAAGCTGGCACGGCACGGGCGTCAGGTTGGCTTGCTACGCCAAACGGTCACACGCACACGAGCGCGTCTCGTCCACCTTCATACCTGTAGTGGTTTTTCTTTTTACCGATCGGTCGTGGACATGATGATCGTGCGACGGATGGGCTGCCGCACGATTCTTCACATCCATGGCGCGTCTTTTGACGCGTTCTTTACCCATTCCGGCCGAGTCGCACGGTGGCTGATTTCTAGATCGCTTTCCTTTGCTGATGCCGTGGTCGGCCTGTCAAAAACGTGGCACACCGCGCTCCAACAAATGGCTCCGCACGCACGCGTCACGGTTGTTGAAAATGCGGTAGAGATGCCCCACTCAGCGGCTTCCGCAACGTTGGAAGATGAGGACAAGCGTTGTCATTTTGTCGTGCTTGCGCGGATGGACGATTGGAAAGGTATTGACGACGCGCTGTCTGCCGCCGTGCTATTGAACGATCGCGATATCCTGTTTCGGATGACACTAGCCGGACCGGCCGGCACCGCGGGTAACGCGGACTCACTACCAAAGAAGATCGAATCGCTAGGTCTGAACGACTGCGTCAGGTACGTGGGACCGGTGCTGGGTGAGGCGAAGACGGCGCTGTTTGACTCCTGCGATGTCTTCCTTCAGCCGAGTCATCACGAGGGGATGCCGATTTCCATTCTCGAAGCGTGTGCCCACGGTCTGCCGATTGTCGCCACGTCCGTCGGAGCCGTACCGGAAATCATCGAGCGAGAGGTACAAGGTATCCTTGTACCATCAAAGTCGCCGAAAGCTTTGGCGGATGCGATGATGACGATGGTACGGGATAAGAAGCGGCGTAGTGCCATGGGTGTTGCGGCGCGGCGGCTGGCAGAAGAGCGATTTAGCCTCGACCGATTCGATCGCGATCTCACCAATCTGTATGACGACTTGCTCGGCACATGCCCCCCGGCCGATGTATCGACAACTAAGACGGCCGAGGTATCACTTCACGCCATCGCGGGCACTGCTTCACCGATCCGGCGCATTCCCGAAGTCGCTTCATAGAACGCAAACCCGAGAATCATTGCTTTCTGTCTTACGCCGTCTTGACCATATGTGTCGTGCTACGTGATTTCCGTGAGCGCTTTGGGGGCCGTCGCCGCGGGCGGCTCGGCTGGGGTGGCCTCGCGTTCTTCCCTCTCGGCCGCAGGGGCCGGGGAATCCAGCACGCCGGAGTCACTCGCGGTGTTGATGTGTTTCGCCTGTTCCGCCACCTTGCGATAGCCCAGGTATTGGATGATCTCAAACACCTCGGACCAACTCGGGAAGGGTCGTTCGTTGATCCGCTTGTAATCGTCTATGGCCATGATGAATTCGAGCAGCTCGCCCGAAATCTCGCCCTCTTCGGCCGCTCGGCGCACCTCGCCCCGCCTGCGTCCGGGGCCTCGGCGTCGATCCATACCGGTCCGACGATCCTTGCTCTTGCTGCTTCGTTCGCTGGTGCGGCTCGCACGCCGATCCGGTCCTGTGTATTCGGTAGCCATACACGCAGCATCGGAAGGCCCAAACGGCGGCTTGAAATAGCAACCCGGGGGTGGTACCGGTCAAGTTGACTGATGCTCTTATCGGAAACGAGAAGTTATCGGCGCATGGCCTCGCAGTCAGAGACACGACCCCGCGTAGCATGAGGCAAAAAGGTTCGCGCTACTCGTCGTCAAAATCGTCATCTAAATCATCGTCAAAATCATCGTCGTCCGAGATGTCCGGGTCAATGTCGAAATCGTCTTCATCAATATCATCATCGTCCCATTCGTCGGGATCGTCGATCACCTGGTAGAACGTCGACATGTCTTCGGAACTCTCTTGTTCCGAATATGGTTCAGGAGCCGGATATCGCTCGGGATTCGGTTCGTCGGTGATGTCCACATCGCCCCCCGGTTCATGAAAGCAGGAGGGCTCGACCGGGCTCGAAATCGACTCGATCGGAACGTGAATCTCTCCCGATGTGTCAACGAACCAGGAGTGAGCACCTGTCGGGTGTGAAACAGTGCCCTCATCACCGAGACCGCGGTGTCGATCCCAAACCATCGTACCCGTACCTGCCTCCGCGCGGCCCACCGCCGACACCACGCCGAATCTTGTACCACGCGACACGCCAACCGACAAAATCGCGGAAATTCTATGCCGTCGGTAACCGGCGTCAAGTGCCGCGTCGACGCCCCGAAGGCATGGCCTGCCCGGTCGTGACCTACCTGTGGGGGCGTGTTTCGGCGAAAGAAGGACCGCGATGTCTGCTCGTCGGGTGAGACGGCCCAACAAGCCGGCGGATCCCATTCGGGTGTGTGTACACCCACCCGAGCGGACAAACAGATCGGACGCCGTCGCACCTTATTTCAGGTTTTCCGGGTTAAGGGCCTTCAGGTCATCGGTCACGAACAGGCCATCCTTGCGGATCAGGGTGCCGTCGAACCAGATCTCTCCGCCGCCATTCTCGGCGGTCTGAAGACATACGATATCCCAATGAACGCTGCTTTTGTTGCCGTTGTCAGCTTCATCGTAGGCCTGGCCCGGTGTGAAGTGGAACGAGCCGGCGATTTTTTCATCAAAGAGGATATCCAGCATCGGCTCGGTGATGAACGGGTTGAAGCCGATCGCAAATTCGCCGACATAGCGTGCCCCATCGTCGGAGTCGAGCACCTCGTTGAGTGCTTTCGTGTTCGTGCTCGTCGCGCTGATGATCTTGCCATCCTTGAACTCGAAACGTACGTCGTCGTGAATGACGCCGTGATAGATGGTTCGGGCGTTGTACTGCAACGTCCCGTTGATACTGTCACGCACCGGGGCGGTGAACACTTCACCGTCGGGGATGTTGAGCTTACCGTCACAGGGGATCGCATCGATCCCTTTGATGGAAAAGCTCAGCTCAGTACCCGGCCCGACGATTTTCACCTGGTCGGCCTCTCTCATGCGTTTGGCCAGCGGCTGCATCGCCTGGGACATCCGCGCGTAGTCCATCGTGCAGACGTTGAAGTAGAAATCTTCGAAGGCGGCCGTACTCTTGCCGGCCTGCTGCGCCATGGAGGGGCTCGGCCAGCGCAACACGACCCATCGCGTTTTCGGCACGCGCAGTTCCTGGTGGACGCGCTTCCAGACACTGTCCTGATACATCTTCAGTTTTTCTTTGGGGACGTCGGACAACTCGGCGATGTTCGGGTTGCCGCGCATGCCGATATACGCATCGACCTTGCCCATACGAAGCGCTTCGGTATCCGCGATCAGATCCATCTGCGTTTCGGAAGCCGCGTGCATCAAAGCCCGGTTGATACGGTTGCTCTTCAGCGTCACCAGCGGATCGGCCCCGGCCTCGCGGCAGGTGCGGACCAACTCGCAGGTCATTTCATGGGGTATGTCGATCGCCTCGATCAACAGTTTCTCACCCGGCTTCACGGCGGTGGCGTAGGTAATCAGGACATCGGCCAGCTTGGTCATTCGTGGGTCAATCATCTTCTTTTCTCTCTGTGTTGAACCAGCTCATTGCTCTCAGACAGGCCGTACACCATACCGCAAACGTCCGCCACGCGTAAGGCTTGCGGGTCCCAAAGTTAATAGAAAGAGCCACATTCCCTCGGAACGCGGCGACCTCTACCTATTTATGGTGGCGCTAGGGTTTGAACGACATGACGATATCGGCAAAGTACGTCGTATCGAGGCGCAACTTGTTTTCGTTCGGGCGAGAGTTGTACTCGTGACGAACTCCCGTCTTGAGCTTCAGATCATCGTTTCGAAACGGAAACACCAGTGCCGCTTCCGCATCAAGGCGATAATCACCATAGTCGCTCCAGCCCGGACTGTAGCTGGTCGACTGCGTGAACTGTACCCACGGAGCCAAATCGAGGCGATAATCAAACCCAACATCGATCAGCGCGTCATTCAACACCGTGCCATCATTGTACGTTTCGTGGCGATAACCCAGCCCCAGACTCGTCTTGAGTTCGCGATCGGGTTGATTGAGCCAATATGTCACGAACCCTACCGCAGCCGTCGTACGAAGATCAAGATTCTCAAACTCGTCACGTTCCAACTGCAAGCGGGTGTACCAGAAGACGTCCTTCCGGAGCTTCGACTCAAAACGAACCCCGCCGCCGTATTCGTTCTTCGTACGAATCTTGTCGGTCTCGGCGTATTGCCCGTACAGAAAAAGCGCCAGCAAATCCTGATCGGTCTTGCGTTTGACATCAAACCGACCGCGTGCGTCCATCGTATCGGTATTCCCCTCGGTGCGGGTGCCGCCGGCCTCCAACGTGGTGGTCCACTTGGGGGTGACCGCGTCCAACCTCTTCTGTTGTTCCTGTTTGAGCGTGATCATCTCCGGACTGTCGGCTCCCTTGGGCCACACGGCGGACATTTTCTCGCGCGCCACGGGAATGTCTCCAATACCCGAGCGCATTACGACGCCCCCATCCAGCGTCTCAGTCAGCTTTCCAATGAGCTGGTCGCCACTGTCGAACCGGACGGCCACCTCCTGATCGGTAATGATGTCGGCTACCTTGTCGGCGGGGATGTCGAGCTTGCCTGCAAATTCCGTCAAGATGACAGCCTTTTCCGCTGTCATTCGCTCCAATGTTCCGACAATACGGCTGCCGTTGGTGGTCACGATCACATCCGCTGCCGCAGACGAAACGACGACTAGAAAGACCATCAGGGTTAGAAAGAACAACAGGGTTACGGGGAAGCTGGAACGCAGTCGAGTGTCTTGCGATCTCATCATTGGTTCGCGCCAAGGGCTTCGTTCACGGCATCAGTAACGAACGCGTCGATCGGATCAAGGATTGCCCCTCGGATCACGCTGATAACCAGATCATTGGCGTTGATCGTCTGCGACACGGTAATTTGACCGAAATCGCATCCGCCGACTTGAAATACCGCCCCAGCAGCCCACAAAGCCGCTGCGCGTCGAACGCTCGATAGTCTTCTTTTCCCATTCATTTATTCACTCCCATTCCGAGATCACGCACGCACCAAACGCCAGGCGGATGATAGGAACAGCCCCGACCACCGTCAACCATCGCAGTGAGAGCCCGCCTGCCCGTTGGGATGGGAGAACGATTCTCTTACGCACAACACAGCGGTGATAGAAAATGGAACGATTCTCGCGCGGCGCAGACGGCATCATGACTGTGACGCGACAACTCAACGTGGACCGGACCGGTATAACCAATCTCCCGACAGGCGGCGAAGATCGGCGAGAACCGCATCCCTCCGTCACCAAACATGAGGTGTTCGTGTACGCCGCGTCTCATGTCTTCGATGTGAATGTTCCAGAGGTGTTCTCGCCAGCATCGGATATGATTGGCCGGGTCTCCATCATCCAGGCAGTACACGTGCCCTACGTCGAGCGTTAGCCCCAGGGCGGGGTGATCGACGGCACCTACCAATCGTTCAAAGTCGGCCATCGTCTCGATGAACATGCCGGGCTCCGGCTCAAACGCCAGACGAACGCCACGCGAGGCGGCGTGGTCACACAGCGTACCCACCGAGGCGATCAGCCGACGCCAGACCATATCACGCGGCGCGTCGTCATCGGCGGCACCGGACCAGAACGACACACTGTCCGCGCTAAGACCGGCCGCGACATCAACGGCAGCCTTGAGATAGTCCATCCGACGCGCACGGTCGGCGGCGGTAGCGCTGACGAGCGTCGGTTGATGTTTTCGTCGTGGATCAAGAAGAAACCGCGCACCGGTTTCGATCGTCACACGCATGTCAAACTTCGACAGACATGGTGATGATGTGTTGATACACCGGGCGACGCCCTCGCCATTTGGCGGATCGAGAAGATCCGAATCCAACGTCAACGCGATGCTTCGATATCCGGTTTCGGCCAGAACCTCTACGGCATCTTCAAAACGATGGTGTGCAAAGCCGTTGGTGTTGTATCCGATCCGCATAGCGCGGCATCATACACCACACAACACGAAAGACGA
>JAJRSP010000028.1 GCA_024278775.1 Planctomycetota bacterium
ACTCGAAAAGCAGCTTGACAAGATTGACAACCTTCGGGAGGAGGAGTTGGGCGAAAGCAATGATGGCGCGGGACTCGCCGTTTTGGACATCCCGAAGCCCGATGACCAATAACCTCGTTGCTCCAACAGGCTCGTCCCTACTGCGCCAAAACTAAGCAATTTGTGGAACTGCATTTGCTAAACTGTCCGGCGAAGGTGCCGCCCACTGCGTCACAGGAACATTGGGTGTGCCCATCCTGGCAAGTGTTTTGTGGCAGGCAGCATGCACCCTTTTCCATTGGCTCGCAGACGTCCAGCAGACCATCTTGGTCACAGTCCGAGGCATCGCCACGGGCGAGATCACACTCATCGACCGTACCATTGTTATCGCAGTCCTGTCCATCAACCCATCCCTGGACCGCGTCACACGTCCAGCAGAGCATTCTTCGAGTTTGCTGCGTGGAAAAGTGGTTTCGACATGGTGGTGCCGTCGGACTCGGCCCGTCCGGCGCGTAGCCCATAAAGTTTGTCCAATCCGAAGTGAAAGGCTGCGAAGCGCATGGATAACCAGTGGGTGCCTCGCCACAGGTCGTGTGCTCCGCCGTCGCCGGAGTATCACAGCAAAAATCACCGACTGAGTCGCAGTTCGATGAATCAATTGCCTCAAAGCAGTAGCAGTTACAGGGTTCAAGCATGCCGGGGATGCAACCGTCACCCCGTCCATGATAATAAAGTTCCTCCTCGTCCCACCCATGGTGAATGTGCCACAGCCCCAGATTGTGACCGACCTCATGAGTCAGCGTTGTCTTGAAGGAACCGATTGCATCCTTGTCCACCACAATCCCACCGGCACTCGTCATGGGACCAGCGGAGTTCCAGGGGAGAAACCCCTGTCCCTTGAAATTAAGTTGGCTCCCGACATCGGTGATGTAAACGTTGAGCAGGGTCGACGGGCTGATGGCGTACGTCGATTTCATGGCGCTAATTTCGGCCTCAGTGTCAACCTGGAAGTAATTAGGGTCAAGCACCCTTTGCCACGTCACGACCGGCTCGATGTTGTACTGAGCGAAATCCGCCACGAGCTTGTCCCTTTGATTGTTTACGATCCAGTCCGGTAGAACTAGGTCGTCGGCGAATACGTGCATCCGTACACGGATCTTCATTTTGTTGTCCTCGTCGAAGAGCCTCGTGTGGTCCCAGGTGTCCCGCTCGCCGGCGCTGTCACACGCGCCTTTTGTTGGACAAGCCTGGTACACGTCCAATTCCGGCATGACACCACACTCCCGCTGCGCTTGCCCGTTGGAAACGGAAACGAGCGCGATTGACGCAATCACTGCTGCAACGACCGTTTTCATTGTTCCGACCATCGTTCTCACTCCTCTCGCGGGAAGACTTCGTAATCTCACCCGTCACACAGATAGGTCCGCCGGACCACGATGGAACCGGCAACGCAGAAAAGCAGAGCAAACACTACCATTCCCCAGCTCGATACGGCCGGGATCGGGCCCGGGGGAACCACCATCCCCCAGAGTTCCCCGCCGTGTACGCCGTCCCGGGCGAAGAAAAACATCCGGCCATTCATCACCACGAAGCGGCCCGGATTTGAGTCGCCCGGTCCGGGGTTGATATCCGTGATGCGCACCGTGCCATCCGCCGTCCCATCGGTCTGCCATATTTCACTACCCATCGTGCCGTCGTCGGCACCGAAGTAGAGCGTTCCGTTCGCGGTAACCATCAAGGCCGGACGGGAATCGGACGAGGGATTGATGTCCTTGACCATATACGTTCCCGCTTCGGTTCCGTCGCTGACCCATAGTTCCATGCCGTGGGTGCCGTCATCGGCGCTGAAGAAGTACCGGTTTCCCGCCGCAAACCGCAGGTACGATCCGGGCTCCGACCAGCCGGTAGGGTTGATGTCCTTGACGCGAACGGTGCCCGCGTCGGTTCCGTCGCTCTTCCAGAGCTCGACGTCATCGTCTGGATCATACGCGGCAAAGAAGAGTGTCCTTCCCACGGCGAAAAGCATTCCCGGATCCGACCCGGTAGTGGGGTGAATCTCCTTGACCTTGACCGTTCCGGCTTCAGTGCCGTCCGTCTTCCACAGCTCGCGGTTCCACGGTTCGTCCGACGCGACGAAGAAGACGATGTCACCCACTCGCGTGAGGCTGCGCGCCATACCGGAGCCGGTTGGAAAGGTGTCCTTGACGAGTTGGGTACCCGAATCTGTCCCGTCGCTCTTCCACAATTCGCTTTCGGCCTGAAACAACAGCGTGGTACCGAAGTCCGTAAGGAACTCCGGGTCCGAACCGTTGAAGCCGGGGTTAATGTCCTTGACTCTGCGCGTGCCCGCGCGCGTGCCGTCGCTGACCCAGAATTCGCGCCCGCCCTCCGGTGTCTGCGCCGCGAAAGCGTACAACCCGTTCCAAGCGATGCCCGGACTGCTCAGGGTATTGATGTCGGCGGGATAGGAATCACCAGCGGGATTGATGTCGATCAGGACCGTACCTTCCGTCGTGCCGTCGCTGACCCAGAGTTCCTGCCCGGTCGTGCCGTCGTTGGCCTGGAAGAACAGGAGCCCGTTCACTTCCCGAAAGGCGTGTGGTGCGGAATCGTTCGGTCCGGGATTGATATCCCTGACCAAGTAGGTTCCCTCTTCGGTGCCGTCGCTGCACCAGAGTTCCCGACCGGCGACGCCGTCATCGCCCGAAAAGCAGAGAAGGTTGTCCCCAACGAGAGTCAACTCGATGGGGCCTCCCGTACCCGAGCCGGGTTTGATATCTTTGACGAGGTAGGGCGCTCCTGCGTGCGCGACCGCCGGAAAGACAAGTACCACACCGACGATGATTACCAGCGGTCGCTTCAGGATTGAGTTGAGCAACTCGAAGCCCTTCAAGTCAGATTCCTCGATTTTCTCTCACCGTCCTGGCATACCCCGAGTGTACACTGACAGAATGCGCGATTGCAAGTAAAATCCGGCGCGAAAAGGGGCTGAGCGAAAACGCTGACGGCACGCCGCACGACACCCTCCCTACGCTTCATAGGGAATGAACTCCACACTTCGCCCTGGATCAACGAATGGAGCACTTTCTATTCGCCCCACACATATTGGTTAGCTTCTCGAGCCTTTGGACTGATGGCTCCTTTCATGCATAATCGTGTCATGCGGATCGCTATCATCACACCGACGCCTCCGAGCGCGTGGACCGGCAACCGGGTCACGGCCGAGCGGTGGCTTGGGATACTTCAAGACCTCGGCCACGATGTCAAC
Organism: Planctomycetota bacterium; assembly: GCA_024278775.1. The sequence continues at coordinate 3,248 of JAJRSP010000028.1, forward strand.
GAGGGGCATACGGGTCCTGTTGCCCCGTGTGATTTGCTAATAGCGCTACACGCCAGAAAGAGTGCGGCTGCGATCGAGCGTTTTGCCGCCGGCCAGCAGGACAAACCGATCGTTGTGGCGCTGACCGGTACGGACGTCTACGGCGACCTTCACACGGGGACGGATGTGCTTGCCTCTTTGGAGAGAGCGGCACGAATTGTTACACTACAGCAAGCTGCCGCCCGCGAACTGCCCGAGCGATTTCGACCACTCGTCCGTGTCATCCATCAGTCCGTTACTGCGCCGAACAACCCGCCCCCCAAACGTGGGGATGTCTTTGATATCTGCGTCATCGGTAATTTAAGAGAGGTTAAAGATCCGTTTCTCACTGCCGAGGCTGTGCGGTTGCTTCCTTCTGAGTCGCGGATTCGAGTGGTACACATCGGTGCAGCGTTGGATGCGGAGATGGAGCGTCGCGCGCGTCGGGAGAGTGTGGCCAACCCCCGATATGAATGGGTTGGACCCCGGCCACGAGAAGAGGCCATGCGAACGCTGGCCGGCTCTCGGCTGATGGTCCTGACATCGAAGATGGAAGGTGGTGCGAATGTCGTCTCGGAGGCCATTGTATGTGGGGTTCCTGTGGTTTCGTCCCACATCGCCGGTTCGGTCGGGTTGCTTGGCGAAGATTACGGCGGATATTTTCCGGTAGGGGACGCACGTGCGTTGGCATTGTTACTTGATCGCGTCGAGAAAGACGCCAGATTTGTTCAGGCACTAACGTTACACTGCGCAAAGCTGGTGCCGCTTTATTCCCAAGCCCGAGAAAAACATTCTTGGAAACGATTACTCGACGAGTTGTAACCCCCGATTATTTCACATGATTACTGCGAAGAGAGTGAGGATGGGCGTCGACATTCCGATCGACCCCGTTCGGGTGCAAGACACATGGGCGGCACCAACGCAGGACAGGAGGGTTCAACTGCCTCCTCCATGTCGCTACCAAACAAACGAAACCCAAAGATTAGGGGAAGCGTCATTGAAAAGGCAGGTCAACCTTCCGCCTTGAGGCGGAAGAACGACCTGCCCTGCCGCTGGCTGTAACGCTGGATCATTTCACATGGCGCGATAGAGGAGGATGGCTCTACCGTGAACTTTACATTCACCGTCGGTCATTTTCGAAGAAGTGTTTGCATTGAGATCTTGACGCTGGTATGTTGATTCCGTGCTTGCTGCGAAGATAGCGGTCGTGCCAGATGATGGGCAGTTGTCCCACGATGACTCCGACAGGTTTTTTCGTTGTGGGTCCGAGCGTTGACTGAGATAGTCTGTGCGAGGATCTGTTTCGTTGGAACTGAACCTAGTGGGAAACGAGACCCGTTGGGGACGGGGCTGGCTCCCCATGCCCATCACCTGCCAGAGTCAGGTGTCACGTCGCCATCCTTGCACAAACCGTGAAACGTGAAGAGTGATCGGTGTTCGCCCCGGCGGATGCCTGAATCTGTGCGGTGCGATGCAGCATCGCCAATCTGTTCGTGTTGTTCATCTAACATGGAAGGCAAATCGATGAGTACTGGCTTTTCCTCTCCTACCAAAGTGACACTAGCTGGCACGACTATTCTGTTGTGTCTCGTGGTGACCCTGGCGGGCTGTCCAGGCACCAAAATCCCAGGGACGACCTATACCAAGGACAATCCGGGGTGTCTCGTCTGTCATGGCCAACTTGAGGACATCCACACGGCGGCCTCGGTTGCTTGCACCGAATGTCATGGTGGAGATTTTTCGACCGCGACGAAGGAAGATGCTCACGTGCAGCCGACGCTGCCTGTGATTATGGATAAGACGACGGCTCCGTTGGATTACGATCTTCCTTATCAGCAGTTCGTCAATCCATCGAATCTTCGTGTGGTTCGCGATACGTGCGGCACATGTCATGAGCCGCACGTGGACTGGATCATGAAAGGCCTGATGTCTACCGGTGCCGGCCATTATGCCGGCGGGTTGTATCAAGCCGGTGTGACCGATACGAAGACGCCGATCTACGGAAACTTTGCGGTATCTGATGATGATGGCGTGGTGCCGACGGAGACGGGGGCGGTTCAGAGTCTGTTGGATTTGATCGAGTACGATCCCTCGCAGGATCAGTCGAAGTTTAGCACGCACTACGCGGCCGTTCCGGGTCAGGCGTGCGCTCGGTGTCATCTCTGGTCACGGGGCAAGGGCTACCGTGGTGCGGAGGGAGCCGATGGACTTTACCGGGCTGATGGATGTGCCGCCTGCCACATGCTGTATGCCAATGACGGGCGATCGGCCAGCGCGGATACTTCGATCGATCATCAGGAACAGGGTCATCCGTTGGCCCATCAAATCACACGAGCGATTCCCACGGAGCAGTGTCTCCACTGCCATCACCGGGGTGCTCGTATCGGCCTAAGTTTTTCGGGGCTATCTCAGATGCCGCCGGGATTGCCGTCCGGGCCGGACGTTGTTGGGACTACCGATGTGAAGTTTAACGGGAACTATCACTACGCCGACGCCGAGACCAATCCGGCGGATTTGCACGGCGAACGAGGGTTGAATTGCATCGATTGCCATACTCAGGCGGGCATCATGGGCGACGGGAACATCTACGGCCACATGGATCAGGCGACCAAAATCGAGTGTCGCACTTGTCATGGGCTGCCAACGGCCCGGGGTTCGCTTACGGATGCGGATGGAAAGGCACTGACCAATGTCGCGGGCGCTACGGACGGAAATGTCGTTTTGACGTCCAAGGTTACGGGGGCGAAGCACATCATTCCGCAAGTTATGGACATTGTGAATGCTGATTCGCCGCGATATAACGCGAAAGCGGCAGCGGCGATGAATAGCAATCATTTGAAGGCCGCCGGTGGTATGGAGTGCTACGCTTGCCATGCCGCCTGGGCACCCAATTGTTTCGGATGCCACTTCGAACGCGATGAGCGCGTTACCGGTCTCAACCTGATTACTCGAAGCGAGGAGATCGGGAAGGCTAGTACGGGAAACAAGGTTTTTGTGTCGCTGAAGCACTTTGCGATGGGCCTCAACGCGCAGGGGAAGTATTCGCCCTACATCGTTGGCTGTCAGCCGATTGCAGACGTTACCGCTCCCGACGGAACCAAAAAGTTGGATTTCGTGATGCCGGAAACGGTCAACGGTCTGTCGGGGCTTGCCCTCCAGCCGGTTAACCCACACACCATTCGGGGTAAGGGAGAGGTGCGGACCTGTGTCGAGTGCCATCGTTCTCCCCCGTCGCTTGGACTGGGTTCTGGGAATTACTCACTGGCGCGGGAGCAGGCTTATACCGTGGGGACTGGTGGTATCCATGTTTTCGATCGGAAGACTGATCCATCCCATCCCGCGCCGCTGGCTACGCTGGCGCTGAACGATCCGCAGGCTATTGCCGTACTGCCTAACGTGGTCTCAGGCAAAGCCGACTACCTCTACGCGGCTAATGGTCCGGCGGGATTGTCTATTTTTGATATGACCGGCTCGCTACCCACTGGCGCGGCGTTGGTTGTGGCCGATGTTGATGCGGCGGATGTGTCTCGCGCGGCCCGTTATCTGTACGTGGTGGCTGCCGGGAAGGGCGTCAACATCTACGACAATCAGAATCCCACCGAAGCCACACTGGTATCCACGGTGGATATTCCCACGGCTGTTCGCGCGGTGCCATGGGGGATTCATCTGTTTGTAGCGGCGGGGCCGCAGGGGCTTGTGGTCCTGGACATCTCCGACCACACTGCGCCGAAGATTGTCGGCACCGTTACAGGAATCAATGCGGAGGCGGTCCGGCTCTATGCACACCATCAAAAAGGCCCCGCCTTCGCCGCAAGGGCGTATGTGGCCGATCCCGACTTCGGTGTTCGCGTCATTGATCTACTGCCGGAGTTTTCTTCTCCGACCCTGGTTGGCGGGATGCCCTTAGTGGGCGTTTCTGGGCTCGATACCTACACCCGCTACGTGGAAGCCACCGCAGACACGCCTTCACGAGAGCATGATTATTTGTATGCGGTTGCCGGGGCTGCCGGCCTCCGCGTGTACGACATTACCAATCCCGATGAGATTGTTCAGGTTGCTGCCTTGGCTGACTTGGGTGGCGACGCGGTGGACATCGATGTGGTGAGTCAGATGACACCCCCCGGCGTGACCGATTATGCGCTGGTGGCCAATGCGGCGTTGGGGTTGCAGGTGATTGACGTGTCGGATCCGTTGAATCCGAGTTTTCTGGCAACGGTGGGCTCGGGGGGGGCTTCTCGTGTTCTTGTCGATGTGCAACAGTTGGATCGGTTCATTGATGAGCAAGGCAATCAGCTCAAAGAGAACTCTCACCCCGGTGCCGGAACGCTGAGCCGTTCGGACATTGTCCGTATACTTGGTGCCGATCTCGGCGGGTAGTTTGGCTCCTCCATGTAAACCTCCGTTTCTGGTGGTTTGTGCGGGCGGATGGGTGCTCTATCCCGGCTACGGATAC
>JAJRSP010000029.1 GCA_024278775.1 Planctomycetota bacterium
AGCCCGTCAAGTGTGTCGACATCTTGCGCCAGGGCAGGACTCACCAACGCCAGCGCGACAACCAGTGAAAAAATTTTCCGTCTCATAATTTCTTATCACTCCAAAACAATTGGCGACACGAATAACAAGTGACCGCGAGCCACGCCGCTCACAAAAATCACCCATGATGCGCCCGCTACAAGTCTAACCCACTTACACACTGCGCCAAGAACTTGCAAGCACCTTTTTCGTGAGAACAAGTACAGGGCGTTATCCGTTTTCGAGCGCTGGGGCATTGGGAAGCCCGTATGCGCTACGGCAACCTATCCATACGTATTAGTTTACGTATATTCACCTCCCCGTATGTCCGGCGAGCGACAACGCCGACGAAATCACGAAGGGTTCAATCGCCTCGTCGGTTCGACCGGTTTCCAAGTCTTCCACCATCACTTTCAACGCATATGACCCGGCCGGCAGTGTGGCTGGGAAAGTGACACGCTGTGCCAAAAAGAAATCACGCCGACGCCGACGGCATCGATCTATGATTTCCGGCTCCTCTTGCTCCCACACCGATGTGCCGTCTGTCGTGAGCACTTCGACCCGCGTAGCCAACCGAGTTTCATACTGACCGTCTTCACGCTGCCGGGCACGAAGGTTGTCTATCTCGGAATACACGATGGTCTGTGTCGCTCGACCCGCGACAATGTCCACCGGGCTCATGGTCTCAAACACGCCAAACGTCGTAACGCGACGACAGAGCGAGATGTTTCTCACGACCGGGTCGGAACGATCTGCCACCCGCTCGCGAAGTGTGTCCACGACACGCAGTGCGTTCTCTCCGGTTGCTACCGGATCCGTGACCAAGTCTCGAATGGATGACGCGGCCGCAAACAGCGCATCAAACAGCAACCTGGCATCATTCATCAACCCGTCTTTCGGGAGCGCGGCCGGCGCACCACGATGTGCGGCCAGGCGTGCCAATCCAAGCCGCCACGCCGAGTCGATATCCGTTTTACCTTCGGTGTCCGCTTCCAAATCCTGAATCAGCGCCTGCCACGTAGCCTTCCTCGGCTCCAGGCTAACCTCGACCGGGGCATTGGAAACACCAGCCGTCGGTGCGGCGGACGCCTCATGGGGGCCACCCGCTCGAACGGACAGCGACTGAAGCACCGGAAGCGCCAGCGGGGCCGAAGGAGCCGAAGGCGTGGCGGGTTGAACCGGAACTCTTGCGTTGGTGGCCGGTGTGCCGGCGAACATGGTTCGCTGTGGCGATGGCGCTCGTGTCGGGCGCAACGGCGCTACCGGTGCCGGGGAGGTCGGTTCTCTGGCGAGGGACGGGCGTTGCCACGGCAACAGTGCCGGTGCCATATCGTTGGGACGGGACGTGGCCGAAGCCAGTGATCCCATATCCTGCAGCGGCGCGGGTACCGCCGCGGATACCTCGACGCGTGGCAGCGCGGACGCCGGGACACGCTCGGCCACCGTTCGCGCACCGGGCATGTCATCCCAATCCACCGAATGCGTAGGGCCTGCCGGGTGAGACAGGTCCATCGCGCGAGGGGCCGGTCCAGTCGAGCCTTCCGGCTTGGCATACTCACGGGTTCGTTCGAGGAACTCTTCGATCGCGGCCACGGTGGCCTCATTCGGTGCCACTCCGGGCACCTGTATTGATTCCGTGTCTACGTGCGCCGGGGCAGCGGCCGGCATCGCCGGCTGGGGGGGGGCGGTCGATTGCCGCTGCCCCAATCGAAGCATCGAACAACCTGAGACGCCGGCGAGAATCGCCACCAGCGAAAAAACGATGAACCTGCGACAAAGGATAATCATAGCAGTGCCGTCCTTGATCCTGTGCTAGCCAGCCACCCGGGCTGTGGTGCCAGCGCCGTGCGTGACAATCCATTTTTCAACCGCTGTCTGAACATCGGATAAACCTGATCGCGTGGTCAGTTCCGCGGCCAAGAGGTCCCGTTGCATCTTTTCAAGCGTGGTCGTGGAAACGCGCGGCAGGAGTCCATCTCCGTTAGGAATCCATACCTGCTGCACCGCAGCACGCACACTCTGACCGCTATCCACCAATCGGCGCGCTTGCAGCCACCGTCTCATCGCCGCCGCCAAACCGCCGACGGACTTGGGGCTGTTGGCCGATCGATCCGTGGCCAAGACTTGCCGCCAGAGCGACAGCGCCCGGCTCACGTCACGGGATAGCATCGCGTCCATCACTCCGAAGATGATCTCCTCACGGTGGTGGCCGGTGATGGCCTCCAGGTCCTGCAGTGTGATCGTGTCACGATCGCCGACAAACGTGGCGAGCTTAGCCAGCTCGGAGTCAAGCAGACCCGGCCCATCGCCGATGTTGTCTCGCAGTTCCCTGGCGACCGCGCTGGTCATCCGCTTGCCGTAGACCCGTATCGCGCGTTGCACAATCCAATCGAGCATGGCAAGTTTCTTAGGCACTTCGCACTTCAACACCGCGTCTTGTTTTTTGATGATCCTATACAGCCGTGTGTTGGCCGGCAGCGCCTGGCATAAGAAGATGAGCACCCCGGTAGGAGAAGGCTCGGCACAATACCGCTCTAGTTTTTCACGGTGCGCCTTGATGAACGCATCCGCCTGATCCACGACCACCACGCGCGGGTCGCCCAGAAGCGACCCCGTTCGAACGTCATCGAGCACTTCGACAAGTTCCGCCTCCGTGCCGTCGAATGACGTGGGATCCAACGCTTCCGCCGATCCGAAAAGCTTTGAGAGTAGATCGTTCAGCGCGATGGCGCGCAAAAACCGCTCGCCGCCGACGATGGCATACACAGAGTGGTTTGATGGAGTGTGTGGCGCCATGATAACCGCTGTTTACAGAGCTTTCGGCTCCCCGTGTAGTTCGATCCGTGCCTACTTACCCGCCGCTACGAAACGTACGTGACGAGTTATCCATAAGAAGCAACCGTGATCTGGCGTCGCTGATGATCTTGGTAGCTGATGGATCAATCTGCGTGGCACGGGTGTAACTTTCTCGCGCAAGACCTTCATTTCCCTGGTAAATCGCGATATCGCCAAGGTTCATCCACACCTCGGCGTCGTTGGGACGATTACGCAGCACCGTCCGAAGATTCTTTTCGGCCGACACATAATCCTTACGATGACTGAAGATCGCTGCTGCCCCCAACAACGCTGAACGCGAAGCCGGCTCCTGCCTGAGTACGATGTCGTAGGCGCTCATCGCCCGGTCAAAATCGCCCAGACGATAAAGCATGCTCGCCATCTCAGCAAACGCTTCCGTTCGATCCGGGTCGAGCCGGACCGCCTCTCGAAGTCGCGCGACGCTTCGCTGCAAGTCCCCCTGGTCACGCAGGGTGGCCGCCTCCACCATATAACGATTCGCTAACTGCTTGGCCCGGGGTGATCCCGTCAGCGCCGAAGATGGAATGGCGATGTTGCTCGTGGGGAATCCCGATTGTCCGGTGGGCGAAGCATATCCGTACATGGTCTGGCCCGACGGACGCTGGTAAGTCGTCGATGGCGAGCCGGACGCCAGGGTGGCGGCGGGCAGTGTCGGAGGCGTGATCGTGATGTAACCCGGTTCGCTGGCGACGCGATGTCCGCCGCGATCCTGCACGACCGCACGTATGGCCAGGGAAGACAGGTCCGGCGGTGTGTGCCAATCAAACTGTCCGGTGTTGGGCAGAGGACCAGGTACCACAGGATACCAGTCGGTACCTGCCGCCGTCCGGTATTGCAATTCGATGGGACGGTCTGGGAGAAACGAGTCGATGGCCGTCCACCGAATCTGCACCACACGATCACCGGAAGCCACAGTTTGTTGCAGCGGATGTAGCTGTACGACCGGAGGCGTCTCGTCCACAAAGACCCAGCGTTGCGGCGGTGTAGACGCAGTTGGGGGCAGGCTCGACGGTCCAGTGGCGTTCTTAATAATGAGGAAAAGTCCGAAAAGCCCCTCCGAAGGTGCATCGAATGTAGCCGGCGATACGAGATCCTGGTCTTGGCCGACCAACTGCCACGTCGAACCTCGGTCGGCCGTCACCCACATCTCGACGGCCTGAATCGGCAATGCCTCGCGGTTGAGGGTATAGTCGATCTCCACATGCCGGGTCTGAACAGAAACCGCGTTCTGAGCCACTACGTCGAGAGGCCACATACCGAGCATCGCCCATAGGGTCAGGCAAAGCAAACGCGCTCCACGAAATCGAAAACCACCGGTACATCGTTTATCGATCATCTCGTTGGCACCGTCTATATGCAGGAAGACTCTCACGTACTTCCGGAAACGCATACGCGCGCACCCGTGCGCTCATCATCGGATCGGAGATTTGGATCGCTTCAAGTAATGACCAACGTCCGAAAACGGATCTTTTTCGTCCGTGGAGCCCTTGCAGAAGGCCATATCAACCCTGCGGAGTCATTTTTTCGTTAACCCCAGTGTTGCTAACGCGGATGGAGTGGTCAAGCGGCGTCACGAAATTCCATAATGATACAACCTATTTACAGTAAATAGAATACAAATAATGATGCGGGGCTGTTGTGCCTCAAGATGACGATTATATTTTTATTGTCGTGTAAAGATCGGGAAAGATAAACGCCTTTTTGGGGTCGTGAGTGGCGATTCGTTGAAGAAAAGACTTCCAACGGTACGAATGCTCTGATAGGCTTCGCGCCGCAAAACGGATAACGGATGCGGGCGTGTGGCGCTGGATCCAATTTTTCCGACTACCTCTACTTGGAGAACGGATACATGGAGGATTACGAACGGCTTAAGGAAATCGTCGAGGCCGCTGCAGATGATGTCGCAAAAGCTTCGGGCGGTAACAAGGCTGCAGGAACTCGGGTTCGCAAGGCCATGCAGGACGTGAAAGAGGCCGCGCAGAACGTCCGCAAGAAAATTCTCGAAGTCCGCTCGTCGGACTCGGCCGCGTAAGACAACCGCGTTGCCATAGGACGCATAGTGGAGTATCGGTTTGCGCTCTATGACGCCGGACCGGTGCCGCAGCGGGCTTATTGTGTTCCCACGTTTCAACGAGTCACGGATAGGGTCTGCCCGTTATGCCCCCAGCACGGTTAATTGATCTCGACGCATGCGATCTGACCCATGTATGCATGGGCAAATCGGAAATCTACGAGAGGTTACCCCAGCGCTACGAGTTCCAGGTGCTGGATGGGTTTTGCTCTCTCGACAAGGTGTCTCGTAGCGCGGTGGCGTTTGTCGACGTCAGTATGGATGCCTGGTGGGTTCGTGGACACGTAGAGGGTCGGACACTGCTCCCCGGTGTGCTGATGCTCGAAATGGCTGCCCAAGCCTCGGCCATCCTTTCTGGTGTGGTGTCGGGCTCTACCCGGTTTCTCGGATTTGGGGCGGTCGATGCGTGTAAGTTTCGCGGTACGGTGGAGCCGCCGGCTCGTCTTTACATATTGGTCACAGACGTGGAAGACCGCCCCCGCCGGGTCGTGTCTGATACGCAGGGCATTTGCGACGACAAACTCGTGTTCCAGGCACGCATCACGGGCATGGCGATGTAGTTGGCTTCCGGGTGAACGGCGCCGAGGCGATACGCCCGGTATTGGTGGAAAACGGGTTTTGCATGCCTGAACCACGCGCCATCACGATGGGTCGTGATTCGCCGGCGGCGGAGGGCTGCCGTTTTTCGTAGCGATGGCCTCCGGACTGTTCGCACTCAGGCGGATCGGCGTCCCGCATTTCGCACACTTGGTGGTGCGAAGCCGGGTCCAGCGTTGGGCCGCGGCGTTCTCACGTCGTTGCGTGTCGGCTTGTCGGTCTCGAAGGCTTTTCTCCTGCTCTTCCAGTGCGGCCTCGCGTGCCATCAGCTCATCACGTTTGGCCTGCAACTGGGCGGCCTGACGTGAGAGGTCTCTCTCTCGCAGCTTCAGTTCCTCGTTGAATTGCGTGACATCGAACAGTTGCCCGCGGATCGTGGCATCGCGTGCGTCGAGTTCCTCGGCGCGTACGGCCAGGTCCAATTCCTGCCGTGATATGGCGGTGGCGTCATTTTCCAAACGGGTCTGCCACGAATTCACCCGTTCCCAGGCATCAGCCAGGTTCTCATCGATGTTGTCGAGCGCCTGACGCACGATGTCCTCATCATCGGTGGTGGGTAACGGGCTTGGTTCGGTGGTGGACGACTCATCCTCGCAATCCTCGTCGTCCCCCTCCTCATCACTTTGGCTGGCAAACAACAGGGGGCTAAAGGCTGATTTCGGTTCGGGGGCGGTATGGGATAGCGGGGACGCTTCCATGTCCTCCGTATCCAAAAGGTTGATGGCCAGTCCGAATTTGGCCACCGTAATGCAATCACCATGGACCAGCGGCGTGATCGCGCAGCACTGTCCGTTTACGTAGATACCGTTCTTGCCGCCCAGATCATAGACGGCCAACTCCTTCCCGAAGCGAAACAATATGGCGTGCCGCCGCGCCACGTCCTCTTGATCCAGACGTACGGCCGAATCGTCATGTCGGCCGATCAGCGCCACGGCGTCCTCGATCAACCAGTGGGTTTCCGTATGGAGCAGCCGCACGTCCACAGGAAGCGTCATTTTCGTCGGGTCGGCATAGGCCAATCCACACGCCGAATCATCCGCCGCACTCTCCGGTGTCTGGATGGCCACCTGAATCTTGACACTTCCGACCACGATCACGTCACCATCCGACAGCGTGGTGATATCTATGGGCTCTTTATTGAGGAGCGTTCCTCCGGAGGTGTGCAAATCTTTGAGAAGGATTTCCGTACCGGTGTTGACGATCACGCAGTGGGCACTGCTGATCGCGCGATCGTGTAGGACAATATGAGCCGGGCGGCGTGAGCCGACGAGTGTCACCGGGCGTCTGAGATTCCAGGTTTTTTGTCCTGCGGTTCCGGCACCAGCCGTGATACGCACCTGTGGCGCGGTGGCCGGCAGCGCGGCCGTCGGCTCACGAATCTGAGTGGCCTGTTTGTTCATGACACCCCCTCTGCGACCGCCACCGTATCGCGCTGTCGCACGGCGATCAATTGCGGTACGCTTGCTTCCATTGAGTTCGGTTCGCCCCCGCTGCGTCACGCAAACCCGCGCCGACGTGGCCGACGTTCGGGTTGTGAGGCCTGGGGAAGCTGGAGCGCGAACCCCTGTGGGAAACGTACAATAGATCCGACGAAGTCGGCAAGGTCGTACCTGACTCATAAGAACGCTGACCATAATCGGACCAGAGTGCCTCGGAAAACATGATGGACATACTGCTCACCAACGATGACGGGATAGACGCACCGGGCCTTCAGTCCGCGTTCGAGGCCATTAAGCATCTGGGGCGGATTCACGTCGTAGCGCCCTCCGATGAACGTTCGGCATGCAGCCACACCATCACGCTGCGTAACCCGATAACGGTGAAGCGTCGGCCGAGTGATCTTTTTGAAACGGCTTTCGCCGTGGATGGTACGCCGGCCGACTGTGTCCGATTGGCGTGGACCGCTTTGGTAGACCGTCCGATCAAACTCGTCGTATCGGGGATCAATCGCGGGGCCAATGCCGGCGTGGACACCTTCTACTCGGGGACGGTCGCGGGCGCACGAGAGGGGGCGATACTGGGCGTACCGTCGATCGCTTTGTCGCAGGGATTGCGCGCCGGTGTGGACACGGATTGGAAGGCCGCCAGCGACCTCTGCCGGTATATCGTCGACATGCTCGCGAAAGAAGCGCTTCCCGGGCCGGGTTTTTGGAATGTGAACCTGCCGGCACCCGTTCCCGAAAATGCTCGTGATCTCATCCAGCGCGTGCCGGTGGCCATCCATCCCACGCCCATGACCTTTGACCGCAACGATATGGATGACGGTAAGACACTCGAATTCGGCTACGGCGCGTCCTATTGGTTACGAGAGGTCACCGGTCCCAGCGACTACAGCGTCGTTCGCGATGGGGGCGTAGCCATTACGGCGATTCCGCTTGTGGGTACGTTTTAGCACGCTGTATCTCGTCCGGGAAGCGTGCCGGGTCAGGTTCGCTCTGTGTCGGCGTGTTCCAACACGGCGATCATGGTGACCACGCAGAGGCATTGCAGCAGCAACATCGTGGCGATGGTCCAGCTCACACGCGGTAGCGCGATCGCCGGAAGTCCCGTGGCCGCGGTGGCGAGGTACACCGTGTAGACGGCACCGCGACGGGACATGCCTCGTTTCACCAGTCGGTGGGAGAAGTGTCGGTGGTCTCCGCGAAACGGGCTCTCGCCGGCGCGAAGGCGTAGCGTGATCACGCTGATGGCGTCATACAGCGGGACCGCAAGCACCACGAGCGGCACGAACACCCCCATGGGTTGGAGCTTCTGTGCCGGATCGTAAAACGTCGTCAAGATGGTGACCACGCCCATGAGATAGCCTACCACCAGGCTTCCCGCGTCCCCCATGAAGATGCTCGCAGGGGAGCGGTTGAATATCAAAAAACCAAGCAGCGCGCCCACCATCACCCATGCAAGGATCGGCACGAAAATCTGACCGGCCGACATGGAGGCGACGGCAAAGATGGCCGCCCCGATCGCGGCGACTCCTGCACTGAGTCCGTCCATGTTGTCGAGAAAATTGAAGGCGTTGGTAATCAACACAATCCAAAACACTGTGGCGGCGATGGATGCCGGCACCGGCAAAAACTCAAACATGCGAATCCCGAGAGGCCACGCTGTGACCAGCGCCACGACGAACTGTGCCACGAACTTCGGTACCGGACCGAGCGCCCGCCGGTCGTCGATCAGACCGATGACGTGAAGCACGGCCGCACATGCCATTAACGTGAGGACAACCGGTAATTTGGAACTCATGCCGTCGAGGTGATCGCGAATCAACAACGGAACGAATGACGGAACGTCGCCATGTGACCAGACGCGCGCCAAGACGGTTCCGATCACCACGGGCAGGGCCACGCCGACAAAAATGGCGACGCCGCCGCCGAGTGCGGTGGGTTTTTCGTGACTTTTGTGGGCGTACGGTTTGTCAACGAACCCGGCGCGCCGTCCGAGCGATCGGACCACGGCGGTCGTCACGGCGGACAACAGGAACGGTCCGCCTACAGCCACAATAATCAACACAATCATGCCAGCGCAGTGTAAACCAGTGCTTTTAGTCTCGCCACCGTAGAAGGCAATCAGTCGTTAACGGGCCGGAGATCCCTGGGGGGAAGACACTTTGGCGGCATCAGGGTCGGGCGGGAGAACGATCTGCCCTACCGCTTGCCACGGTCGCCGATTCGGTCGTACATCCGAGATCCACCCGGCGGATGATGCCCGGTGGAACAACACCACCAAAAGCGGTACGATCGGCCGGCGTGGTGGGTTCGGGCGGTGGTGCGGGTTCGGGCAATGTGGATCGCGCCGCGGGAAGCTCATACGGAGACATGTGATGACGCGAACATTCGGATGGGTGCTGCTGTTGGCGGCGGCATCTACGGTGATGGCTGACGGTAGCAAGAAGACGGAAGGTGTATCGCGCGAGGCGGTCGAGATTCTGAAGAAATCGGAAGCGGCGCTAAAGAACGTGAAATTGGTTAGCTACACCGCCGGCTACCGGGGTACCCATTGGGTGGAATCGATGGTGCCTAAGGTAGAAGGCATCGCCACCATCGGGAAGCGCAGCCAATGGGACATCGATCCGTTTTCGTGCGAAGTCACCATCGCCCCAAGCGATTCGGAGGAGACGCAGACCTTCGCGGCCGGCTCCAACGGCGACACCTATTTCCTGATCGATTCAAAAACCAAGACGGTTTATGAAGACATGGACCCTCTGGTGTTGGGGTCGAACAGCCGCAACATCCAGCGTGTGTTGATGCACGAGTTTGCCATGCCGGATCCGTTCGACGACGCCCTCAAGGCCGGGGTCGTGCAACTCAAAGGCGCAGCCGAGGTGCATGGTGAGGCGTGTTACGTGGTCTATGCCAAGGGCGAATCATCGCCGGCCGTGTCGTACTACATCGCCAAGAAAGATTACCTTCCGCGCCGAATCGTGCATACCTACAAAAATCCCAAAGGGGAAGAAGGGACCACCGAGCTGACCATCAGCCACCTGAAGATCAATCCGTCGTTTGTGAGAGATCCATTCGCGGTGGTGGTTCCGAAGGGGTATAAAAAGACCGATGACTTCGCGCCGTGATCGGCGAGGGAAGATCCCGAAAACCTGACCCGCTGCAAGTGAAATGTCTATGACCTATATCAAACGGTGTAATGTCGCGATGGCCGGCACGCTGATGGGGTGTCTCTTGGTCGCCGCGCGCGTTCAAGCGGAAACGAGTACCGCTGCTCAGATCAAACCGGACCCGCTTGTCAGCCTGATGGCCGGCGAGCTCGACTATTCGATGGCCCACCTCGTCAGCGAAGACGGCACGAAGCCCTATTTCCTCAACTACACCGTGTATGACGAGCATCGGATGGTCATCGGCGCAAGCCTGGGTGCCCTAAGTCGGCGTCGAGTCACCACCGAACGCAACCTCAACATTGACCTTCGCGTGGGGGATTATGCGGTGGACAACACGCACCAGTTACGCGGTGGCGGTGCCTCGCACGAATCCGGGAGCGGTGCCATTCCGATCGCCATGGATGGTGAGCCGAACGCCATTCGTCATGCGCTCTGGTATCACACCGACCGGATCTTCAAGCGTGCGGCCCACCGGTTGGCGAAGATCAAGACAAACCTGAAGGTCAAGGTCGAGGAAGAGGATCAATCCGACGACTTCAGCAAGGAACCCGCACACCAACATTACGATGCAGTGGCCGCGCTGGCGGTGGACGCTGAAGCCTGGGCCAAGCGGCTGCGGCGCATTTCGTTGCTCGCCAAGAAACATCCGCTGATATATCAGTCGGGGGTGATCCTCGGTGCTTATGCCGGCACAAGGTATATGGTGAATAGCACGGGGACGCGTCTCCAAACATCTGAAACGAGATACCGTCTTACGCTTCAGGCGACCACGGTGGCCGACGATGGCATGGACCTTTCGCAATCGACCGACTTCAACGCCCGAGACATCAACGGCCTACCGGGGGATGCGGAAATCGAAGCGGCTTTTCAAAAAGTGATCCAGCAGGTACTCGCGCTGCGAAAAGCGCCGTTGGCAGAGCCCTACGTCGGTCCGGCGATCTTGCGTAACCGGGCCAGCGCAGTGTTCTTTCACGAAATCTTCGGTCACCGGATCGAAGGACACCGCCAGAAAGATGTGACGGAAGGACAAACCTTCACAAAGAAAATCGGCGAACCCGTGCTGCCGGAGTTTTTGAGCGTTTACGACAATCCGCTGTTGGATCGGCTGGGAGATATTGATCTTCGAGGCTACTACCAGTACGACGATGAAGGCGTACCGGCGGAAAACGTAACGCTTGTCGAGCATGGTGTGTTGAGCACATTTCTGATGTCCCGTCGTCCGGTGGATCGGTTTCCGCGTTCCAACGGGCATGGCCGGCGGCAATCCGGGCACGCCGTCGTGTCGCGGCAAGCCAACCTTCTTGTCAAATCAGAAAAACAGACGTCGTTCGCCGGCTTGCGGAAACAGCTCATCAAGGAGTGCCGGCGGCAAGACAAGCCATACGGGTTGTTGTTCGAGGACATATCCGGTGGGTTCACCATGACCGGGCGGCAAGGCCCGCAGTCGTTCAAGGTGTTGCCGGTGGTGGTATATCGCGTCTTTGTAGATGGCCGGCCGGATGAGCTGATCCGTGGGGTGGACGTGGTGGGCACGCCGCTGACCTCCTTCGCCAAGATTACATATACCGGTGATGATCCGGCGGTTTTTAACGGAACGTGTGGTGCGGAGTCTGGATGGGTGCCGGTGTCGGCCATCTCGCCCAGCATTCTTGTCTCCACGATCGAGATCGAAAAACGGCAGCGGTCACAAGATCGGCCGCCGATCCTACCGTCTCCGCTTCGCCAAATATCCACGGCCGTAGCCCCGACCGGGAACGGACCATCCTAATGTTGACGCCGGTATCGTCGCGCGAGTTCACGGACGACCACAAGGAGATTACCGCATTGAAACCACGGGCACTTCATACGACGGCGTTTTCGGCGATCATGGCGGCGATATGCGGAGCCGCGCTCGCTCCCACTGCGACCGCCGCCGCATCGGCACCGGGGGATGCCTCTGCGCAGGATGTGATTATGCGGGCTTCGGTGGATGAGCTGACACGGACCATGTCCGAATTGTCGATCGACGATCTGCCCAAACCCTACTTCCTTCAGATTCGGGTCACCGAGCGTGAGGCCACCCGGTTGACTGCCTCCTACGGCGGATTGGTTCGCGCCGATCACGAACGTTCGCGCATCATCGAGAGCCGCATCCACGTCGGCTCCTATGAGCTGGACAACACCAACTTTCAACAGCCTTTCGGCTACGGCGGACCGTTACCGTTGGATGACGACTATGACGCCATCCGGCAGGCGATTTGGCTCGTGTTGGATGAAGACTACAAGCGGGCCGTACAGTCGCTCACCGCGAAACAGGCTTACCTCAAAGAAAAAAACGTGACCGATCGCCCGAATGATTTTGCGCCAGGCGACGCCGTCACCTTCGTCCAGCCGCACCGCACGTTTTCGTTTGATGAGGCGGTCATGACCAAAACGCTCAAGCGTATCTCGGCCCGTTTTAACGATCACCCGGCGATTCAAGACGCCGAGGTATCTTTCATCGCCGGGGAGGCTACGGACTGGCTCATCAACTCGGAAGGGTCACGGCTGCGGACCGGTGATGCCGGCGGTCTGTTGCAGATCGACGCGGAACTCCAAGCGGACGACGGCATGCGGCTCTTCGACAGTCGCACCTACTTGTGCGAATCGGTGGACGAAATTCCTCCGGTGGAACAGCTATTGAAAGACGTGGACGCACTCTGCGAGAAGCTCATCGCGCAGACCCAAGCCGATCCACTCGAACAGTATACCGGTCCCGTGCTGTTCGAGCCGAAGGCGGCTGGGGCGGTGTTTCAGGCGCTCCTCGCGGATCACGTAGCAGCCATCGCCGTACCGCTTGGGGCGCAGTGGCGCAGCCCGTCTTTTGAAAAGAAACTCGGTCTGCGCTTGCTGCCGCGATCCTATCAGGTGTACGACGATCCGCGTCCAAAACGTCTGGGCTACAAACTGCTTGCGGGGGCGTATGACTTTGACGATGAAGGCGTGCCCGCCTCGCGTGTGTCGATCATCGAAGACGGTAAGCTGAAACACCTCGTGGCCGCTCGCGCGCCCACGCGCAAGGTTACTCGCTCGACGGGACACGGTCGCAACGGCGGCTTCGGCGACGCCCACGCCACCATCGGGTGCCTGTACATTCGCGACGAAGACGGCCTGGCAACGGATGAACTCAGACAGGAACTGCTTGAAGAGGTTCGCGATGAGGGGCTGCCCTACGGGCTGCGCGTCGCCACTATGAGCGACGGCGACTTCACCCAACTGGGTGTGCCCATCTACGCCTACAAGGTGTACGCGGAAGACGGGCACGAAGAACCGGTACGCGGGCTTCAGTTTCAAACGGTCAGTGATCGAGCGATGAAGCACATCATCGCCTCCGGTCGCGAGCCGGAGGTGTACAACTTGGTGTCCAACATCTCGGTGAGTATCATCTCCCCGGCCGTGCTGTTTGAAGAATTGGACCTGAGCCGCCTTAAGGAGGAGTTCGACAAACTCCCAATTCTTCCCGCCCCATCACAACGCAAGCCGTAACACCGCGCTGTCTTTCAACCCGCCCGTGAGACGCACGACCGTCGAAACCCCGCGTAAGCTCCCGACCGAATCGACGACAATTTCATTAAAGATTGTAAAAATATGCCCTAGCTTTCATGTTTGCTGGCGTGAATCGCCTTCTTTTCGGCTGGAACCGAGGAATATGTTCCCCTGCTACCCCCATCGCTGGCGGAAAACCATGAGGATTGTGACCGAAACGGCCTTGCAGTGGCCGTTATTACCTCCACCGCCCTCTAATGCCGGATAAGTCCGTCAAAAACAGCCGCACACCAACAATAGAGATATTGACAAGCAATAATCACGTTGTATATTAGGTATTTGTTCGGGCTGCATGCTGCGGATTTGGACGAAGGGTTATGGTGCCTTGGGGATGGGGATGAGGGTGACCATGAGACAGCGGGACGCGGAGGGGGTCGGTGCTGCTTGGAGTCCGCCCCATGCGTCAGATGGCGGAGGTCATCGTGTCGAGTTGGGTTGCGAGGTGGATTGTCGCGTCGGGCAGGCTTCGGCCCGAACCGGGAAGGTGTCGAGCGTTTTTGGCATCGGGCTGGAGACGGGGCGGGTTCAGCTCGTGGATGACGTGTCGGTGGAACTCGTTCGTGGGCGGATTGTCGCGTTGGTCGGTCCATCCGGCAGCGGAAAGTCTTCGGCCTTGGAGATGATCGCCGAGGCGTGCCCGCTGGCCTGCGACGCACCGCACGTGGTGTTTCCACCAGGGGTGGCCGTGGTGGATGGGGTCGCCGCCGGGGAGCCTCTCACCGAGGCGATATCGCTATTGACCAGTTGCGGCTTGGGGGACGCGCAACTCTGGG
>JAJRSP010000030.1 GCA_024278775.1 Planctomycetota bacterium
ACGGTCACCCGATCAGAGGAATCGACCCGCACGAAATGAACATTGATTCGTTCGGGGAAAATATCTGCGTATTCGATGAGGGGCCCGAGTAATACCAGATCCACCGTATGTAGTTTGTCCACGAAAAGCACGGCGTGGGGGTTGCCCATCGACACGCAGGTCACGTTGAATTCGTGCCCTTCCACACGGAGCGGATACTCGATCAAGCGATCACCGTCTACCCCGGCCGGCAGATCGCGCGCAGCCAAACTCGGCACCCCCATGTCAACCCGAACCTCTCGCACAACGCCCGCCTTCTGTATACAATTCGCGCGTTTCAATCCGTCATCCGTTTCGATGGTCAGTTCGTTAGCACTCACCATACCCCGGTCCACGGCATACTTGGCGACGCATCGGATGCCGTTGCCGCACATCTGCGCACGCGATCCGTCGGCGTTGTACATGTCCATACGGATGTCGGCCACATCCGAGGGGCCGATCAGGATAAGCCCATCACTTCCGACGCCCAGGTGTCGATCGGACACGCGGCGTGCCAGATCGGCGGGACACTCCACGGACTCCCGCGACAGGTCTACGAACACATAGTCGTTACCGAGCCCATGCATTTTCGTGAACTTCATACCGGTTATTGTAGAAGATGGGGGATGGATCCGCGAACGACGTGCGCGCGTCAACTACACTTGCAAGTCAAGGTGTTGCCGACCGTCCTCGTCCGTGGTGAGGCCGGGTGAGGAGACATCGGCATCCGGCGGTCCCTGCTCCGATGCGGTTTCCTCTTCGCTGCGCCCCTGGCTGCCACTGCCTTCGGCATCGGCCGAGACTTTCGTGTTCTCGTCGCTTATTTCGACGGTGACCTCCAGCTCGTCCGCCGATTTAGCCTGACGAACGGCCGCCTGCGCCTGACCAGCCGCCCGGGCCGCACGCGCTTTACCGACTTCTCTGGCTTGGAATCCCGCTTGCGCTGCTGACGAAGCGAGGTCCGATGGAATCTCGGCCATGTGCTCACTCCGATCTATCAATCACATACCAACGAACGGACGAGCCCCTATCTCGCACCGGTCTGCGGGCCGGCTGGCACCAGGCATACCTCTCTACCGGTACTCGTTACCACGGGCAGACATCACCCAACCAACCACCGCCCGCACCAACCCACAATGGAAGGTGGTGGCCCGCGCTAGTTGACAAGCTCTTTCTTGCGTAACTCCAATTGCTCCTTCAGCAGGCGAAGGATCGACGAATGCATCTGAGACACACGGCTCTCTGACAGATCGAGCGTGATGCCAATTTCCTTCATCGTCATCTCTTCGTAATAATACAGAATAAGAATCAGTCGCTCCGCCCGGGTCAATCCACGGGTAATCAGTTCCTTGAGGTCACGCTTTTGCATATCACGAACCGGGTCACGGCCACGCTTGTCCTCGATGACATCAATCTCGCAGACATCCTTGTTGGAGTCTGTTTCGCTGTATTTTCGCGACAGCGATATCTGTGACACGGCGTGCGCATCACGAATGAGCTTTTTGAGATCGTTTTTCGGCAGATTGAGGTGCTCCGCAATCTCCGTTTCACCCGGAGAATAGCCGAGTGTGGCCTCCAACTGGCGCGATACGCGATCAAGCTTGCTGGACCGACTCCGCACGAGACGGGGTACCCAGTCCATACTACGCAACTCGTCGAGAATCGCGCCGCGGATTCGAGGCGCACAGTAGGTTTCAAACTTTACCCCCCGGTTGAGATCGAAGGCGTCTATCGCATCCATCAATCCGAAGACGCCAGCCGACACAAGATCGTCGTTTTCGATCTCATCCGCCAGCTTCGCGGCGATCCGCTCTGCGTTGTACTTGACGATGGGAAGAAAAACTTCCATCAGTTCATTACGCACGGCCGATGTTTTTTTGCGCTTGTACTTGCGCCACACAGCGGTCATGTCCGGCCTCTTCTTCGTTGCTCGCATGGATTTGGGCTCCTCACGCTTCCTTGCGCATCGCCGCGTGTGGGTCATCCCAGGACCACGCGCGACCTGCCTGCCTCTCATATCGTGTCCGTCGAAACGGTGCCTATGCACCCGTCAATTCCCCTTCGGACAACGATGCCTCGGCCTCCGTCGGCGTGACTTCCGTGTCACCCGGGGGAGGCTCGTAACGTTTCACTATCTCCGCCTCGCGACTGCGCTCAAACTCTCGAACGACTATCTGCGCCGCAGCGCCAAGCACGAAACCAAGTATACAAAACAGAAAAAGCGCGAAGACGCCGCGCTCCAGGGTAATGGATATGGGGTTTTGGACGACGAGCCCGGCGAAAACCGTCACGCTAAAGGCAAACAAGCCCAGAACAGAACCGGCATATCGAGCGATCATTTTGGCAACATCCGTGTCGCAACCGACGCATCACACACACGCAAGAGCAAGCACGCTCTCGCCGAGCGAACCCCTCCAGTGCCTACCCGGCGCGAACTTCTCCAAGAAGCATCCGGCGTCCTTGCCGTGCCATCAAAAGAAGTTCACTGTGGTTCGGTAGCCGTCCTCTCGAACTAGATCATACCGCTACACGAACAAACCGGCCACGCGCTGTAACAAGCCGCCGCGACGCCGCGGTGTCACATCACTCTTCGTGAGTGATGCCGCTACCGCAGCAATGCAAGCGCTGGCGTTCGACCCAGGCTCGTGGATTACAAACGGGCTCCGCGCCAACACCGCCCGCTCCACAGAACTATCATGCAACATGTAGCCACCGTTGGCAACAGAATAATCTAAAAATCTCTGCGCAACTTTTGCAATACGATCGTAGGTCGCCAGCGCAGCCGCCCGACTGTCCGCCATGTTCACAAACAAACTGATGCGACCTTCACATCCAAGTCGGTGCAACGTCTTGATCGTAGCATAGGCATCCGTCATAGCAGTCGGTTGCGGCGTAGTCACGACGAACGTGTCATCCCCCCCCAGCGCAAAGCCAAGCACGTGCTCAGATATACCCGCGCCACAATCGTAAACGGCTATATCAGTATTGCGACCAAGCTGTGATAACTGCGACAACAAGTTTTCGCGCTCAAATGCCGAGAGATTGGCAAGCCCCTCCGTCCCGGAGGCACCGGGCACAAAGGTAATGCCACCGGGGCCGTCAATACAGATATCCTCAATGGAACGCACACCCCGAAGAAGGTGCGCGAGGGTGTAACGGGGTTGAAGTTTCATCAGCAAGTCCGCATTGGCCAGACCCATATCCAGATCTACCAACGCCACACGCTGCCCCCTCTGCCCCAGAGAAATCGCAAGATTCACGGCGATATTGCTCTTTCCCACACCGCCCTTGCCGCTGACAATCGCGATACGACGCATTTTTCGGCGGCGTCGGACCAACATACGGAGTCGATCCGCCTGATCCCGCCGTCTACCATGCTGCGGTGAAGCTGCCATAGAAGTCATCCGGAGGCGAAGAACCGGCCCGGCTCACACCTCGAACCAACCACACCTTCAGGCAATCGCCGGCTGCATACCGACGCCCGTACCACGCGTATCACCACCACCGTCCAGTATGAGCGATGCCAATCGCCCTTGAACGGGAGCCTCAATATCATCCGGAACATCTTGCCCTGTCGTAAGATACGACAGTTGCGCATTCGCCTTCCTAAGACAATTCACAATCACGCCGAATCCGATCGCCTCATCCAGCTTGGTGAAAATCACGCGATCGATATCCAACTCTTGGAAGCGGTCGATCGTGTCGTGTAGCACAGACTCGGAGCAAGTGCTCGACAACACCAGATGCACTTCGTGCGGGCGAACCCGATCGAAAAAACCGCCAAGCTCCTTGATTTTCAACGAATCACGCTGACTCCGACCGGCCGTATCAATGAGAATGACGTCTCGATCGTTCATTCGAGCCACCGCGTCCGCCAGTTGCGAGGGGGACAACGCCACTTCCACCGGAACCTCAATAATCTGCGCGTACGTCTTGAGTTGTTCGACGGCCGCAATCCGATAGGTGTCGATCGTAATCAACCCGACCTTGCGGTTGTCACGAAGACAGAAGTTCGCCGCCAACTTGGCGATCGTGGTCGTTTTTCCGACCCCGGTGGGACCAACCAACGCGATGATCGTCGGCTCCGCCGCCGAGGTCATACGTACCGGTCCGGCCAGGGGAAGCATGGGCTGCAACGCGGCGGCCAGCTCTCGACGCACCGCAACGGGATCAGTGAGTTCCTCCGCGGATAACGTGTGGCGCACCTGTCGGATAAGCCCATCGGCCACATCCTCGGCCATGGCATTCTGCACGAGTGCCAGGTAGGTGTCATACAAATGTTCGGGGAGATCAGTGTTTCCGTCGCGCCGCGATTGCTTGACGAGATCGGTGACGAGCGATTTCAGATCTCCCAATTCCGAGAGAAGTGCGTCGGCCTGTGGCACGGGCGCCACCGGCATGGTTCGCGACGAGGCATGAGTCGCCAAAGACTGAGTCATCAGTGACACCGGCTTGGCAGTTCCTTCCGCAAGACCCGATCGACCCGGCTCCACCTGAAGTGTACCTCGGCGCAGCGCGCCGGGCAACTCCGACATATGCGGAGCCGCTGTGATTTCCACCCAGGGTTTCCCCCCAATGCCAAACATGCCGCCCCTGACTCGGGTGCGCGTGTTGAGAATCACCGCATCACGACCGAAGGCGCGCTTCACTTTCGCAAGCGTTTCGGCCATGGTCCTACCTTCGAACGATCTAAGTCTCATCTGTGAGAACCACCATACCATGTGACTCAACTTCGAACCCACGAACGATTTCGTTATACGACATCACCACCGCCGTGGGCAGTGGCACTTCCAGCATCTTGCGCACCCAAGGACGTATTTGGGGCGGCGTCAGCAATACCGGCAACCGGCCCTTGACGGCCGACGTGGCGGATTCCATTTGCTTGCGAACGGCTTCGACGATTTTCGTTTGAAGCGCCGGGGGCAGTGTGAGGATCGCCCCGTGTTCGCCTCGTTCGATACCCTTGCCGATGAGGTCTTCCAGTTGTGGATCGAGCGTCACACAGTGAATCCGCCCGTCGTCAGCCTTTTGCTGATGGCAGAGCGGCCTGGCCAGGGCGTGCCGGGCGTATTCCGTAAGGATCTCCGCATCTTTCGTGCGTGCCGCAACCTCGCTGATCGCCTCCAAGATAGTCTCCAGATCACGAATCGGGACACGTTCACGCAAGAGCGATTGCAAGACGCGTTGCACCTCGCCCGGTTTTAGCACATCCGGTACCACCTCTTCCACAAGCTTGGGAGCCCGCTCGCGTAGATGGTCGAGCAACCGGTTGACCTCCTGTCGCGTCAGCAGTTCGTCGGCGTGCCGCTTCACGATTTCCGTCAGGAACGTGCTAATCACGCTCGATGGTTCCACCACGGTATAGTTTCGATGTTCCGCTTCGTGTCGTTGGTCTTCCGCGATCCACACCGCATTCAGGCCGAACGACGGCTCCTTTGTCTCAACACCGGGTATCCGTTCCGTCACCATGCCCGCATCAATCGCCAGCAGGTGACCCGGTAACACCTCATCCTCACCCACGTCAAACCCGCGTAACCGCACGCGGAATTGATTGGGTTGAAGCTGCATGTCGTCACGAATGCGAATCGGTGGTACGACAATCCCCAAATCCTGCGCCACTTGCTTACGCATGTTCGTCACACGTTCGAGAAGATCACCGCCTTGCTTTCGATCCACCAACTTGATCAGACCGTAACCGACGTTCAGCTCCATCGGATCCGGCGCGAGGTGCCGCTCGATCTTCTCGGGCGCAGCGGGTTTGCTCTTGGCCGCCGTTGCCTGCGCTACGGCCACCTTTTGTCGTTGAGACAAAAGATACGCAAAGAATCCGGTCGACACGCCCAGCAACACCAACGGTGGTTTCGGCAGGGGCGTCGCGGCCAGGACCATCAAGAAGAGCGCCGTCAGCCCCAGTGCCACCGGCTGCCCGGTCAGTTGCCCCAAGAGTTCGTCGCCGAGACTTCCCTTCTCTGCGCTGCGTGTGACGATCATGGCGGCCGCCGTGGAGACGATGAACGCGGGAATCTGCGACACCAGACCATCACCAATCGTGAGGATCGTATACTTTTCGAGCGTATCCCAGATGCCGAGATTCTGCTCGACGAGGCCGACATAAATACCACCAATGATGTTGATCGCCGTGATGACGACGCCGGCCACCGCATCGCCGCGCACAAACTTACTGGCACCATCCATCGCCCCGTAAAAATCCGCCTCACGGGTGATGTCGGCTCGACGTTTCTTGGCCTCTTCCTCGGCGATGATCCCCGCGTTGAGATCGGCATCGACGGCCATCTGCTTTCCCGGCATACCGTCGAGTGTGAACCTCGCAGCCACCTCCGCAATTCGGGTGGCCCCCTTGGTGATGACCACGAATTGGATCACCACGATGATCGAGAAAATGATGACCGCCACCGCTAACGAACCGCTCGCCACGAAACCGCCGAACGTTTTAATCACCACGCCGCCATCGCCGTTCGTAAGGATCAGCCGTGTGGTCGCGGTGTTGAGCACCAGACGGAACAGCGTCATACCAAGCAAGAGCGACGGAAAAGATGAGAACTCCAGCGGCCGGGAGATGTACATCACCGTCACCAGCACGATGGCGGACAACGTGATGTTGCCGAGCAGGAGCAGATCCATCAACGGGGTAGGGAGCGGGATCAGAATCACCAGGATGAGCGACATCGTGCCCACAGGCAATAACATGCCCTGGTAGCTCTTTGCAGCCCGAGTGAGCGTTTTCCTATTGAGTTCCAGCTTGGCCATCCACTATCCCAATAGCGCCACAGCGCCGATCATCAGGCTCCCACAAACCCGCGGCGCACGCCGTTCGGCGTGCGCCCGGTCAACTCATACACGTACGCCAGAATCTCCGCGATGGCGCGGTAAAACTTTTCGGGGATGTACTGCCCCGGCTCGACGGTTTCATACAGCGCCCGAGCCAAAGGCTTCCTTTCGATGGTCGGAATCCCATGCTCCTTCGCAATCTGACGAATTCGAATGGCCAGGTAATCCGCCCCCTTGGCGACGACTTTCGGCGCGGGCATCTCCGCCGCGTCATAGCGAATCGCGATGGAGAGGTGTGTCGGGTTGGTCACGATGACGTCGGCCGTCGGTACGTCCTTCTGCAACTGCTGCGCGGCGAGCTGCAACTGCAACTGCCGACGGCGACGCTTGATCTGCGGGTCGCCTTCCATGCTGCGCAATTCGTCCTTGACCTCTTCCTTGGTCATGCGAAGGTCTTTTTCATGGCGATAACGCTGCCACACGACATCGATCAGCGCCAGAATCAATAGCGCTCCCCCGAGGCGAAACCCGAGGTCCATCGTTAGCGCGGAACCGATCTGAATGATGTCGTAAAACCCGAACGAAAACGAATACACGATGGCGGTGACGCTGCTCGCCAGCGTCACATAGGCGACGGCAGCGACCAGCACCAACTTCAAGAGACTGGTCGCCGCGCGCATCAGTGAACGAGCCGAAAAGAGCCGTTTGAATCCCGCCAGCGGACTAACCTTGCTTAAACTCGGCATCAATGGTTGAAACGTCACCAACCAGCCAATCTGCACGTACAGACTCGTCAACGTCGCCAGAAACACAATGACTAAAAACAAGCCGAGACGCTTAATCAACTCCACGACAATGGCACCGGCAAGCGGCAACACATTATCGAGCCGCTGCGGCTGGTCCGCCGAGAGCGCCGCCGTCATGATGGCCGCCAGCGACCGCCACAAACCCGGTCCAAGGACGGCCAGCGCCACAAACGCCGAAAACATCAGCACGGCCGCCGTAAGGTCCTGACTGCGCGCCACCTGTCCCTTCGCGCGGGCCTCGTTTCGCCGTCTTGGCGTGGGGGCTTCTGTTTTTTCGTCTGCACCGGCCGCCATCAGATCGTCAACCTCGTCATTCCCGGATCCAAACCGAACGACTCACGCACCATCGAAAGTGCCCGAAACGCCGCATCCACCAGCATGTCACCGGAGGCCATCAGGGCAACGCCCCCGATCGCCAGCGCAATCAAGAGGCGTAGCGTGAAGCCGACCGACAGGATGTTGAGCTGCGGCATCGTTCGAGAGAGAAACCCCAACGCCACGCCGGACACAAACACGGCTACGATGATCGGTGCGCCGACCCGAACGCCCAAAATAAAGGCGGCCGTCAACATCTCGGAAAGCAACACCACCACCGAATCGGACAATTGGAATGACAGAATCGGCACGGCATCGTACGTATCCAACAGCGCCGCCATGGTTGCACGATGTCCGCCAATAATGAGAAACAACATCGTGAGCACAACCGTATATAGAGCACCCAATGTTGACACTTGTTCGTTGGTTGACGGGTCAACGATCTGCCCCATCGAGAGCCCCGCCTGCTGACCGGCCGTGCGACCCGCTACCTCCGCTCCCATGATGAATATCGTAAGCGAAAGACCGATCGTCGCGCCGATCATCATCTCGGACACACCACCGATCAGCACGGCCCCCAACCCCATGTGAGCAGGCACCTGTGATTTGACCATCGGAAACATGATGGCCGCTATCATCATGATCATGGCCGCACGCACCCGTGTGGGGATCATCTGACTTCCGAACACCGGCGCAGTCATCACAAGCCCCGATATTCGAAAGAGTACGAGCGCGAACACCGGCAGACTATACAAAATGTCAATTAACGAAGCAGGCAACGATCACTCCTACCCACACCTCATCCACGCTCACCACGGTACGCCGCCGAGCATCTGCACGGCGTAGCCAATCATTTGTTCCGCGATCCAGGGAATAAAGAACGCCGCCGCGACAACCATGGCGGCGATCTTCGGCACAAACGTAAGCGTCTGTTCCTGCAACTGCGTCACCGCTTGGAACAGCGATATCGCCAGCCCCACCACCAGGCCGATCAGCAGAATCGGTGCCGACGACACCAACGCCATCCAAAACGCATTTCTTCCCAAAGATAGAGCCGCATCAAGTTCCATAAGACACCTTTTCTCGACGGCGATCAAAGATGATTCGCCGACACCCACGCGTTACGCGAAGCTGCGCAACAGCGTCTCCACCACCAAATGCCACCCGTCCGCCAGCACAAACAGCAGCAGCTTAAACGGCAACGAAATCAGAACGGGCGGGAGCATCATCATACCCATCGAAAGCAAAATCGTGGCGATCACCATGTCCACGACCAAAAACGGCAGATAGATTCGGAACCCCATGATGAACGCCGTTTTCAACTCGCTCAACATAAACGCAGGGATCATCACGGTGATCGGCACGTTAGCGACGTCGATCTCTTCGTCCGGAGCGATAGTGCGGTTTTGGGCATACTCCAAAAACAAATACACATCCTCCTGGTTTCCGGCTTGATCAATCTGGCGATACATAAAGTCTTTCATGTAATCGCTGGTGATGTCCATCGCCGCTTCCTGTCCCATTTTGTTATCAAAATAGGGACCGATGGCGTCATCATGCACGCGCTGCCACGTCGGCGCCATCACAATCGCCGTAATGAACAGAGACAAGCCCAGCAGAACCTGCCCGGGAGGTAGCTGCGGCGTACCCACAGCCTGGCGAAGCAGGGCAAGGACAATCACGATACGCGGAAACGCCGTCATCATCACGAGAATCGACGGGACCAGAGTCAGCACCGTCATCAAGACAAGAATCTGCAACGTCGCGCTGACGCCCTTGGCATCCGAAGCCGACGGCACAATTTTACTCAGATCGGGGATGCGAATACCGTTGTCAAACGAAGAACCGTCGGCGGCCTGAGTGGCTGTCGCGGCTTCGCTCTGCGCGCGGACGGGCGGCGCTGTAACAAACACCATCGTCAACGCGACCAGAACGACGAACGCCAAGCGACCGACACGAACATCCAACTTCCCAGAACGAGGGTCTCTACGCCCACGCCTCAGAGCCGGATCTTGCCGCCGTTCTTGAAACACATTGACACACGAGCCTCCATGCTCAGTGGTCATTCGCGACTCCGTGCGCCATACCCCCGCCCCCTGCAGGGCCCCGGCGCTACCTCTTCGCCTGCAAACCGCGCAATCGATCCTTCAATTGCGATAACGCACTTCCATGAAACGCCACACGCCGAGATGGCGCGACCGAATCCCTATCGCCGGCCCCCGCTTCGGTCAAACCTTCACCAAGATCAAGGTCGAAGGCATCCGCCTCGCGCGCGATCAGCTTATCGAACCCCTTCGCCGCCGGAACGATCCCGTCACCGACCTTCGCTACGAGTTCAGCCACCTCATCGCCGTCGGTGATCTCTGCAAGCGGAGTGATGCGCTCGCCGGACAATCCGATCAGCACAAACCGCCGACCAATCCGCAGCAACGCCACGTTGTGTTTGGGGGAGACCGCCGAACGAGCCACGACACGAAGCACGGCGCTGTCCGCGGTGCGAAATGAAGGCACGAACCGCCGGGCCAACCAATACACACCCGCCACCAGACTTAACACAATCGCCAGCGACACCAGACTCGATCGGTACCACGGCACGGTGAGGGTCTGACGGGGCGGTTCTTCGGTACCGGACCGTGCGGCACTACGTCGGCGTACCCACCTGACCGTAGAGGATGCCGCGGGGGCATCGGCCGCTACCGCTTCATCCGCGGGGGAGCCGGTCTTGGCGACCAGACCAAGCTGCGCACCGGCCACGGGTTCCACGTCAACGGCATGATCAGCTTCGAGCACCGAGACACTCTGATTCGGTGCCACAGCCTCACGCGATGCGTCATGTCCGGAGGAAGCGTACAGCGGCGGGACGGGGCCACCGACCAATGCGGCCACCCCAGCGCAGAGACAAATTCCAGTCTTCCTCCATGAAGCCATGCTCATTCGACCTCCCTGTCGAACGTGAGGCGGTAATGGTCGGCGGGCTACGCACTCACGCGATGCGGATCGTTCGAGATCACATCACTGATACGCACGCAGAAGTTATCGTTCAACACGAGCACTTCTCCGCGTGCCACCAACCTGTCATTCACATATACATCTACGGGATCGCCGGCCAGCTTGTCAAGCTCGACGA
The DNA here is from genome assembly GCA_024278775.1 of Planctomycetota bacterium. The sequence goes on from JAJRSP010000030.1 coordinate 11,056, forward strand.
CGGCCCCCTCACCCAGTTGCAGCACATCCTCCACCAACATACGTGTTCTACCGAGCTCAATCTTCACACGCAGCTTGACATCATTGAGCATGCTCACCCGGTTGGCATCAGCGCTGGCAATCGTAGCATCAAAGTTCGTCAGGCTCGGTGGTGCCGAACCCGGAGGTGGGGGCGGAATCGGCGCAGCGGGGGCGGGGGCAGGCGCACTAGCCGCCGCCGCTTTTTCCTCTTCTATCGCGGCCTGCATCATCGCCGCCGCTTCATCAAACGGACGCCCCATCGAATCGACTCGGTCATCGGGCGGAGACTCCGCCGCGTGCTCACTTCCACCCTTGTCCTCGGATGACGTCTCGGAACCGGATTCCAAACCACTCAACAATGCGTCGATGTCGTCCTGTGAAACAGCCCCCGAAGGCTCAGCCGCCGGCGTCTCTGTCGCACCGGCATCACCGCCCTCAGCACTAGCGCTCAACAAGGCGTCAATATCGGCTTGCGAAACCGCACCCGATTCCGCCTGCGAAGCGTCACCCTGATCTTCCGGGGATGTCGCTTCGCTGGAAGCGGCTCCGCCGCTCATCAGCGCGTCGATATCCGCCTGGCTAAACCCGGCATCTCCCGACGACGCTGCGCCCGCTTGGCTCGGATCGTCACTCATAGATTCACACTACAACCCCAAACAGCATGTCCCGTACAAACCACGCGCTCTTATCGGCGAAGCGCGCGTCGCGCCGACAATCAAACACCCGGTCGCGATTGTAGCAACTGCGGAATCAACACATCCTGAATCACATCTTCGTCGCCGAAGATTCGATCGAACTCATACTTCAAGCGTCGCCGAATGGTTCCCAAGTCCGGCTCATCCAAGTGTTTCGGGTCGGCACTACGTATCACTACATTGACAGCGTCTTCAAGCCGCGCACGGCGCGACTGCGTAAGCGATTCGATCTCGGTAAGCCGATCGGCCTGTACCAGCCCTAATACGCGGATGTGATACGTAATGAACCGACCCGCCATTCTATTACTGGGGCGACACTCGGCCAACTCAATCTCTGCGAGATCAGTCATTTTAGCACTGTCATCGCCCTCTCCCTCCGCCGCCGCAGCCTGTGGGGGAGGGGGGCTCAGCATGTTGGCGAGAAAATACACCCCCGCCCCCTCACCGAGCATCAATGCCGCGACGACGACGATCGACAAACGACGCCCTGACGACGGTGGCGCGTCACCAGACGCATCGGTATTCTTTTTATCAGCCATGGGAAGACTCCTTCGTTTCCTGAGCGGGCGTGCTACCCGCAAAATCTTCGATCAAGTCTTCCGTGACCAAAATTTCCACGCGGCGATTCAACGAACGCCGCTCCTCCGTATAGGCCTGGCGCACCAGGGGTTCATTGTCACCGACAGCCACGAGTAACAGCCGCTCCGGACGAACCCCATGCTCCACCAACACGCGTGCGGCTGCTCGGGCCCGCGCGTACGACAGATCGCGGTCGTCCTCATAGAGCGAATCGGGTGGCAGCGGTTCACGTGTGGCATGCCCCCTCACCAGGATCTTGGTGTTGTAGCCGCGTAAACGTTCGGCCGTTTGCCCCAGCAGGTCTCGGGCCTCCGGCTTGAGCGTCGCACTGAAGCGGCTAAAGCTAATCCGACCACCGACGACAACCTCCAATCCATCGCGTACGTCAGTGACGCGGAACTTTTTCCCGTGAATCCCCTCTTCCTCGGAATCACCACGATCTTTCGTAAAAATAGGAACCTCGAGCTCCAGCAACTTCTGAATCAACGTATTCGCCGTATCGGCTTCGAGTGGCGTGGCCCCGACCGAGCCCACATATCCACCAAACGCACGACGAAGTGACTCCATGACCCGTTGGAAACGCTGATCCCGCTTTTGCTCACTCATCGAAACAATAATGACAAAGAAGCACAGCAGGAGCGTCATGGCGTCACCGTAGGTGACCATCCACTCAGGAGCCCCGGCCGGAGGATCTGGTTGTTTTCCCGGCATTCGTCGCTCCTACGCCGCCTCAGATTCCTCAGCACTACTGTCCAGCCTCAACCGATTCGGCAGGAACGTCTTCAGCTTTTGCTCCACAATACGTGGGTTGTCCCCGGATTGAATCGCCATCACGCCTTTAATCATGATCAGCTTCACGAGCATTTCTTCTCGACTTCTCAGCCCAAGTTTATCAGCCATCGGCAACGCAATCAGGTTAGCCAACACCGCACCGTACATCGTGGTCAACAGGGCCACAGCCATCGCCGGGCCGATCGCAGAGGGATCGTTCATGTTTTGAAGCATGATGACCAGTCCGACGAGTGTTCCGATCATACCAAAGGCGGGACCGTATCGCCCGATGGTGTCAAAGATCGCCTTACCATCCGAGTGGCGGCCTTCGATCGTTTCCAGATCGTTCATCATGATGCTTTCGATCAGGTCCGGATCGGTACCGTCCACGGCCATTTGGATACCGGCCACGAGAAACGGATCTTTGATTTCTTTGGTGATGTTCTCCAGCGCCAGAATACCATCGCGCCGGGCCAATTCGGCATACCGTACCATGTCGGCGATCAAATCGGAAGCACTCGATACCTTGGTAAAAAAACAAATCTTCAACACCTTCGGCAGATCGAGCACACTCTTGAGTGGAAAGGCCACGAGCGTCGCGGCCACAGAACCCCCTAACACAATCGCCACCGAGCCGCCATCCATAAAAGCACCCAGGTCTGACTTGCCCATAATAGCCCAGAGCAACAGCGCTGTGCCGACGACCAAACCAATGACTGATGCAATATCCATGTTATTCCCTAATATCTAGCTCACGCCACAGCACAACGGCCATGACACGACCACATCGCACCCCGCATCGGATATCGACGACTCCACTCACACCCATGAGAGCCGTCTACCGTCCGAGAACACCAGCCATCGCGACGATGCCGATAACATCGACGAACGTCCAAGATGAACCAGCGTGCCCTCGTCCACCGTGCCTCACGCCATTCGCTAGGCCACCTGAAAACCACGCACCTGCCGCTGATAATCAATCGCACTTCTCACAACATCCTCCATCGCATCTCGTACGATGACTGAATCGCCATTGATGAACGTGATAATCGTATCCGGAGTGGATTCGATCATCTTGATCAGGTCCGAGTTGACCACCACGACTCGATTGTCCAACCGCGTCACCGTAATCATCCAAAGTTCCTTCCATACAACCCGGGCCACCTCACGGCACACCGCAACCCGGCCTTAGCGAGCAAGAAGTAGTAGTTCCTGTAGCAAGTCGTCGGCGGCGCGCACCACGCGACTCGCCGATGAAATACCCGTCGAGGAGGTAATCAAATTGATAAACTCTCTCGCGATTTCCACATTGCTCTGCTCCAATGCGCCGGACACAATACGACCGGCCGTTCCTGTTCGCGCCGCCTGAATCTTGGCCGTGCCGCTGTTCGGCCCTTCCACGAACGTGTTCTGGCTCAAGGCGTTAAGACCCTCATCGTTCGTAAAAGTGGCCACGGCCATCTGAGCCAGCGTTTGCTCCGTATCGTTGGAATACAAACCGATGACCCGACCATCTTCCTCGATTCGATGATCCATCAGAATGCCAGCCGGAGCCCCATCCTGGCTATCCATAATCAGCTGAGAGGTTCCGTCCGAGCTGGTGCTTGCCGTAAGTGTGGCAAAGTCAAGCGTGATCGGCATCGGAGTCGCAGCCCCGGTTCCCGCGCGGTCGATACTCAGGTCGGTCCCCGTCGCACCGACAAACCCCCCGTTGGTATCAAACGAGATCGTACCGGTACCGATGATGGGAGACAGATCGGTATCATCTGCCGACTCGGCATAAAAGCGCCATGTCGAACCCGAAGCGGACTTAGACTCCAGCGCGACGCGAATACGCACATCCACATCATTGCCAAGAGAATCAAACACACGAAGCGTCGTCGTCACGCCGTTTCCAATCGCCTGCTGGGTCGTGGAAAACGAGAACGGCGAGGCCACGGCACCGCTGGTGACATTAAGAACGGAGACGCCATCCAACGCCAGCGCGTTGATTTCACCGAGATTGGAGTTAATCACCAACGCACCCGGCACGGGATCCGCATTGCCTGCCACCTGCACACCCGGCGTGCCGCCAAGGCTGGGATCCGTATTGATGCCAAACGCCGATTCCATGAATTGTGCCAGATCACCAAGCGTGTTGCCCGTCGTCCCGACGATGAACGAACTCGTGGCCGTCGACACACCGCCCTTGCTCGCACTGATTGACAACTCATCGCCACCGGAAAACAGCGATAGCCCATCGGAGTTTACCAGGTCGGTTAGCGCCGTAGCGGAAGTGGCGGCCGCCCCCGTGCCTGTCACCATCGCTTGCGATGTCGACACCGCACCCAACGAAGCGATGTTCGTGTTTTCCGCGTCAAGCCGCCCGTCCATGACCACCTGGCTCGTGGGGATGGCGTCACTGATGCTCCCGATGGGGATAAGTAGATCCGTGAGCGTGCTGGTATCAATGGTACCGTTCGCATCGGCGGCAAACACTTGCACGGGCGCACCACCGGAAGACACCATCCGATTGTCCGCGTTAAGCACGAATGAGCCGTCGCGCGAATACACCTGACTGCCGGATGAATCCGCGAGTATGAAATAACCATCCCCGTCGAGCGCTAGGTCATCCGTAAGGCCCGTCGCATCCAACCCACCCTGAGAAAAGTTTCGCTGAATCGACGCGACGGTCGATCCGGTCCCGAGTTGATACGGCAGCGTACCCCCCGTCACCGGCTGAGGCGGCTCACCTTCGCTCACCGTTCGGTACAGCGTCGTCTCGAACGTCACCCGCTGATTTTTGAATGCGGTGGTGTTGACGTTGGCAAGATTGTTACCCACCGTGTCTACACCGACGGTGTTGCTCTGTATGCCGGTAAAACCGACTATCATCGAAGAAGTCAAGGACATGATCCGTTTCCTTTCGTATCCACGGTGCCGGTGCTCTCGCACGGACGTCCGCCTGGGGACCACTTTCTAGGCGGCCGCCTCCTGCGGCACGCCGACCACATCCTTCACGCGTAACACATCACCCGTGTCCAACTCAAGCACGGCTTCTCCTTGCTCGTCCCTCCGCGCGCTCATCACCAGGCCTTCCACGGCCCGCGGGTTTGACTGATCCTGCCGGTCCACACCAACTACCGGTTGCCCCACCAAAGCCTCCGCCGCTTGGAGCGGCGATTGAATCGACGCGACCTGCGTCAGCGGCGTCTCAACACCATTGGACAACACCAATACGGCATCGCCCGTCCCCGTAAACCTGATCCCGGTCACCACACCCGATGCCGTACCGCCGCTCGAATCCGGCAACGTCGTCACATACTTTCCGATCAGACCGGACGCCGAAGAAAAGTTCTGTTGCCCCGTCAGCCGTTGCAACGACTGCGTCAGATTGGTAGACAACTCAATGTCACGAATGGAAGAAATCTGCCGCAGCAATTCCTCGTTCCCCATGGGTTCGAGTGGATCCTGCGCAGTGAGCTGCGTCGTCAGCAGCCTCATAAAATCCTGGCTCGACAACCCCGCCGTTGATGACGCCGGGGCGTTACCGGTACCAAACGCCGCTGCCGTCGATGAACTGATCGGTTCCATGACAACCTCCATGGTTTGGGCCGTTGTGTCGAGACCTCCGCTCGGCACCGCCGGCCGCTGTCACGCGCGCCAAGACGCGCGCGATCAAACCTTGATATCCAGTCGCCGCTCCGCAACGACTTGCCAGTCCTCAACGATTGAGTCTGTGTGTCCTGTGTCACGGGTACCCGCGCCGGTGCGTACGGACGTTTTTCCGGCACCGGACCCCGCTTCCCGTTGACCCGCCATCTGATCAAAATCCCCGCCGACGCCACCTTCGGTGCCGCTGCCGTGAAACGCATACGTGTCGATGTCAAACCGGTCGACGATGATGCCCTGCTCAGCCAAAGCCGCACGAAGATCGGCCGACCGCTCAGTCAACGCCTTCGTCGCGTCGGCGCTCTCGGTGCGAACATCTATGAGAAGACGCTCGCCATCCATCCGAACGTCAATTTGAACGCGCCCCAGCTTGGGCGGGTTCAGGTGCATGCGTGCCGATGATTGCCACTTGCCTGATCGCATCCGGATCGATCGCACCAACTCGTCAAACTTGTTCGGCGCGGCCTCACTTCCGAGACGCGATCGATCGGCGCGACCATCCGACTGCGACGGTTGAAACTGAGCGGTTCCCGAGGACTTCTTCGGGGAGGTCTGTAGATCGCGTGAGGCTGAGGGATCGCCGGCCGGTGCCGCGGCACGGGATGATTCCGCACCACTGACGCGCGCCGCCCCCAACGCCTGCCCGAGTTTTCCGGCCACCGTATCCGCAGCCTGCCCTGATGTCGCTAGCGCGACCGTGCGAGAGACCCCGGTGACGTTCGTGGAAGTGGAGGCCGGCGGCTTCGACTTCTCCGACTGAGGCGTGCCACTCAAAGCGCGCACTACGCTTCCCCCTCGCAAAGATGTCTCGGGCCGTACCGTCGATTCACTCATCGGCGGTGGGGAAGGATTCTTGGAAGGCGTCGGCCCCGGTCGTTCGACGTGGTCACGTGGTACCCGCGCGGGATCACCGGCGGGTTGCGCCGCGGAGACGGTGGCATCGCTTGTCGCAGCCTTCATTTTGCTCCGAACACCCACGCTGGAGCGATCATACCGTGCGGGGGATCCCGCCTGAAGATCCCGCTGGTAGTTTTCACGCATCGCCGCTTCTCTACGCGCTTGGGCCGTGCCGCCGCGCGCCTCGAACATTTGCTCGGATGACAGAGAGTCCGAACCGATCTGCCGGGCGCGAACGCTTAATGTGTCCCGTGCGACATTCAGCACCAGATCGAACCCCATCGCCCCGTCCACCCCGACTCCATCGGCACCGGCTTCTTCACGACGCGATCCGCGGCGCGCTTCCACCGGCACGACGGCACGAGTCACACTGTCTACGGCACCAGTCACCATGAGGAGCGTTATCCGTTTTGATCCTTGAGGTCTCCCGCGCGCCTCGGTTCCACATCTCGAACCCGCCGCAGAATGTTTTCCATCTTGACCATGTCCTGCCCGCGCTTGGCCGACTCGACGATCTTCTTCGCCTGAGACGTTTCCAACTCCAGCAAAATCCTGGCGGCCTCGTCCGGATCATTCATATCGAGCAGGTGCTTCACGGCCAGCTTGGGTGGCAAGCCTTCCAAAATAGCCAACTGTTTCTTGAAGCCGGCTCCTTCACGTTTCTCTTGGGACGCCGCCTGACGCTGCGCGGATTCTTCCTGTTCGCGTTTGAATCTCTCTCGCTCCGTCATCACACGAAGCATGATGCTGTTGTTGAGTGCCAACCGCTGATCCATCTCGGTCTTAATTCGCTCCGCTTCCAACCGAAGCACTTCCATATCCGTCTGCGAGACGATCCCCGACGACGTATCATCCTTCTCTGCCGCGGAATCATCAGCAGCGCCCTCCCCGGCTTCGGGTTCCGGCACGACGACCACCCCTTCCCCACGAATCACCATCGCCAGGGCCCGAAACTTCTCGGCCGTCATCCCGCCGTTTTTCACGAGAAAACCAACCAGGGCACCAACACCCAAGACATTGAGCAGCGCCACCAGCGCCACCGAGTCATACACGCGTCGCCCCAAGCTCGGACTGGCCATCACCCAGCACTCCCCACCGCGTGAGATCGGGTCATACGCAGGAACCGAACGAGGGACATCTCATCACTCATCGCCTGCTCTTCTCGCGTCGTTTCTTGGATATACCGGTCCCACTGCTTGTCTCTCAGCTTTTCAATCACACGTAGCCGCTTGGTGGCCTCGGCCAGACGGCTACGCTCCGCAGAGAGTTCACGCTGACGTTCGGCCAATGTCTCTTGGGTAAGCATCATCTGCCGGTGCAACCAGCCCCGGTGAAACTCTTGCGACCGCACCAGCGCCACGTCTAATCCCGCAGCCGTCATCGTGGCCGACGCCGCGTCCATGTTTCGACGCAACTGTTCACTCAGCACGGCCACGTGGTCTTCCACTCGTTGAACAGCGCGCACGGCCCGCGCCACGTTGCGCTGCTGTGCATCGCGTGCCTGGCGTCGGATGCGTTGTACGACATCCAATCGAAACTGAAACTTCTTCGCCATACGTCCCACCGTAATCTGCCTCAGTCAACAGACCGCATCCCTGTTGAGGCAGATGTTGCTACGCTGTTTCCGGCTGCGCCGCCCCCAGCTTGCGTCGCGCCGCGCTGATGCCCTCACCCAATTCCAGAAGCTGCGCTCTCGTCTTGGACAACTCCGCCTGCTCCTCCACTCGCTGCCGAAGAAAGTCATCGATCTTCGGCTTCATCTGAACGGCCAGATCAAATTCCACATTGGCCCCCGGCGCATACGCTCCGACATTCACCAGGTCCTCGATATCATTCCACACCGCCAACACCCGCCGGACCTCCGCGGCCGCCTCCAAGTGCGACTCATCGACCACGTCCTTCATCACACGACTGATACTGTCGAGCACGGACACGGCTGGATAATGGCCCCGGTTGGCCAGATCGCGCGACAGCCACACGTGACCATCGAGCACGCCACGAATCGCGTCCGACACCGGCTCGTTGATGTCATCACCTTCGACGAGGACGGTATACAACCCCGTGATGCTCCCGTGCTCGGTCCGTCCGCTACGCTCCAACAGCCGCGGCAGCAAGCTAAACACGCTCGGCGGATACCCTTTCGTGGTCGGCGGCTCACCGGCCGACAGACCGATCTGACGCTGCGCCATCGCCACGCGTGTCGCAGAATCCATTAACAAGAGCACATCCTTGCCCGTATCGCGAAAGTATTCCGCCACCGCCGTCGCCGTAAAAGCCGCACGAACGCGCAACACCGGCGACTCGTTTGACGTGCTCACCACCAGCACACATCGCTTCATGCCCGCTTCGCCGAGATCACGTCGAATAAAATCGCCCACTTCGCGACCACGCTCGCCAACCAACGCCACAACCGTCACATCAGCCGACGTGTATCTCGCGATCATGCCGAGCAAGACGCTCTTACCCACACCCGTGCCCGCAAAAATACCGAGCCGCTGACCGCTACCCACCGTGTGCATGGCATCCATCGCACGAATACCGGTTCCGAGTGACATTCGAATGGGATCTCTCGACAAGGCGGGCGGTGCATCGACATAAACCGGGTAGTGATCCTCCACGGAAAAGGAGGTGTGGCCACCGATAGGTCGTCCGAGCCCATCCAGCACCGCGCCGAGCATGCGCGAGCCCACCCCAATGTATTCAAGCCCGGTTCGACTCGTCACGGGCGCTCCCACACCCACGCCCAACGGCTCTTCCAGCGTCATGAGTACCGCACGGTCTCCCTGCGCGCCAACCACCTGCGCGGCGATGGGCGGGCGGTGACGCAATTCGATCTCACACAGCGCACCAATCGGCAACGGTAATCCTTCTGCAACCACCGTCAGGCCGGTCACCTCGCACACACACCCCGTGATGCGCATGGAGTCAACCCCATCCACAAGACGAACGGCGCTGCGAAGCACGTTAATCATCTTTCTGAGACCTTCCCAAAAAGAGCGCCACCAGATCATCCACCTGCGTCTCCAAAGACGCGTCGATGTTAATCTTCCGACCTTCCACCTGACACCCACCCGGCACTATCGTCTCATCCTCTTGGATGGATACCGCATCCGACGCTTCCACATGCGCCAGGGAATCCTTGGCATACGTCCGAATCGCCGTTAGATCGACCGGGTTCACTCGTATGACCAAGCCGTTCTTGTCGGCGATCAGGGATACCGCCCGACGCAGGTTTTCGGTTGCGGCTTCACGGTTCGTCTCACCCGTGGCAAAAGCCACCTTACGCGCCACGGTCGCCGCTAACGTGAGCAAGTCACGCTCGGCGGCGGCCTGAACATCAGCCCGCACGGCATTCAGCGCGTCCACCGCGCGCTGCAAATCGGCCGCTACCTGACGCTGTTCCGTTTTGAAAGTCTCAAGAGATTCTGCGAAAGCCGCTTCGTACCCTCGTTCTCTCCCCTCCGTCTCCCCTTTGAGGAAACCAATCTTGTAGCCCCGTTGCGTGGCCTGCTCCAACTGCTCCGTAGCGTCACGCGCGGCCTGAGCGGTCATGGCCTCCGCCCGACGCTTCGCCTCCGCCACCAGCCCGCGCGCTTCCTCCAGGTAGTCGGCGAGGTCCACCGTCGACAAGCGTTGCAATATGGCACCGGCTTCGCCGGCCTTGATTACCGTCGACATCGAGGCATCCCTCCACGCCCTCTTCGCCACGCACCGGAATCCTTCTTGGAATGGTCCGCTGTCATGGAAACCATCAAACGATCAATTCCTTCTCACCGCCACGACCGGAAATAATCAGCTCGCCGGAATCCTCTAACCGTCGCACGACATCCACGATTTTCTGTTGCGCCGCTTCGACATCGCTGATGCGCACCGGACCCATGTATTCCATATCTTCCTTAATTAACTGCGAGGCTCGCTCGGACATATTTCGGAAGATCTTATCCGCCAGTTCCTCGCTGGCCGTCTTCAACGCCAACGAAAGATCATCGTTCTCGATTTCCTTAAGCACCATCTGGATACCTTTGTCGTTGACAAGCAGGATATCCTCAAACACGAACATGAGCCGCCGAATCTGTTCGACCAAGTCCGGATCCTGGGTCTCCAACCCTTCGAGAATGCTTTTCTCCGTGGATCGATCGGCCAAGTTGAGCATCTCGGCCACGGTTTCCACCCCCCCGGCCTTCTGAAACGTCTGAGATACGATCCCGGAAAGCCGCATCTCCAAACCCTGCTCCACCTCGCGTATCACCTCCGGGTTCGTATTATCCATGTTGGCCACACGCGCCACGACTTCCAGTTGCTTCTCGATGGCCAAGCCGGCCAGTATCTCGGAAGCCTTCGTAGCCGTCAGGTGTGATAGGATTAACGCGATGGTCTGCGGGTGTTCGTCCTGAATAAAAGTCATCAGGTTTTCGGCATCGGTCTTGGCCAGAAACGAAAACGGGGCACGATGCACCTGATGTTCTATGATCTTGCCGATCTCAGCCGCCTGTGCAGGCGACAGCGCTTTTTGCAACAACACTTTGGCATAGGCCAGTCCGCCTTGCTTGGCGTACGTCCGCGCCAACGCCACGTTGTAAAACTCTTCGACGACCTTGCCGCGATCATCCGGACCCACCAGGTCCAACTGGGCGATCTCTCGCGTAATCTCCTCCACGAGTTCTCCGTTAAGACGCGACAATACTTCAGCCGCCACGTCATCTTCCACGTTGAGCAGAAGTATGGCGGCTTTTCTAGCCCCTCTGATTGGATCACCATCCGCCATCGGCACTGCTATCCCCGCAAAAAACCCGTATGCGGTCTCAAGTCAACTTCGTTCCACGGGTCTGATTCATGCCCCACACAGCGTGGCACCGACCGTGGTCAATGGTTCTTACGGCTCGTCAATCCAACGCTCAATCAGTTGTGCCGCGCCTTCGGGGTCTTCTCTGATCAGAGCGGATACTTCGGACCCCAGTTCCTGATACCTCAGGTCCTCACCGGCCACTTCCTGCCCGGTCAGCATGCTCGCGGAAGCCGACGCCTGTCCCACCGGGAACGAGCCGACCGTCAACATCGGCTCATCACC
>JAJRSP010000031.1 GCA_024278775.1 Planctomycetota bacterium
CCTTCGGCGATCGCCCGGTGTGGGGGCCTGTCGTGCAAACGATCGCCCCGTTGGCCGCCAGCGAGCCGTCGCCGTTGCAAATGGCGTGTTCGTACAGCTCCGCCGGTGAAAGATTCCAATACACTTCTTTGGTGTGGGTGATACCGTGCTGATCGAGGCCCACGTTACTGGGGCAATAGCCCAATGTTGTCACGACTTTCGTCTCCTCTAATCGGGCGACCCATCCGAATACGGATGGGTCATCAGACAAAACGCGGCACTCTAACCGGCAGAGCCGGTCGTGGGTAGCCGCTTCCATAAGTTTTTCGACCGCTTGCGTCTTCGGGCGGTAGCATTTACCTCGGCGAACCTGCCGTAGCTAGGTGGCACTCCAAAGAGAATCCGGCATCAACCGCGGTGCCCCGTCCACCCCCACACAGGCGAGCGTGGACGTGGCCTCGGTCAGTCGCTGGCCGTCCCGCTCCACGACGTAGCTATGATCGACGCGGGTTCGAGTGATGCGATCGACCGTCACCCGCACCGTCACCAGATCATCGTAGCGAATCGGGGCGATGTACCGGCAAGCGGCCTTGTAGACCACAAAAAGCACGCCCTCCGATTCGAGATCACGATACCGAAAACCGTTTTTTCTGAGCAGTTCAGTCCGGGCGTGTTCAAAATACTCCCAGTATTTGGCGTGATGAAGGTAGCCCATCGCGTCCGTTTCGGCATACCGCACGCGAAAATCACAGGTGTGAGACTGTCCTACCCTGCCGACACTGCGATCGGCAGCGCGATGTTCGTTGAGGGCGTGTTGGCAATTCCCTTGCGCCATGACGATTGTGCCTGTGGTCCCAATAGGGACCGGGACCGGCCATGCTCACTCGCGGCAAACCACGGGCCAAGTCACTACCGGCGCGATGGAACCCATGCCGCCCCAGTGGTGAAAAGCCCTCGAACCCGAGTTAGCAGCGCTACTTTTAGTTCGCTAATTAGTTACTGCCAAGGCTCCGAGCAATTAGCGTGCCGGAGCCAGTTTCACCTGCAGGGTGATCTCCTTGTCGCCGCGTATCACGACCACTTCGACCGTATCCCCGGCTTTGTTGTTGCGGGTGCTGGCCATGTAGTCGTATACGTTGGCCACCGTCTTGCCACCGATTCGGATGATCCGGTCTCCAGGCTTCATGCCCGCCACCTCGGCCGGACCCTCCGAGGAGACCGCTTCGACCTTCATGCCGGTTTTGCCGTCGTCCCCGTAGCCCGGAGCCAACCCCATAACGACACGGTAGGAGGGTAGCGGGCCATCGCTCTTGCCTTTGGGCGCAGCCGACTTCACCTCGTGGAACACCGGCTGCTGATCGAGGTTGGCGATGTCATTCGCCACACGGTAGACGAGTGTGGCAACCTTGGCACCACCTTTGGCGTTAATCTTGTAGCTGTCGTCGGTCGGTTTGTGATAATCGCTGTGTTGCCCGGTGAAGAAGTGCATGGCCGGTACCTGCTTGCGAATGAACGAGGCGTGATCGCTGCGTCCACCGTTGTCACCGGTCGGCAACACGTTCACCCCGACTCGCTGGCTTTCTCGTCGAAGTAGGTCGGGCAGTCCTTCGCCGCTTTCCGATCCAAACACCTCGACGGTGCGAGCCTGAGACGGCATGCGCCCGATCATATCCATGTTGAGCATCGTGGCGGTCTTATCAAGGGCGACGGTCGGGTTCTCTGCATAGTGAGCGCTACCGAGCAACCCGCTTTCCTCTCCGGTGAAGGCGATGAAAAGAATGCTGCGGTCGGGAGGTGGCGCTTCGGAAAACATCCGCGCGATCTCGATGAGTCCACTCACGCCGGAGGCGTTGTCGTCGGCCCCGTTGTGGATCTGTGGTTTTTCGTCGGAGTCCACCACTTTGCCGGCTTTGAACCGCCGCATCATCGGTTTGCGAATGCCAAGGTGGTCGTAGTGCGCCCCCAAGACGACGACCTCATCGGCGTGCGGACCGGCACCTTTCCACATGGCCTGGACATTGCGTGTGCGTGTGGTGATCTTCTTAAAGCCGGCGGTGCCGGAAACGGTTTGGTGTGCGAGCCACCCGGAAGCAAAATGCCCCGCATCGAGACGCTGCTGCAATTGGTCGATAGTGTTCAACCCGCCCGCAGTGAGCATCTCGTCGGCCATCGCCCGCGTGATGTGAAACGCCGGGACGCCGTAGGCGTTGGTGCTTCGGGCTTGAAAGGGAGTAAGCGTATCCTCTTCGTGATCCTTGTCCCGACGATTAACAAACAAAACAGCCACCGCGCCACGGTCTTTGGCGTTGTAGACCTTGTTTTGCAGCATGGCGCGCTGGCTTGGGTATCCGTTTTCGTCGGCCCAGGAGTCCGGCTCACCTCGAAGAATCATGGCCACGTTGCCTTCGAGATCGAGGTCGTGGAAGTCGTCCCACTTCTTGTCGGGCGCTACGGCTCCGTAGCCGCAAAAGACGATTCCACCGTCAAACTCATCGTTGGAGGAAAAGGCGAAGGGTACGAAATCAACATGTAGTTCACGAGGCCGGGTATCACCGCTGAAGGCGAGGCGGCTCTTGTCGGTCAGCTTGCGCTCCAGAGTCAACGGGAACGTGGCGAAGTAGGTACCTTTGTCACCGGCCGGCGCAAGCCCCAGTGACTCAAACTGCTTGCCGATGTAGTCCGCGCTGAGCTCGATGCCGGGCGTGCCGACGCCGCGTCCCGTTAAGGCATCGCTGGCCAGATAATCGATGTGCGTCTGGAATCGTTTTTCCAACTCGGACGCGCATCCGACCAACGGCACGACCACCAGAATGGCGGCGAGGCAAAGAACAGCGCGACGTCTCCCGGAGAGACAAGCTAACAAGTAAAAATGGTTACGACGCACAGCACTATGGCCTTTCTGTTGAGGGGTTGTAGGAATCATCGCGCACGTGCGCATCGTCGAAAGGGCGACAGATCCACCGGTCCCCCATGTGCGTGATGCAATGCGACACAGACGGCCGTGTCCCAAGGACGAGCCATGCACAGGAAAACGGGACACGCCACGATCACTCGGCAAGAGTCCTCCCCCACCGAGTTTATCAGCCGAGTTCGTCATCTGATATTCCACGCTGGGCGAGCGAGCCAGACCCCTTTAGCGAGCCAAGGCCTTTAACGTGACTGCCACCGATTCAGCCGCGAGGGCCGGTCCGTCATGAAAATAAGGTCCAGGTCGTCGGCCAGCGCACGCCGGTCATGGTCCGCAATCCGGATGACGGCCTGATTGTGTTCTTCCGCCGTCATGGTGGTGGTTTCGAGATGGCGATGAGAATGAACCCAAAGCTGGCTGGCACGACTGGTGCAGCCCACCGTGCAGACTCCCGCCAACACCAGCACTCCAAGACCCGTACGTGCGACCCACTGCATGTGATTCATCCTCTGCAATCGCGTTCGATTGTCTCGTCCGGTTGAACGCCCCGCTTTCGCCCGTGGCGAGCAGCTTCACGCTGGAGACCCCCCCCCCAGCGTTCCTACAAACAGCTTAGTCGCGGTATCCGGCATGTCAAATGATCGGCCTTGGCGTACCTGACCGAATCGGCTGGCACCCTGTTCTTCGATCGGTGACGCGGTATACCCAAAGGGTAGATCACCAGGTTTTTTGGGTTCGCGTGGTCTCGATCTGGACGAAATCATGGTGCTTGCCGTTGTTCATACCGGGGCAGCCGTGGGCGGCTTGCGACCAGGCATGGGCCGACGACAGGTTGATGCTCCAGAACGGCCAAGTTCGGCATTGGAGTGGACGAACCGGGTAAATCGAACAGCCGACTTTGTCTCCCTCCCGGGCGAGGAAAATACAATCACCGTCGGGCTTCTCCGTCAGGCTGTATCGAAAGCCCACCCGGCGCAGATGTTTCTTGCTAAGCCAGTCGTCGTCGCGATCGAGAAACGCCGCGATGCGGCGGATCTCCTCCTTGGTGGCCCAGACATAGCCCGGGTCGCCGCTGCAGCAGTGCCCGCATTGCGTACAGGTGAAGTTCAGCCCGTCCCCGTACCATTTCCGTCGTTTGGCCACGCCCCAGCCCTTTCTCTCGTAGCGTTACTCGCAGGACGCGGTCCCGGTCCGATACCCGTCGGTCGTGCTCCCGGCGGCCGACTCTGCCGATAATGTAGCCGCCTTCGTCGTGTGAGTCGAGCGGAAGCCACAGACAGCGGATTGGTGACGCCTGGGCCCGTCGTCGATGAATGCTCGGGGTGCGTTGTAGTGGGTACCCCCTTCGTCCCAAGGCGACGGAAATAACGAACGCGATGGCGGAGGCTGGCCTGCCTTCCGCCTCGGGGCGAGGGAACGACTCGCCCCACATGGGAGAGTGGTGGGTCAAGCCATGGTGCGCTGTGGCGTGGGTTCGTGCGGCACTCGATTGCGGTAACCCGAAGGAGATGCGGTCCTCTCTTGCGGGAATCTTGTTTTGGGAAGAATCGGTCTATGGCCATGTCACGACACGGAATCATCTGGGTCGCGCTGTTCGCGGTGATGACGCTGATGTTTCTCCGGCTCCCACAGATGGCCGCCCGCCAGGATTCCGTGGTGAACACATACAGTGCGTTGGTGGAGGTCGACGCTTTGGCCCGGCAGCGGTACGTCGAAGTACTGGACGGTGATCGTCTCGTGGAAGGGGCCATCCGCGGTATGATGCTCCAGCTTGATCCCTACAGCGGATATATCGCGCCGCGTGAACTGGCGGCTTTTGAGCGTCGCAGTCACGGGGGGTATGTCGGTGTCGGGATTGCCGTGGGCATGCGAGATGGAACGCCCTCGGTGATCGCCCCGATCGAGAACAGTCCGGCCGCCCGGTCCGGCATCAAACCGGGTGACCTGATCCTCTCGATCGACGGAGAAGACATGACCTCCCGTTCCGTGTTCGATATCGAGGAACTACTGGTCGGCAAGCCGAACACGGTGGTACGCATGCGCGTGCTTCACCGGGGAGACCAGGCACCGCGGAATGTCGCCATGAGGCGCGAACCGGTTCACGTCGTGTCTGTTCGTGGTTTCGGACGGTATCGGGACGGGAGATCGGCCTATCTGGTGGATGCGGACGCCCGAATCGCTTACCTGCGCGTGAGTAACTTTCATGATGGTACGGCGCCGGAGTTCAATCGAGCGCTCGAGAACCTGCTCGCCGAAGGAATTCGCGGGTTGGTGATCGACCTCCGTTTCAATCCGGGGGGTACGATGCTTGGGGCTGTGGCCATGATTGATCGGTTTGTCGAAGACGGTTTGATCCTATCGACCGTGACGCGCCGCCGAGCCGTAGCGGAATACCGCGCCACCCGGCCGGGCACCATCACGGACCTACCGCTCGTCGTGCTCATCAACGGTTCCTCGGCCAGCTCCGCGGAGATCGTATCCGGATCGCTCCAGGCGCGCGGACGGGCCACGATCATCGGCACGCGCAGCTTCGGAAAGGGCAGCGTGCAACACCTGATCCACCTGACGCAGCACGCGGCCGCCGTGAAACTGACTACGGCCTACTACCGCCTGCCCGATGGGCGCTTTATCCATCGTACCAAGAAGAATGTGTCTACGAAGGCGTGGGGCGTAATCCCTGACATCATCGTGGAACTCACTCCGACCGAGCAGAGTGAGCTCCGGCGTGTGCGGCATGAAGTGGATTCGTCGTTTCTCACGATCGACGACTCGGGTACACAGGCGTCTCCAGGTGCAAGCGCGGCCGACGACGCGAAGTGGCTACCCCTGGATCACCAATTAGCCCGGGCGATCGAATATCTCCGGAAAGGCAAAGTCGAAAGCACCGGTACACACTGAGCAAAGACGGCGGGAAAAACTGGAGACGAAGAGACTCGAACTCTCGACCTTCGCATTGCGAACGCGACGCTCTCCCAACTGAGCTACGTCCCCATGATTCACATATTACGATACACGAGCCGATCGGTTCGCGTCAAGCCACGTGACCCTTTTCGAGCCGGGTGATCCGGGTCTTGATGCGCCCGTATGAATGCGATTCCCAAGGTGGCGCCGTTCGCTCGTGGCACGGAAGGGTCACCGTGGTGCCGCGCGGACTGAAGTCTACGGCTCAGGGGCAATCCTGACATCGGTAGTTTCATCGGATGCCGGAGAGTCACGGGCGTGGGGCTAGAGCAGTCTCTCTATTTGTGCATCGCTCGACCCCCCTCTTTCCCCCCTTGGCAAGGGGGGATGAAAGGGGGGTTCCGCTACGCAAAAACGGTGAATGCTCTAGGGGGCGGTTCCGAACAAGTTGAGGGCCACGGCTAGGTCGCGCAGGTCCACGTCGCCATCGCCGTCGAAATCGCTTGCCCCACACGTCGCCCCGAGCCCGCCGCCCGGTCCAAGCTGGCAGGCGGTCGCCAGCGTCACATCGGCGGCGTCGATGTCCCCGTCGATGTCCAGGTCGCCGCCGGGCCGCGGCAGGGCACGAACCAGGCGAAAGCCGATGAGCTTGTTGGTGAGGTGACGCGGTGCGAACTGAGATCGGTTGGTGAGGATCAGGTTGTCGCGGGTACCGGCGTCATCCCAGCTACCGCCGCGCAGCGTGCGTCGGTCCTCCAGCCCGCCGGTCGTGTATTTCCCCTGAATCCAGGTGTGTACGTTTCCGGTCATGTCGAACAGCCCGAAACCGTTATTGTTCGCCTCGGTCACGAACCCGCCGGTCTTGGTCGTACCGTCATAGTAGCCCGTTGGTGTGGAACCGCCGCTGGTACAGTCTGTGGCATTTTCAAAGGGATCCTGGCTGCAACGGTAATTGGCGTCGGCCGAGGTCAAGACGTTCCGGCCGAAGCCGTACTTCGTGTTGGTGAAACCATTGGCCCCGGGAAGCTGGCTCCAGGCGGCCGCCTTGTACCACTCGTTGAAGGCGTCGGGAGCGTCGACGGTTCGGTCCGGGTTGTTATAGCCGTCGTCCATCGGCAAACGGTAGCCGCGATACCGGTTGACCAGCCGCAAGCGTTCCAGATCGTTCAGGTCGCGTGTGAGCCAGTCGGCCGCGAGAATCGACTTCGGCCGCCAGCCGGATAGGTCCGCGTCGGTCGCCTCTTCGTAGCATCGCGCCTCGGTGCCGAAGCCCTGATCCAGTGTCAACCAGTTGGCATATTTCACCGCTCCGAACCAACTCACCCCCGCCACCGGGTGGAGGGAATAATCTACCGGCGTGGTGACAACGGCGTAGGCACCGCCCACATACTCGATCTGTCCGGCAGCGCCCGGTGAGAACACCAACGTCGTGCGAGTTCCCGGATCAGTTCCCACGGAGCCGGTCGCACTATCGTTGACATACACATCGCCCGTGGTCGTGTCGAAAAAGAGGTACGCCCCGCGCGGGTCGGCCGGTAGGGACATCGCGTCGTTGAGAAACACGACAAACTCCGCGTTCGTCACGTGATACCGACCCATGAAAAACGAATAGGTCGGTCCGTCGGGCTGGGCCGCCGCCGCCGCGCCCACCAAGGCCTCATCCACCGTGGAGATCGGGTTGACCAGATGAACGGTGACCGAGCGCGTCAGTGACTCGGTCGGCATCGCGGGATCGGTGATGGTGACCGTGGCGGTGAACGTTCCCTCTCGGGTGGCAGGAGGTAACCCCGGCAGCGCGGTCTCATCCACCGAGACCAGCAGCGGCAGTCGTTCTTCCGGGGCGAGTGTGCCAGTAGTCGGCACCGCATTCGCCGGAGCGCCGTTGATGAGCACCCAAGGTTGGTCGACGGACACCTGCCAATCCTTCGACGTGGTAGCGTTGAGGTTGACCAGCGTATAGCCCGCGACAGACGGCGTGACCGGACCGCCCGATTGGCCCCACGCAGTCAGCCCGGTCAGCGGCGTGGCACAGAGCTCCTGATCGATCCGGATCACCACGTCAAACGTCTGTACGAAATCCGTCAGTCGATCGTGAAAGGTGAGCTTAGCCGAGAACTCGCCGATCGTCGGCAGCGCCTGTTCATTGAGAGAAAACGTGACAAGTTGCTCAGCCCCTGGGGCGACGGACAGCGCGGGTTGATCGATATCGATCCAGTTCACGTCCGCGGCCACATCCACGCTGATTTCACTCGTGGCGTGATGATTGACCAGCGTGTACGTCCGCTGCCGCAGCGCCGTGTCGATCGCACACGGCACGTTCCAGTCGGTGCCGTCGCCTGTTACCACGATCGGATCGAGCACGTTCAGCTTGACCTTCTCTTCGAGCGGCGCGGGCAGCGGTCCGAGCAGGGGGTCGATCAGCGTGAACTGCACGGTAGCGGTGTAATCCCCCGGCAGCAGCACGTCGGCCCCCTCGTTCAACGCCGCCGTCAACACCAACGGCGCACCCGACGCCGGCAGCGTACCGGTGAGCGATGATTCCGGACCGACGGTCAGCCAGGTGTCGGAGACACTCACCGCATAATCAAGCGTACACACATCACAGGTGGCACATCGCTGGAGGGTCATGGTCAGGTCGGTCGGTCCGGTGAGCGTCCCCTGCCAAAACCGGAAAAGGTCGCATCCGGCGTGGACGCCACGACAGACGCGCTGGGTTCCACCTCGACCTCCACCTGGCGCTCGAACGTCACCGACGGCGAGGTGGTGCGGGTGAGGGAGACCTTGGCCGTGTGCGTGCCGGGTAGCAGATCATTGGTTGCCGCGTTGGTCGACACGGTAACGGTGGTCGAGCCGCCGGCCGGCACTTCCCCGGCCAGATCGGTCAGGTCGGGGGCCGACAGCGTGACCCACGGCTGATCCACACTCACCGACAGCGGCAGGTTCTTGGCCGAGGCGTTGGTGATGGTGTAGACGACCGGCTGTGGGCTCGTGGTAAAGTCTGAGCAGTACGGTCCGACGCGATGAAGATCGAGCTCGGGCGAGACGCGGATCGGTTCCGTCACGTCGAGGATGATGTACTTCGTGAAGGATTCCCCGGCGATTTTATCATTAACCGTCACCGAGGCGAAGTGCCCAGTGCCGCGTGTGATGCGGAAGCCGGTGTGGTCGTTGGCCGAGCCGGGGGGTAGCGCCGTGCGACCATCGACACGCAGCAGCGGCGACGCGAGCGTCTCACGCCAGCTTCCGCCGCGTACGCCGCGCTCCGTGGGTGTGCCGCTCGTCGGATCCTGCATCCACTCGGCCACGTTGCCGGTGAGGTCGTCGATTGCGTAGCGGTTGTCCGTGGCTTGGGTGGTCGTGACTTGGTCGAACAACAGGCGCGTGCCGTCGAAAAAGGCTACGGGCGTGGTGTCGTCTTGTTCGGTGTCGCCGCTGACGCTGAAGTTGGCGTCGTCGATATCGAGGGCATCCCGACCGAAGCCGTAGGCCGCGTCAAACACGACGGTGCCGGTCACATCCACCCGCGCGGCACTGGCCTTGAGCCACTCGTTGAACGGGGCCACGCCCACAGCGCCGCCGTCCATCGGCAGTCGGTACCCCACGGTGCTTTGCACGAGTGACTTTCGTTCGACGTCGGTGATGCCGCGTGCGATCCAATCGGCCGCACTGACGGATACCGGCCGCCATTCCTCTGCGACGGCTGATTCGGTGTAGGCCCGCATCGCCGGTGGTAGGCCTCGTTCGATGGTCAGCCAGTTGCAGTATTTCACGGCCCCCAGCCAGGTCACGCCGACGACCGGGTGGTTTTCATATCCCGTCTCCGCGGCGTAGGCATCCGTCACGAACTGCACGCGCCCGAGGCTCGCGTCGTACATCAGCGTGGGAAGCGGCGGGGTTAAGGGGCCGTCAACCACGGCGGCGATTTCTTCGGTGTTGAGATAGACGTTTCCGGTGAGCGTGTGAAACAGCATGTAATCGCTACGAAAGCCCGGCGTCGCCGGTGCTTCCACGAGTGCGTCGGCGCGGGCGCTGTTGAGAAACGCTGCAAACTGCGCGTTGGTCACTTCCGTCCGCCCGATCCAGAAATCATGCGTCGGCCCGCCGGGTTGCTCGTCCGCTACGGATACCAACGCCATGTTCTCCACCGGTTGTGGAGAGACGGCCAGCGTCTTCGACGAGTCCGTGATGGCCAACGGCACGTCTACCGTGTCACCGGGTGGCACCTGGACCGGCGGCGTGCCGTCCAGCGACAGCCACGCGGCCGTGCTCGACACGGCATAGGAGATATCGTCCACGGTGTAGTCAGCCGTACTCGCCACCTGAAGGGTGAACGCGGTTTGCCCGAACGCGCCGCCGACGGGGCCGGTCGTCCATCTTTCGGTGTCAGCTTGTGACACGGTGATCGCCTGCGGGGTGAGGCTCTGCGCGATACGAAACCCAACAAAGGTGAATACATCCGCGATAGGACGATCCACGCGACCATCGTTGCGCAGCGCGGGCAGCGTGTTCGCATCCAGAAAGTGACCGCCTCGGGTAGCGCCGAGCGGCACCGCGCCGGCGAGATCGAGGTCATGAACCCACTCGGCCACGTTGCCGGTGAGATCGTACAGGTTAAATCCGTTGTCGGTGTCCGTCGTGATCGTATCGTTAGCTAGCTGGTGGGTGCCGTTGAAGAAACCGATCGGTGTGGTTTCGTCTTTGCTCGTGGCACCACTGCCCAGAAAGTTGGCGTCTGCGTCTGTGAGTGAGTCGCGGCCAAAGCCGAAGACGGCGTCGAACATCGCGACGCCATCCGCATCGACTCCGGTGAACGAGGCCGCCTTGTACCACTCGTTTAATGCGCCAACACCAGTCAGAGCGTCATCCATCGGCAGCCGATACCCGGTGCGGTTGGTGGCCGCGTCCGTCGGATCAAACGCCACCGGTCGCCAATCACTCGCGGTCGGTCCCTCGCTGTAGGCTAGTTCCGTCGTCGGCATGCCCTGAATCGTGGTCAACGAGTTGCAAAACTTCATCGCGCCGTACCAACTGACGCCCACCACCGGATGATCCTCAAAGCCCGCTTCAATCACGAACGGCTCCCCCTGAGCGGCGTCGTAGCTGATCCGGCCTTTGGCGGCGGCGTACAGGGTGGCCGTGTCGGGTCCGCTCGGTGGCGTCGTGCCTTCGTCGGCTACTGGTGCAAGGGCGACATCGCCGGTGGTCGTGTCGAAATACATGAATTGCCCACGGGCGTCGGCCTGGTGGCGTCGGGCGTCGTTGAGAAATCTCGCGAATTCGGTGTTGGTGATTTCAAACTTGCCGATGCGATAATCGTACGCCGGGCCTCCATCTTGGAGGTGGCTGCCTGACACCAGAACCATCGGCACGGAAAACCCCTCGTCGGAGACGCGCAGCGTGATCGTTCGCACCGAGGCGGCCGGAGGCGCGCTGTTGGGAATGAAGGTGAGGTCTGCCGTGTAAGTGCCCGGTGCCAGTGCGACGGCATCCGCAGTGATCGTGGCCGAGACCACCTGAGTCCCGCCCACATCGAGGATGACGCCGAGGCCAGGTTGGACGTCGAGCCAGGTGAGGCCGTTGAGATCTGCCGCCGTGGGCGTGAACGTGAGCGACGTGGTCCATTCCATCTGCGCGTCGGTGTTGTTGGTGAGTGTGAAGTCGAGTACGGCCGGTGCGAAGGGACCACCCACGGGGCCGCTCGAACCGACGTCGCCCGTTGGGGCCACCTGAAGCCCGGTGACAGTGAGTGTCACCTCTCGATCCACGAAGAACCCCGTGCCGTCCTGCGAGATTCGCAGGGTGAGGGTGTATTCCCCCGGTTCGAGGCTGTCGGCCAATGCGTCAATCGTTGCCGTAAGGGTGGCCGATTCATTCGGGAGTACGGTTCCGGTGGTCGGGGAGAGGGAGAGCCAGGCGACGCTGGGGGCGGTGCAGGTGGCCGAACCCGGAGGTTCGGCGCAGAGCTGCGCCGAGAAGTTGACGGCGTCGCCGACGAGCCAGGTGATGAGAAAATCAAACGATACGGGGTCGAACGGTCCGCCGAACAAGCCGGAGGCTTCGATCGGGACAGTGCCATCAGGTGACACCGAAAACGGGTTGGCCACCGTCAGCGACACGCTACGGACAAACATCTCCCCCGTGCAATCGTTCGTCCAAGTGATATCTGCCGTGTAGAGGCCCGGTGATAGGGCGGCCGCTGCGGTTGGGTCGATGTCCACATCAATCGACCGGCTCCCGCCCGAGCCGGGGATGGGGCCGCCAGCTGTGCTCGCCCCATTGAGCCGCAGCCACGCGGTGCCGGCTACCGGAGTGGTTGTGTCAGACCAACTGGCCGACCAAGAGACGCTCGTCGCGGAATCATTGACCAGCGTGTAGCTCTGGCTGGCGGGAAGCGGTACGCCGCCCACGGCCAGGGTAGAGTCAAAGTTGGTCGCGGGTGTCAGCGTGAGTGGTTCGGTGACCGTGACGCTCACCTGCCGCGTGGGGGTTGATTCACCGGTCACCCCTACGACGGAAAAGCTCACCACGCCTGCGTTGACGCCTACGGCCAGCACGTCGGCGCAGCCGGGTTCGATGGCCACCGTGACGTTCGCGGACTCGCCGGCGGCGAGCGTGGCGGAGGTGGGGGTGACGGTGACCCAGGCCACGTCGTCCGTGATGGTGACATCGACCGGGGTGTCGGTGACGTTGGTGACAACGTAGCTGGTGCCGCCGCTTAGCCCGCCGTCATAGGGACCGCCCCACGGGCCGCTGCGCGTGAGGTCTTCGGGCGGCGTGACGAGCAGCGGGTGGGTGACACTCTGGACCACCCGAAGACCGGTGGCGTCGTCTTCGGAGGTGGCCAGCCTCGTGCCGCTGACGTCCACTCGCAACAGGCCGGCGTTGGCACTTCGCCATGATCCACCGCGGTTACGCCGGCGCAGGGGATCGCCGGATACCTGATCCTGCATCCACTCCCACGCGTTGCCGGTGAGGTCATACAGCCCGTACCCGTTCTGGGTGTCGCGCGTGAGCACCCCGCCGGAGAAGTTGACGCCATCGTAGAACCCGACGGGCGTCAGGCCGGGGGTGAACGGTTCGAAAAAGTCACCGCTGCCGCTGAAATTGGCGTCCTGCCCATCGATGGTGCTACGGCCAAAGCCATATATCGCGTCAAAGGTGACGGGGTCGGTCGGGAGATCGCGTCGGGCGGAGGCCGCCTTGAACCATTCACCGTAAGCATTCGCGCCGTTCACTCCGGCGTCCATCGGAAGGCGGAAACCGAGTTTTTTGAGCAAATCCGCCAGCTCTTGAGCGTTCAGGTCGCGTGTGGCCCAGTCCGCCGCGGTGATGGTGACCGGCCGCCACTGGCTCAGATCGGCATCGGTGGCCTCGGCGTAGGCTCGTTCGCTCTCGGCGAGGTTGGCGTGCAGGGTGAGCCAGTTGCAATACTTCACGGCTCCGAACCAGGTCAAACCCGTGACGGGCTGGGCGGAGAAATCCAGCGGCGAGGTCACGACCTGATACAACCCGGTGTTTCCGTTGTATCCGATTTGGCCGGCTGTCGATGGCCGGAACATCAGCACGCTGCGTCCGCCGAGACCTACGCCGACGAATCCGGTCTGGGCCAGATTGATGTAGACATCGCCCGTGGTGGTATCGAAGTACATGAACTGTCCGCGCGGGGTATCGAGGTGGCTCAGGGCGTCGTTCAGGAATACGACAAACTGGTCATTGCGAATCTCAAATCGGGAGATGCGATAATCGTAAGTGGGCCCGTCGACCTGCGCATCCGCGCCGGGCACAAAGGAGAACTCGACGTCGGGTGTCTGGGCGCGTGTTACCGATCCGAAGCCTCCGACGAGCGTCGCGGCAAGAACACACGACAACGTGACGAGCGGTCCGCGATAGATTTGATGATGCCTGAAAAGTAGAAACAAACCGCCAGCCTCCGCCCCGAATGCAGCCCCCTCACAGGCGAGCCGCACATATTGAACCGACACCCCAAAC
>JAJRSP010000032.1 GCA_024278775.1 Planctomycetota bacterium
AGCATGTCTGGGGTCTCACGTTTCCGGGTGGCATCCCACCTTGGGTTCACGGCGTTGGGAGGCATGCCCAAGCCGTAGGCGCTGGCATGTTTGATCTCAAGCTGACGACATCACTCGAGCCGCCATGCCTACGCTTCGCTTAGGCATGCCACACCCCGTGGACAGATCTCTTATGTTGAATAATCGTCTGGAATCGTGACCCAGCGGGCGTAGCGCGTCTCGGTGAACCGTCGGGACATGTTTTTTTCGCCAACGAAAATGACGATGGCCGTTCGTATGAGAATCCGCAGGTCGAGCCCGAGTCCGCAGCGGCGGACGTAGGCGATGTCATACAAAATCCGTTCGTCCCAGGGCATCTGGGCGTTGCCGTGGGTTTGAGCCAGGCCGGTGATGCCCGGCCGTACCAACAGCCGCTGCCGGCGGAAGTCATCGTAGGCTTGGGTCTGGTCGAGCAATGTGGGTCGCGGGCCGACGAGCGACATATCGCCCCTGATGACATTCCAGAGCTGCGGCAGTTCGTCAATCTTGAGACGGCGGAGCCACCGCCCCACGCGGGTGATCTCCGGATGGTCAAGCGGCACGAGTTCCTTGGCGTCGGGCGTTCGGCCGCCGCGCATCGTGCGAAACTTCACGAGCCGAAAGGGCCGCCCATGTTGGCCGCCGCGCGTTTGAATAAAGAAGACCGGTCCTCGGCTCGAACACCGGACCGCCAGTCCCGAAAGGATCATCAGCGGCGATAGCAGTACTGCGATCGTGATTGCGCCGGCGATATCGAGGGCGCGTTTCGGCCCGCTCAGCCAGAGGCTTTTCGAGCAGGAGCCTATGGCGGCTGGTTTAGATGATTCGCTGGATGGATCCATTTTCCCGTTCGCTCGCGTCGGTCACCTCATTTCCACGCTTCCTACGTCATCGGCAAGTTGTCCCCGGGCCGGGTCGGGCTAATTCACGCTTCACGACAGGAACAGACCACTTCTCCCGTATAATGGTTTGACACGGCGTTTCGGTCGATACTAGCATAGAGGGAGGCGGTCGGGCGGCCGTCCGGTCGAGATCACCTGCGAAGGGTCACTATCATGCTGCAGGATCTGATAACGGTTCACAATGCCGGTACGCTGGAAGAAGCTGATATCGTGGTAGCCTGGCTCGATGACCGAGGGGTAACGGCGATGGTCAAGGATCGCAACGCCATCGGGACGTTTTCGGGCATCTCGGCGGTCTCCCACAACACCGTCGAGGTGTGTGTGGTGGATCCAGCCCAGGCGGAAAAGGCACGTGAGCTGCTCGAAAAGCACTATCGTGGCGACAACACCCCATAGTTTCCCTTCAAGCCGGCTCTCGTCAGAGTGTTTGACAAAGTCTTTCATGGGAGCCCTTATCTTCACCCCTCGGGTGTATCCGAAGAACGAGGCACCCGCTGAAAGTATCGTGTTTTTCTCTCGCCACGCGCCGCGACGGTCTCGTTGACGCCACTCCCCGCCCGGCTACACTTTAGCCCGAGTTGAACCACGGTTCGGAGGAATCTGGGATCTGAGTGGGTCCGTCCGGTCCGTTTTTTTGGACCTGCTAGCTGGAGCCGATCAAATGCGAACATTTCGTTTTATGCGTGTGATGAAGATTATTGGGAGCGGAGCGGTCCTTCTTCAGGTCGGTGGTTGTGACTTCACCACCTTTAATGACATCCTCCAGACGGTGTTTTTGGGGATTTCGGCCGCTGGCGGCGTGGCGATTCTCCAAAACATCTAGCCCCCCGTTTGTGGTACCATGTGACATCGGCGACGCCGTACGGATGTGGCGCAACGCGGGAGCCGTATCGGAGCGGTCACGGTCTGTCGTTGGGGTGTGATTTTTGGCGTTCGCGTTGACGTACGGGGCCGGAAATCTATACTGGCCAGCCGTTCTTCCCGGCCTATGATTGGTTGGAATCGAGCGGATTCCGTTCAGGGTTCATACCCGGATCGGTGGCGAGGCGTTCCCTGTGCGATATCATGGCGGATAGCGATGACTGGGGTGTACGGTGCCGACGCGGCTCCGTGTGAAATCTTCCCGGATACCAAGTGAGTGAAATTGATGCGTGAGCCATTCTCAATGTTGAAGTGCGGTCGTTCGATGCGCGGTCGTGTGGTCGGATTGTATGCCGTGCTCGTGCTGGCATCGCCCCTGGCGACGGCCCAATCTGGAAACGATGCCGACAAGATGGGCCATGGCAAGATGGATCACGGCAATATGGCCCACGGGAGCATGGATCACGACGAGATGGGCCATGGTGACATGGACCATGGCGGTATGGATCACAGCGGCATGGCCAAGGCGAGTGTCCACGCGGAGGCTACCGTTGAGTCTCTTTTCAAAGACTTCATGCACTATGCGCGGATCGGTCGGTTTACGGCGTCGCGATCGTTTGCGAAGTCGTTGCTGAACCACCCGGACCTGGACCCGGTGGCGCTGATGAAGATCGCCAACAAGAATCCGAAAAATCTCGAAAACCTGATTACGATTATCAAGAACTCCACGATCGGTGACGAAGCCAAGCGGGTGCTCGAATTGATTGAAGAGGGTGAACACCTCGAACGGCAGAACCCGGAACGCATTCGCGAGAACATTAAATTGCTCGGCGGAAACCCGCAGCAGGAGTTTTTCGCCCGGAAACGGTTGGCCGACTCCGGCGAATACGCCATCCCGCAGTTGGTTCAGGTGTTGCATGACCCGTCCAAGAAAACCCTGTGGTCCCGCGTGGCGACGGCGTTGCCGCAGATCGGCAAGGCGGCCGTGAATCCGCTCGTGATCTCGCTGGCGGCGAATGACGAACACGTACGCCAGAGCGTGATCGGGGCATTGGGTGAGATTGGCTACCCGCAGGCGATTCCGTATTTGCTTCTGGTGATGCATCGTGACGATGTGTCCCGGGAATCCCGCCGGGCGGCGGCGGCGGCCATCGACCGGATTCAGGAAATCACCGGGCGGACCTTCCCCGGTGAGCCGCATGAGCTCCTCTTCTATCTGGGAGAGGCCTACTACAACGAAGACGCCGCTTTTCGGGCCGATCCGCGGATCAAGACCGCTAACGTGTGGTATTGGGATGCTCAGGAGCAGGCGTTGTCGCGTGTGGTCGTGCCGACGAAGATTTTTGGTCAGGTGATGGCCATGCGTTGTGCCGAGGAGGCGCTGCGGCTCAAGAACGATTTCACCGAGGCCAACGCGTTGTGGTTGTCGTCGAACGTGCGACGTGAATCGCGTCTGGCGATGAACGTGGAAAGCGGAGACCCGAAGGAAGAGGGCGAGGTCGATGCGACGCGCTTGCCGGAGTTTCCGCGTGCGCTCTACTTCACGCAGGCGGCCGGTCCGCGTTATGCACACCTGGTACTGGAGCGTGCGGTGTCCGACAACGATGCGTCGGTGGCGTTGGGCGCGATCCGTGCGTTGCGTACGACGGCTGGTGAGGCGTCGCTGATTGGTACGGAGGACTACAAGCAGCCGCTCGTGCAGGCGCTTCGTTTTCCGGACTTGGTCGTGCGCATGCGTGCGGCGTTGGCGCTGGGCGCAGCGCTACCGAAGTCTCAGTTTTCCGGATCTCAACTGGTGATGCCCGTGCTGAAGCGTTCGCTGACGCAGACCGGACGGCAGGAACTGATGGTGGTGGATCCGGACGAGCAAAATGCCAACCGTGTGGTGGAGGCGCTTCGCAGCGACCACGACACCATTGGCGGCGGATCGTTTTACAGCACGTTGGAGCGGGCGCGTGTGGAGTTTCAGGTTCTTTCCGGCGTCTTTGTGGCTTCCGACGTGAGTGAGCCGGGTCTGCCGGCCGCGCTGGCTGAGTTCCGCCGCGAGTTTACGTTCTCCAAGACACCGGTGGTGGTGCTGGCCAAGCCGGGTCAGCGGGCGCTGGCCGACGAGCTTGCCAAGGCGGATCGCTATGTGGAAGTCGTGGATGCCGTGGCCGATGCGGACACGCTTCAGGCGGCGTTTCAGCGCGTGCGCGAGCGTACCGGGCAGACGCCGTTGAGCGCAGACTTGGCGCTGTCTTTGGCTTTGGAAACTACGGCGGTGCTCCGAGATATGGCGATCGACGGTCGGACGATTTTTGATGTGACCGAGGCGGAGTCGGCGTTGATTGCGGCCCTCGCGTCGGATCAGGAATCGCTTCAGATTGCCGCGGCCAATGTGTTGGCACTTTTGGATCGACCGACTTCACAGCGCAGCATCGCGCATATCGCCCTGGAGCCGGACCACACGACCACGCTTCAATTGGCCGCGTTTGCGGCGCTGGCCGAGTCGGCAAAGCGAAACGGTAATTTGCTCGAAGATGCCCAGATCACCGAGCTGGTTCGGTTTGCGCGGGACGAATCCGACCTGGTGCTGCGTGAAGCGGCCAGCCGTACCCTGGGCGCGGTCAATCTGGCCACCAACCAAGCCAGCGACATCATCCGTAAGTACTACGGCGGGTAATACGCGGCCTTCCGACGTGCCGCGCCCGGGCGCCTTGGGGCATGCCGCCGGTGGGTGACGTGTGTCTATGCATGCCGATGAACTCCAATCACTTGTGCGCTCCGCTTCTTCGGCCGTAGCGTTTACCGGCGCGGGGATCAGCACAGAGAGCGGCATTCCCGATTTTCGCAGCCCCGGTGGGGTCTGGTCGCGCCATCGAATGATCTACTTCGATGAGTTTGTCGAATCACGAGAAGCCCGAGCGATCTACTGGAAGCAGCGCGTCGAGTTGTATCGTGACATGGCCGATGCAGAGCCGAACGAGGGGCACCGCGCGCTGGTCGAGTGGGAGCGGCGCGGGCATCTGGCGGCGGTGATTACGCAAAACATCGACGGGCTTCATCAGATCGCGGGCAGCCGGCGGGTGATCGAGTTGCACGGCACGGCCCGCGTGGTGGCGTGCATCGGGTGCGGCAGGGAGTGGACGCCGGAGGAGGTTCATGCGCGGGTGGCGCAGGGCGACGAGGCTCCGGATTGTGATGATTGCGGTAAGCCGCTCAAATCGCGGACGATTTCGTTTGGTCAACCGATGCCGCCGGTGCCGATGCAAGAGGCCGCGCAACTATGCCGCCACGCCGATCTCATGCTCGCGATCGGCTCGTCGCTCGTGGTGGAGCCGGCTGCTTCTTTTCCGCGTATGGCCAAGGAGCACGGCGCGACGCTGGTCATCATCAACAAGACCGAAACGCCGCTCGACTGTTTGGCCGACCTCGTGATTCGAGAACCGATCGGCGCCGTGCTACGCGGGATTTAATTAGATTTAATTAGGGACAGTCACCTATTTCTTTGTGCCTCATTGCGGTAGAACGGGTTGCGTCGTCCGTTGTAGCGAACCGGTGTCACCCGCGTATGGTTGCTGCGCGGTGCGTGTTCTTGTTGATCCATCATCAGATCGAGATCCGTTGTCTGTGCCATGTCGTCGAAACATCGGATTTCGTTGTAGGTCACCGAGATCATGTCTTCCAAATCTCCGAACTGCTGAGACCAGTTGAAGGTCCGCGATGTCCGTCCGGTTTGTTTGGCCGCGAAGGCGGATTCCCGTTTTTGTGTTGGGACGGCCGGTCCGATTTCTACGTCCGCTACGATATCCGATTCGTAATCGGGTCGCGCGATCAGAACGGGGATGGCGTCTGTACGGTCCGCATCGTGAATCACCACGGGCATACGCCGGCGCGCGGCCGGTCGTGTGGGCGCTGAGGCGAGGGTTGGCATCGCGGCCGTTGGTTCGTAGGCCATCGTCATTCTCGTGCGGCGCGAACGCCGTGATCGAGGGATGCGCGGGCCGGGCTTCTCGGGCGGTTGCCTGTCGGCCACGAGCATCACATCGCGCTGTGGACGTGGAGGTTCGACGGCGGCCGTGGCCACTCGCTCGCTGCTCAGCTCCTCGTCGAGCTGCTCAAGACACTCCAACTCGCTGCGGATGGCGACGTGGTGCCGTTCGTAGTTTTTCATGCGGCTGTGCCAGTCGAGCGGTAACGGTTCAGTGACTGCGGCCGGAGCGATGATGCTCGCTGGGGGTGCGTGAATGACTGCGACCTGCGCCCTGGTCGTGGACGGCATGTTCATAGCGAACGTCGTGATGTGTGTGACGGGAACCTCCGGTGGTACAGTGGCCAGGGGAGTGGTATCGGCCGGCTCATGGTTGCTTGTGACCAGCGTTTCCAAAAAGGACTCATCCGCGGACGGGGTGGCGATCGGCTCAAACGGGAGCGGTCCCCGCGGTGTGTCCGGAGCCTGAGCGATCGCTTCGAGGGCCTCTTCGAGCAGGCAGCGCATCTCATTGTCAATCTGTGCCACCTCATCATTGAGAGGTCCGAATGGCATCCGGTCCATCTCCTCGTCCTGAGGAGTCGCGACGGTGTCGGCCGGGATCGGGATGTCAGCCGGTAGCGGAAGGATCGCGGCGTTCATTTCGGTGATGGCAAGGCCGATCAGATCGTCTTCGACGTATTCTTCATCTTCACAGGGATCGTATGGTGGTTCGATGTCGCTCGAAATCATCGACAGGGTGTCGCCGAAACGGTTCACTTCTTCCTCATAGGCTTCGTCGGTGATCCATTGGCTTTCGTCGTTCAGCATGTTGACGGGAGCACTCGGGAGCGTGCCCGTTTGGATCATCGCGGTGATCTGGTCTTCGTCGTTGCAGGGGTCTTCCGAGATGTCGATGACATCTTCCGAGGCGGACATCGCAGCGATGGTGTTGGTGGTGCCGTCCGATGCGAATTCTGCGAGAACGTCGTTCGTGATGAATGTTGCGATTGGTTCTTCAGCGAAGAAAGGATCCCCTGCGCCATACTCGTAAGCAGGTTCCGCGGGTTGGAACTCCGCTACGTCGGCCGTCCGGGCTACAGTTGTCGTGGCAGCATGCGCCGGGGCCTCGGTGACGACCTGCTGCCGTGAGGTATCCGGAGTCATCATGTCTTGAATCGGCTCGCACGGCGGAACGACGGCAACGGGTATCGGTGTTTCTACGGTTTCGGTAGCCAGAACCGGCAGGGGTGGGGCGGCCTCCGTAGTTGGTTGGGTCTTTGGTGTGAGGTGCGGGGCGATATCCGCCAGTTGTGTCTGGGCGGCTCGAAACTTCGGGTTACGCTCGAGCGCGCGATGGAATGCATCGGCGGCATCGGAATAGCGTTGGGCCGCGCGATACATCAATCCCAGGTTGTACAGCGCGTCCGGCTCCGGAAGCACCGCGCGAAAATGCGCCAGTGCGTCATCAAACTGTCCGACTTTGCTCAGCGTCATACCGAGATTGATTTGAGCCCGTGCAAACCGCGGCTCCAGGTCAATCGCTTTTCTCAGGTGTGCGGCCGCTTCCGACCAGCGTTGTCTGAACATCAACTCAAAGCCGAGGTTGTTACGCAGGGCGGCGTTATTGGGCTGGAGTTCCACCGCCTTACTGAGCATCACGATGGCCTCATCATGCTTTTGCAACTTGCTGAGAAGCAGCCCGAGATGATGATACGACGGTACGTGATTGTGGCTGACGGCGATCGCCTTTCGATACTGCACCATCGCCTTGTCGAGCTGCCCGTGGGCTTCAAACATGCGACCGGCCGCAAAATGCGTACTCGGCAGAATCTGAGGCGGTGTCGTATCCGACACGATGACGGGGGTACTGCGTCGTTGCGGACTTTTTGCAAACGGCTGCTTGGGTCCGTTGAAGTTCGAGCTGGTGCATCCGGAGACGCACAGCATGACCACGGTGAGTAGTTGTTGTTTTCGGTTCCTTACCATGTCGGCGATCCTTGTACTTGATGGGCTACACATCCTAGCCTCCGGAGAGGATTAATGACGGTGCTGAAAGGTCTTTCTGCGGTTCAAGGGCCGTGTCTTCGGCCTCGATAGCTTCACTGGCGCGCCCTCCCCGACCGCCGGATAGGGCCGTCGTGAGTGCGATTTTTTCCATGCGGCATCCGACCAACGTCAAGTACTCCCGCACGTGATCCAGGCGACCTTTGATAAGCGTTTCGTCGGTCGTGCCGGGTTCGTATCGGACGATACCGCCGTAGGTGTCGAGCATGAGTGCCATACGGTCGAGCCGCGCCACGCCGGACCCGCTGAGTTCTGTCGAATGGGGGATGAAGTGGAAGTCGGCCAGCGACATATCGTGCAGAATCGCATTATCAACCGCATTCACGAGGTGTACGCGTGGTGCGGCAATGGATTCGTCCATCCGCTCCATGTCCCTCGTCACGGCAGTACGGTACTTCCCCTGGCACCCGATGATCGCCGTGAGTGCCACCGCTGCGGCCATACTTCGAAATACGTTGGATCGAAACATCTCATGCTCCTCGTTTGGCTGTTGATCTTGTAGAACAGTCATACGGTCCGTTCCGATGTTCGGCGATAACGCCGGTCCTTACCGTATAGCACACGTTTTTATCGAGTGTTTGTAGCCGTGACCTTCGCAAATTATCGGTCGCATGGGAGCGTATTTTTTCCCTGGTCATATCGCGAATGACCCGTCCCAATAAACAACGCGTTCGCAGTATAGATAAGGGCCTCTCCCCCGAACGAGCCATGATCGATCCGGCGTGCAAGGTGGGTGCGGTCGCGGTACAATCCGCCGCCATGAATCTAATAACGGAAGAAAGTCTTGGTCGTGCGGCGGCGCTTCACCAAAAAGTCGTCGTGATGGATACCCACTGCGACACCACGCAGCGATTGGCGGATCCAGCGTGGGATATGGGCCTCAGAGATGACGCGGGTCACGTGGACCTGCCGCGTCTGCGCGAGGGGAGCGTGGATGGCATCTTTTTTGCCGTGTACGCCCCTGAATTGGCACAACCGGGCGACGGCGAGCGGGCGGTACAAACGCAGATCGGGCACATCCGGCAGATGGTCGAACGCCATGCGGGCGATATGGCACTCGCGCGAACTGCGTCAGACGTGCGATCGGCGAGGGCCGCGGGGAAAGTGGCGGTGCTGATTGCGATCGAGGGCGGTCACCTGATCGAAGACAATCTCGAACGACTACGAAGCTACCGGGAGCAGGGTGCTACCTATCTGACGCTGACGCATTCGTTTCATACACACTGGGCGGATTCCGCCGGCGTGCAGGAGGACATACCCCCTTGTCACGGCGGTCTGACGGAGTTCGGTCGCGATGTGGTGCGGGAGTTGAACCGGCTCGGGATGATGGTGGATATCTCCCATGTGAGCGATGACACTTTCTGGCAGGCGTTGGAGACCTCCGCTGCACCGATCATCGCGACCCACTCCTCGTGCCGCGCGGTGTCACCGCATCGGCGGAATATGTCCGACGAGATGATCCAGGCCGTGGCGGACAGCGGCGGTGTCGTGCAGATCAATTTCGCGGCGTTGTTTCTCGACCCCCATGCCCCCGCCCTACGACCGGACGCACTCCAGCGATGGCTTGCGGGCGACGGCGTGCATCGCGAACGCCTGACGGATCATGTGACCCCGTTATCAGTATTGGTGGACCATTTCGATCACGCGCTCAAGCTCGTCGGGCCGGCGCACGTGGGCATCGGCACGGATTTCGATGGCGTGCCCGCGCTCCCGGAAGATATGTCGCACTGTGGGATGCTTCCGCATCTGACGGCCGCCCTGTTCGATCGCGGGTACACGGAGGAAGATCTAACCCCCATGCTCGGTGAGAACGTCCTGCGTGTGATGGACGCTTGTGCCGCAGTGGCGACGTCACCATAACAGGAAGTGTGGCTCCCGCTGTCACGTGTCGTTGGATTTCCGTTGGATCAAACGAAGGAACAACCGATCGAACAGCCGAATCAGGCCGCTGCGGTACGCTCGGACGCCAACTCGGCGGTTCCATGGCGCGTCTGCGCGATGCTTGCGCTTCTGGGGGCCTTGCTTTACGCGCCGGGGTTGCGCTGGGGGCTGCCGGCCACAGAGTCCTGGAGTCAGGATACGATCGCCGGGGTGCGGACACTCGGTGCCGCGGAGACCTGGCCCGATGCGTGGGCCGGTCGCTATCCGCCGCTGCACTATCTCGTGCTGCGCGCCTGCTACGAGCCCTACCTGCGATGGCTCGTGGCCTCCGGAGAGGCCAAGGTAGACCCCGCGTCCGGACGAGTGCGGTTCAAACCACCCCACGCGGAGAAAATCGGCACGTTGTTTTTCATCGCCCGTGTGGTGAGTGCGCTCATGGCGATCGGTGCGGGGTTGGGGATGTACCTGGCCGCAAATCGTTGGCTGGGTGTGGGTCATCTCGCCGCCGGGATCGCGGGCGGTACGATGATGGCCTCCCCGGCGTTCACTTATTTCGCGCGACTGGGGAACGTCGACATCCCCTCCATGTGTTGGTTTTCGTGGAGCGTCGTGTTCTATGCGCGTCTCTTGAAATCGCGGCGTTGGCATGACGCGGCGTTGCTCGGCCTGTTCGGGTCGCTGGCGATCAGCACGAAAGACTCCATCGCCGGGGTCTATCCCGGCATGGCGATGGTGCTGCTTGGCTTCGAGGCGGCGCGGACGCGCGGCACCCGGTCATGGCTGGCCGCCACGGCTTCCGCGCTGTTGCGTTGGCGGTGGCTGATCGGCGTGGTCGCGTTTGCATTGCCCTATCTGTTTCTGAGCGGCGTGTTTCAAAATCCCGGTGCCTATATCGAGCGGATGAAGTACTGGCTCGGCATCACACCCGGTACGATCCACATGCGTCAATACCGCTATGCCAATCAACTGGCACTGTTCGGGGCCATGCTCTATTACGCGGCCGGTGCGGTGGGCTGGCCGATGCTTCTGGCGATGGTCGCCGCCGTGATTCACGGGCTGCGTCGGCATACGCGATTGGCTTTCGTGTTGCTGACGCCGGTAATCACCTATTGCCTGATTATCATCGTGCCGCAGGGTTTTGTGTATTCTCGGTTTCTGTTTCCACCGCTGGCGCTGGTGGGTGTATTGGTGGGTGTGGCCTGTGTGGATTTGTGGCGATGTTCGTGCTGCGCGGTTTCGATTCGCGGAGGTGTGATCGGTGCGGTGGCCCTGCTCACGCTGGGATACACGGCCGCCCTTGGTGCGGAGATGATGAGCGACTCGCGATATCGCGCAGAGCGATGGTTCGAGAAGCACGTGTCGACGTCGATGCCCATCGGCGCGTTTTCCAAGCCGCAATACCTTCCACGAATGAACGAGCAGGGCTATCGTACGTATACCGTTGCGATGTCGCGTGAGGCGCTCGGCCGACCCCAGCCGGATTACCTGATCTTGACCAACTACAACTATGAAGACTTTGACGACGCGCAACGTGCATGCATGGCCGAGCTGTTGGACGGCCAATTTGGATATGAGGTGGTCACCACGTTTCACGGTCGATACCTGGGTACGGGAAAGAGCGTGCTGGCGCTGGCTGGCTGGTGGACGCCGGTGCCCGGAAAAATCAGCCCGGAGATCACCGTGCTTTCCAAGGGGGCCACTCGATGAGTGCGGCGAATACACCTAGCCCACCTTTTCGGTTGGTGCTCGCGTCGGCCAGCCCGAGACGACAAGACCTGTTGAGAGCGCATGGCTATACGTTTGAGGTGGTCGTGTCGCCGGTGGCGGAGCCGGACGATATGCCCGGTGCCAAGACGCCGGTCCAGCGTGCCGAGGCGCTGAGTCGGTTCAAAGCGGAAAGCGTCCGCCCCGCGGCGCGTGATGCGTGGATTCTTTCGGGTGACACGATCGTGGCACTCGACAGTGTCGTGTTCGGCAAGCCGACCGATAGAAAAGATGCGCGCCGGATGATCTCGACACTTGCCGGCACCACACAAGACGTCATCACCGGCGTGACCCTGCTCAACGCAATGACGGGGGCGTGTAGAACCAGGCATGATCTCACGCGTGTGACCATGCGACCCCTGAGCGACTCGGAGATCGAGACCTACCTCGACACCGACGCCTGGAGGGGTAAGGCCGGTGCCTATGGCATTCAAGACCGCGCGGACGCCTTCATCGCGCGGGTTGAAGGCAGCTTCAGCAACGTCGTGGGTTTTCCCATGGAGCTGGTGATGCAGATGCTGGCCGAGGTGGGTGTGCGGCCGGTGGGTTCAAGACCCCGCGGCTGAAAGCGAATCGATCGCCTCACGGATCATCGCGCCGGGTACGTCGGTCCGCACGACGGGCTTTCCCACTCCTTCAAGCAGGACGAATCGCAGCGCTGCCCCCTTGGCTTTCTTGTCTTGTTGCATGACCTCCATGATTTGGTCGGTCGGTATGGGGTCATGGAGTTGCGTGGGTAGGTCGAACTTCCGCAGCAGTTGCGCCGTGCGGTCGACGATGTCTTCACCGATCAAACCTATGGCCACCGACAACCGGCAAGCGGCCAGCATACCCAACGCCACACATTCACCGTGACGCAACGTGTAACCGCAGCAGGCCTCCACGGCGTGCCCGATCGTGTGACCAAAGTTGAGATACATCCGCTCGCCCCGCCGCTCGAAGGGATCCCGCTGCACGATGCCGCATTTGATTCGCACGTTGCGCATAATCAACTCGGCGAGGATGTCGTCGTCCAAAGCTCGGATCGCCTCAGCATGCGTCTCTTGCCAGGTGATGAAGTCGCCGCCCGTGATGAGGCCGTGTTTAATGGACTCCGCCATGCCGGCCGCGATGTCGCGCGGGGCTAATGTCTTGAGGCAAGTCGGGTCGGTGGCGACGATGACCGGTTGGTGAAATGCGCCGACCAGGTTTTTTCCGCCGGGGATGTTGATGGCCGTCT
The DNA here is from genome assembly GCA_024278775.1 of Planctomycetota bacterium. The sequence continues at coordinate 12,665 of JAJRSP010000032.1, forward strand.
TGCCCCCGATAGAGGCATCGATGGCCGACTCCAGCGTGGTCGGGCAGATGACGAACGGAATACCCCGCATCCATGTGGCCGCCGCAAAACCGGCCAAATCGCTGACGACACCCCCTCCCAGTGCCAGGATGAGGCCATCTCGCCCGACGCGGTTCTCCGTGAGGAACCGGTAGACGTTTCCCAGGCTATTGAGACTCTTCGAAGATTCACCGGGGGCAACTCGCAACTCAGCGTGGTTGAGGCCGGCTTCGTCGATGGAATCGAGGACTGAATCGGCATACAACGCCCCCACAGTGCCGTCTGTGATCACGGCGACGATACTGGTAATCGTCAAACGGGCATCATCGCGGATGGTGCGACCTATGTTTCCGATCAAATTCTTTCCGACTTTAATTGTTGTGTCGGCGTCATCGGTCTTTATGGATAAGCACGGCATACACGCATTCTAACACGATCATGATGGTCTGTCTCGACAAGAATCCACAGCCAGGCTACCAGATATAATTCTTTGTGTTATATATAGTTAAGCCGTAAACCTGTGGCATGATCCGTCTCTCTGGATGGATCCCGGATAGGGTAAGTTGCGTTGACGAAGTCCGAAAATCTGATAAAATCTTTACCTATGACGCGAACAACAGCATCAAAGGCAAAACGCACCGTCAGGTCAAAGGCACCTGTTTCTGTAAAGTCACGATTGCCAAAAAAACTGACCAATATTCCGAAAACGGTACGTACGTTTCGTTCGGCAGTAAACTTTCTAGATTCACTGACGAATTACGAGCGTGTCCCTCGTGCTCGTTATACGCCGGGGAATTTCGGCTTGTCTCGAATGAATCGAATGCTTTCAGCTTTGGAGCATCCGCACAAATCGTTTCGCACGATTCACATTGCCGGGACTAAGGGCAAGGGTAGCACGGCTACCATGCTAGCTGAAATGTTGCGAGGCTGTGGCCACAAGGTGGGGCTGTACACGTCGCCGCATGTGCTGACCATCCGTGAGCGTATCGTGGTCGATGGAAAAATGATTTCCGAAGCGGCCTTTGCCAAGACAATCGCGGCCGTGTTGGCGATTACCACCAAGGCGAAGGTCGCGAAGCCGACCTATTTTGAGATGTTGACCTGCGCGGCGTTCCTGCATTTTCAGATAGAAAAGGTCGATATCGCCGTGATTGAGACCGGGATGGGTGGTCGACTGGATGCGACGAACGTGATTTCGCCGGAAGTGGTGGGTATCACGAGCATCAGCCGGGACCACATGGCCCAGCTTGGAACGACCCTCTCCGCGATCGCCGGGGAGAAGTGCGGCATTATCAAAAAGGGTGTGCCGGTCATCAGTGCCCCGCAGCCGGAAGAGGTTCGTGCCGTGATTCAGGCGGCCGCAGAAGAGGTTGGTGCGCCGCTTCGTTATTCGGACGAAGGTGTCCAGTACAGCTACCGTTTCGAGTTTTCGCGTTCCTCCGGGCGGCATGCGCGGATTTGTCTGACGACGCCGAATAGCCGTTTTGAGCATCTTCAGGTACCGCTGCCGGGGCAGCATCAGGCGATCAATTGCGGTTTGGCTGTAGGCGTTTTGGATGCGTTGAAATCCAAGGGGTTTGACATTCCCGAGCAGAAAGCGACGGCCGGTCTCGCCAACGTTGTGCTTCCCGGGCGGATGCAGATCATACGCGAATTGCCTCGCGTGCTTGTCGACGGTGCCCACAATGCGGCCAGCATAGATGCGCTGATGCGGGCGATTGGTCAGAACGTCACCTACGACTCGATGATCGTGATCTTTGCCTGTCACAAGGACAAGGACGCGGACGGTATGATCCGGCGTCTCCAGCTTGGTGCGGATAAGATGATTATCACCCGGACGGAGTCATCACGGAGTGCCGAGCCGTCCGAGTTGGCCGCGACTTACTCCGAGAATTGCGGGAAGATGGTTCAGGTGACCGATACCCTGGAAGATGCCATGCAGATTGCGATGGGGGCGGCCGGTCGTGAGGATCTGATCTGCGTGACGGGTTCGTTTTATCTTGTGGCCGAAGCGATCCGGAAGTTTTCAAAAAAATCTGAGTAACTTCACCGCGTGCTTGTTCCGATGGATTAAGAGGCTGGTCAGCACGGGGGGCGTAGGGGAACGAGCCGTTGTGGTCGTGTCCCCACCTTGGATGTGCCGAGCTTCCCACCGGAGGAATTCTCTTTGGACTTGGATCACTATGAGTCTATCGCTGCTACCTACCGCCATGGACGGGTAGAGCTTGACGACGAAACGTCATGGCCTGAGGGCACCCGGCTGGTGGTCTCGCGGGAAGCCCCGACGGAGTTTGATCCGTCGATTGAGGGGCACGTCATCATTGTCGGGTTTGGGCTGGCCGGTCGCTGTGTGGCCGATTTGCTCGATCGCACAAAGCTCACCTACAGCATCATCGAACGAAACCCCGTGACGGTCGAGACGCAACATGCGCTGGGGCGGCGCATTTTTTTGGGCGGTGCCGCCAGCGCGGGCACGCTGGTCGAGGCCGGGTTGAACTCCGCCGACATCCTTGCCCTCACCATACCCGACGAGGCAGCCGTGCTTAAATCAATCGAGCTGGCGAGACGTCTGCGTCCGGATATTTATATCGTCGCACGAACCAACTATTCCTCGCAGGGGATGCGCGCTACGCAGCTCGGTGCCAATGTCGTTATCAAAGCTGAGCAGGCCGTCGCGTTCCAATTCTACGACAGACTCAGCGGCTATCTCCGCCGCATCGCGCATCCGGCGAAGTAGCGCGCTGCTTCCACGCGGGAATCTTGCAACTTGCGGTAATAATTCCATTTTTCCAGCGAATAGTGGTATAATGCATCGGTCGGGGGTTGGCCTTGGGTAAGCCGGAGGGCGTTCCGTTATCGAGGGAGTCTGGGTGACGACAAAGCATGTGCTCATCCTTACGGTGGTGTGGTCTGGTATCGCCATCCCCGCGTGCGCCCGGTCTGCACCGACCAGTGCCCCGATCACCGGGGTGGGCAGTCTGCCGCTTCTTCCCCGAGGGAATCATCTGGGCATGAAGGTGGGGTTTGAGTCCTACCCGCCGTCGGTGTCAATGATCGTGGACGCAAAGTGGCAAGAAGCGCTGTCCCGGGGGATGCGCATTGGACGTGTTCAACTCGACTGGGCTGACCTGGAACCGGTTGCCAACCAGTACAATACGGCCGCATTGCTTGAACGACTTCAGCCGATGCAGACCGACGGTTTGAGCAGTTTGGTGCTGATCGGGACGGTGGACACGGTGGGGACGGGTCGGCCGCCGGACTTGTCGGGTAGCTCGTTTGCTGATCCGGTCGTGATCGCACGGTACAAGGCGCTCATGGATTGGGTTGTGCCGATGGTCGCCGATCACGGAGGTTACTGCATTTCCATCGGTAATGAACCCATGGGCTATCTCGAAAATCAGCCGTCCGAGCTTCAACCGATGGCCGACTTTATTGCGGCGATTCGTGACCATGTTCACTCGATCAACCCGGACATGGCGGTCACGATGACGCTCAACGGAAGCCCGGACTTGTGGGTGGTGCCGTTCGACACCCTCGCGGCGCAGTGCGATGTGCTCTGCGCGAATCATTATGGTTTGGATGCCAATACGCTCCTGGCGAAAGATCCGGCAATGTTTGCGTCCGACCTGCAAAACCTGCTCAGTCATGCGAGTGGAAAAAACCTCATACTCCAGGAGTTGGGTATGCCCTCGGGTTGGGCGCACCAGCCGTCGCTCACTGGTGCTACCGAAGAAATGGCCCGGCAGTTTCTCCGCAATGCGGTGACGGAACTCAAGCGTGAGCCACGGTTCCGCGCGGTCTATTGGTTTACCACGATGGATTGGTCTCAGGCACTGACGGATCTTCAACGCGACGAGTTGGCCGCCGCGGGTGTGCCACCGTCTACGCTTGTGTTGCTGGACGAGTGGCTCCGTACCGGCGGGCTCTGTCGATATGAGCAGCCGGGGTTCGCGGACGGTTCCGCCCGGTCGGCGTGGGATGAGTTCTTGCAAGGGGTGGGGCCGCCACGACCGCTGATGGGTTTCACTACTTTTCCATACGACGTCTCGCAGCAGGCCGTCGATGACACCTACTCGTTTATCGCTAACAACGCCGATTTGATCACGTTTCACCTGGATAACAAGGTGCCGTGGCCCGAAGCACTGGCCGGCAACGACCAGTACCACCCCCATGTCATCGCAGAAATCGACGCCATGGTCGCGAACCTACCGCCCGGGCACCGCGTGTATGTCTCCACCACGCCGCAAAACAGCGCTCGCGCCGCCGCGTTGGCGGACTACTGGGCCGAGACGGATGGCCTGCCGCTGCCGCCCGGCTGGGACACCAAGACGCTGGATGACCCGGACGTGATCCAGGCGTTTACCAACTGGTGTCGTTATCTGATTGCACGTTACCATCCGGATTTCTTCGCGTATGGTATTGAGAGCAATGGGGGATTCACCGGCGTGACCGACCCAGGGTATGCCTCGTTTCTCACGCTGGCGCAACAGGTGTACGCGACGCTCAAAGCCGAGAACCCGACCCTGCCTATTTTTCTCACCGTACAGACCAGCTCGTCTGCCGCTGTGGGGCAACCGTTTCTTGACATGACTTCCGGGATCCTGGCGTATTCCGAT
>JAJRSP010000033.1 GCA_024278775.1 Planctomycetota bacterium
ATACCCTCCGAAGCCCGATCCCATGATGGCCACGCGCGACGGATCGGCGATGCGTTTTTTGACGGCCCACTTCACCCCATCTAAAAGATCCGTCTGCATCGCACCGCCCCAATCTCGGTTGGAGGCGTTGGAAAAAGCCTTACCGTAGCCGAGTGAGCCCCGGTAGTTGACCTGTAGGACGGCGTAGCCCCGGTTGGCGAGCCATTGCGCTTCCCCGTCATACCCCCAGTCGTCGCGCGACCAGGGTCCGCCGTGAACAAGGAGTACCATCGGCAGGTTTTTCGCCACGATGCCCCGCGGCGTCGTCAGATACGCATGCAGCATCAGGCCGTCACGAGCCGGAAACCGAATCGGTTCCATCTTGGAAAAAGTGGCCTCTTCGAGCGCCGAACGATTCGAAAAAAGCAACTGCCCGGATTTCGTACTCCGGTCGTAGGCGTAGTATTGGACCGGCCCCACGTCCGAGTCGATCTCGACAAGCCACACCCGATCGGACCGATCCCGGTTGATGATTGTGAAGCTCCCGCGCCGGAGCCGCTTGATTGCGGCGAAGTCTTCCTTCACGTCTTGGTCGAGCACCTTCCAGACCATCCGCTCCTTGATAAACCCGACGGCCTGAACCGTATGTCTGGTCGGATGAACGACCACACTCGCGAGATCGGATCGTGGGTCACCGGCCAGCCTCACGCCCTTGCCCGTGGCGATGTCGATCTGCCGCAGTTCAACGGTATCGGTATTGGCGCTGCTTTGGATGTACAGCCCGTTGTTGTCGGGAGTGAAGCCGAGCGAACCGCTACGGATCACGTCGATAGGCCCCCATGTATACAACAGCCGCCACAGTGCGGTTGCGTCGTCCCGCACGAACAGGTCCACGCCACCGTCGGCCCGCGAACGCACGGCCGCTGCGATGCGGAATTCGTGGTCGGCGATGAACCCGATGAAACCGTCGTCATTTTGCAAGATCATCGTGAGCTGACCAGTCTCGATGTGGAGACGGTAGACGTCGTGATGGTCCGGATCTCGCCGGTTGATGGCCACCAGAATCTCATCCGGGAACTTCGGGGCGATATCCACTACCCCGACCTGCACGTGGTCAAACGGCGTCAGATCGCGTTCTTCGTTCGTGGCCAGGTCCACCGCATACAGATGCCAGTTCTTGTCACCGGCTTTGTCTTGAATGTAGAGAATATGATGGTCATTCTCGGCCCAGACGTAGGACCGGATGCCGCGGTGGCGATCCTTCGTAATCGGGTGGTCGTCGTGTTTTCCCACCGTGCGGACCCACACGTTGAGCACGCCCTGGTCCGGGGCCAGATAAGCCAGCCGCACGCCGTCGGGCGAAATCTGCGGGCTTGCCTTGTCGGGGTTCCCGAACAAAACGTCTCGCGGGATGATCGGCGGCAACTCCGCCCGTGCAGCGGAAAGATGCCAAGACCCTGTCACACAGATCAGCAGTAGGAAAGATCGTCGTGTCATCGAACCACCCCGAAAAAAAATCGCTCATCGCCACGCGCCGCCGCACCCGACATTTGCACGGCTTAGCGATTCGGTTGCTTAGGCATTTCACCGGCATCGAAGCGTTGGAAGTAGAACGTGGCCGCGCGGATCACGTGCGGCGACAGAATCAGCACGGCCGGCAGATTGCACAGCACCATCAGCCCGGTGGTCGCGTCGGAAAAGTTATACACCGAGCTGAACTTTTCCTGACTCATGCCGATGAACACAAAAACCACAAACAGGAACTTGTAGGGCAAAATCGCCTGCGGGCCGAGCAGATATTCCGCCCCTTTTTCGCCGTAGTAACTCCAACTAATCATCGTGCTGAAGCCGAAGAGACACACGCCGAGCGTCACCATCCACTTCCCAAAACCGATCATCACCGTGTCGAAGGCGAAACCGGTCATCTCCGCACCATCGATATTCAGATGCACCTGTTGATCCACTGCCAACGCGGCGCGGTCTTTTTCTTTGACCTTGGAAAGGTTCAGAACGATCGACTCGACCGACGCCCAGTCCCCGTTACCTGTGACTTTCACCGACTCGATCGGCACGTTGACGGTCTCCAGGGTTTGGCCCACGCCGCGCTTCGTATGTACGGAGAGGTTCTTCCCCGGAATCAGGCGCATCAGATAGAGCGGCTCCATCTTTTCGGGAAGCTCACCGGCCACCGCCACGGTCATCACGTCGCCCTCGATGGACGCCACCATACCGACGGGGGGTCGGTTCCAGACGCCGCTCATCAGAATCACCAGCGCGCTCATCGTGCAAATGACGATCGTGTCGATAAACGGACCCATCCCGGCCACCACGCCTTCGCGAATGGGTTCGGCCGTCTTGGCGGCGGCATGCGCCATGGCCGCAGACCCTTCACCGGCTTCGTTGGAGAAGCAGGCTCGCTTAAGCCCCCACTGAAAAGCCACCCACACGGACACGCCGGCCAACGCGCCGTTTTCGGCGATCGGTGTAAACGCATGTCTCACGATCATGGCCAGATATTTCGGAACGTCGCCCGCGTTAGAAACCACTACGTACAACGCGCCGCCGATATAGATCACGCACATCATCGGCACGAGCTTCGAGGCGACGCCGCCGATGCGTTTGATCCCGCCGATGATGACCATCGCCACCAGCAGACTCACAACGGAGGCCGATGCGTATTGGGGCACGTCGAAATGCTTGCTCAGCATGTCGGACACGTTCCAACCCTGGAACATGTTGCCGCCGCCGAATGAGTTCAGCACCGTCGCCACGGAGAACAGGATGGCCAGTATCTTGAACAACACCCACGCGACATGGCCCCGCGCGCGAAGCGGCTCGACCAGCGCCTTTTGGATATACCACATGGGTCCGCCGCGCACCTCGCCGCGCCCGCGCACCTTCGCCCCGGGACCGGGACTCGGTTCTCCTCTGTATTCGAGCGTGCGATCCTCGGCGTCGGCCGCCGTGAGCGCCGGCGCACTGGGGTCGGGCACGTCGCGCTCGTCACGAAACATCATCGCGAGCGTGCATTCCATAAACTTCAGCGCCATACCGAAGAAACCCACCACCCACATCCAAAACACCGCCCCGGGACCGCCGAGCGAGACGGCCACCGCCACCCCGGCAATGTTGCCCAACCCGATCGTGGCGGAGAGCGCCGCGCAGAGTGCCTGGAAGTGATTGATCTGGCCGATGTCTTCGGGACGATCGTAATCGCCACGGACGCAGGAGAAGCCATGCGTCATGATTCGCCACTGCACGAACTTGCTAACGATCGAAAAGATCAGCCCGCACCCGAGCAGCATGAAAAAAAGCGGCGGTGCCCAGACCCAGTCCGCCATCGCCTTCGTGAATTGTTCCAGATGTTCCATATCGTCTCCAGCTCCAACGTAAGTCGGTGAGAAAAAGCAATCTAGCGGCTGGGTCGGTGTGTATCAACCGTTGCCACTCATCGGGCATTGTGTAGAATCGCCGACTTGTGGCCGAAACGACCCTCAATGGTAGCGGTCGAGCGCAAACGACACGCACCCGAGTAATCGTGTATGAGCAACATACCGGAACTTGCCAAGAAGCCGGAAAACTGGGGCTCCAAGCTGGGCGTCGTGCTGGCCGTCGCCGGATCCGCCGTGGGATTGGGTAATTTCCTTCGCTTCCCCGGCACCGCAGTCAACAACGGCGGCGGCGCGTTTATGATCCCCTACATCATCAGTTTTCTCCTGCTCGGCGTGCCCATTGCGTGGTGCGAGTGGACGATCGGACGTCTCGGCGGTCGTTATCGCCAGAACAACGGACCGGGCATCATGTTCGCGTTGTGGCGGCGCGCCCCGGCCAAGGGGTTGGGCACGCTCACGCTGATTATTCCTATCCTGGTCTACATGTACTACGTCTTGATCGAGGCGGTGTGCCTGCGGTACGCGATCGAGTTTTTTCGGAAGGGGTTCGCGGGCCGATTTGGTGAAGCGATCACCAAGGCCGGTAGCGGGACCGATGAAATCTCCGCCGTGGTGGGAGCGGCCGGTGGCTTCATGGAGCAGATGTTCGGCATGGGCGGCAACGGCGCAGTGCTCAGAGGCGATATGATCTACTACATCGTTGCCTGCTTCCTCGTGAACTTTTTTATCATCTACCGCGGCGTATCCAAGGGGATCGAAACATTTTGCAAGGTGGCCATGCCGTTGTTGATCGGCTGTGCCGTCATCATTCTCGTCCGCGTGCTCACGCTTGATACCGAGATCGACGGGCGCACCATCGGCTCCGGGCTCGGGTTCATGTGGAACCCGGATTGGAGCAAGCTGCGCGATCCCGGTGTGTGGATGCGGGCGGCCGGTCAAATCTTTTTTAGCATGAGCGTGGGCTTCGGACTGATCCTATGTTATTCCAGTTACCTGCGTAAAGATGACGACGTGGTGCTTTCCTCGCTCACCGCATCCAGCACGAATGAGTTTTGCGAGGTCGTACTCGGCGGCTTACTTGTGGTGCCGGCCGCGTTTTTGTTTCTCGGTTCCGCGAACGCTACGGGTAGCACCTTTACGCTCGGTTTCGTGACGATGCCGGCCATCATGCATTTCATGCCACTCGGATGGTTCATCGGCGGCGTGTGGTTCGGCCTGCTGTTTCTCGCGGCCGTCACCAGTTCGATCAGTATGCTCCAGCCGGCCATCGCCTTTCTGGAGAATGGATTCGGCATGCAGCGTCGCGCCAGTGTCATCATACTCGGACTCGTCACCACGCTCGGCGCAGCAGCCATCATTTATCTGAGCCGGGGACTCACGGCGTTGGCGGCCACCGACTTCTGGTGCGAGTTCATGATGATTATTGCGGGACTGGCGCAAGTCATTCTCTTCGGTTGGGTGGTGGGTGCGGAGCGCGGCCTTCGAGAGGCGAACCGCGGCGCGGATTTTCGTATCCCGAGGTTTATGGCGTTCGTGATCCGGTACGTCACTCCGGTGTTTCTCATTGTCGTACTCAGTCTGTGGTGTTGGTATAATGGTCCAGGGCAGCTCGCCCAGATGAACCCGGAAACGCAGGGCGGCATCGCCGCGCGCAGCGTCTATGCCGCAGCGGCCAGCAAGACTTATCCGAACCTCTCCGAAGACGACATCACAGAAAAACTGACAAAGATTCTCGACGCGGCCGAAGGTGCCCCCGCGCCGAGCGAGGATTGGCCCGCGTGGTTGCTCGCCAAGCGCGAAGAGGCCGAAACACAACGCGCCACGGCAGAGACGGCGGCCAACGTGCAACGTGGTGTGTTCCTCTCCATCATTCTGTTGTTTATCCTTGTGTACGCACTTAGTGACGTGGCTTGTCGAGGTCGAATCGGGAAGATGATCGCCCAAGCCGAGGCGGAAGGCGTCGGATTGGACTAAACGGAGCAGATCATGACACACCACCATATAGCTCAGGCGGCCGGGCTTTCCTTTTCGGGCTGGGCGCTGATGATTTCCTGCGTCGGATTGGTCTGCGGCATGACGGTCTTTTGCTACTATCGGCTGCTTCGTAACCCCCGTCCGTCGGAGCATCACCACGCGCCGCTGGACATCGACACACACGACACCGAGTAGAATCGGTCAATTCACACACAGAACGGTATGTCGTCAGGCGGCGACCCGCACGTCGATCGTTCACCACGGCATGCAATAGCACGCTATACCCGGATCGCGTGACCATGTATTGAGCGGCGCTACGATTGCCGAGCAACACACGAATCCGAGTAACCGCGCAGGGTGAACCCTACGGCTCAGGTAAGCGCCTCCCGATGGAATTGGATGATATGCCTCCAAAGACTCGGGTTTGCGGCCGAAAACCATGACGGCGAATCTGTGAGTTGCGCCAGGCGGCAACGGCGAGTAGGATACCGCGTTGGCGAAGACGATGTTGGCACGAGAACTAGCAACAAATGGCCGATGCTCAGAAGGGAGAGAGCGAGGAAATGGATACCGACACGATCATCCAGGGCGACTGCATCGAAAAAATGACGCAGCTCGACGCGGGCAGCGTAGACCTTGTCTTCGCCGATCCGCCCTTCAACATCGGCTATGATTATGACAAGTACGACGACAAACGCTCCGGCAATGATTATCTGAACTGGACCAAGGAGTGGATGACGCAGGTCACGCGCATCCTAAAGGATGACGGCACCTTCTGGCTGGCGATC
>JAJRSP010000034.1 GCA_024278775.1 Planctomycetota bacterium
CAGAAGTTTTTGGGAACACCTACGGCCCCCATCAAGGCAGTGGCGCAGGTTCAGCCGAATGTTGTCTTTCCGGAACGCCCGATCGACTTCAAGGATATCAATGCCTACGTACAGGCGTTTCTCGGCGTGAACTACGCCGGCATGACCTACGCCACCGGTCCGTGCGTGTGTCCGTCTACGGTAACATGCGGCGCGACGGCGTGCGCAGCAGATGGCGACTGTACCGACGGGTTCTGCATCGATGGATCATGCACAGACGCGTGCGGACGCTGCACCCCGTAGGACACGCTGGATCTGTCAGGAGGAGGCCGGGCTGCGTCAATCCACGCAAATGGACGCGACGGCCGCGATCATGGCGTTGTCGATTGACTGCGTGATATCCGCCTCGGACGCCGACGCCGCCACCGTGTACCGTCGCTCGTTCTTGACGACATCCACACGGTAGACGAGAAGTCCGTCGAGCACGTAGTTCGTTTGGATCGCCTCATCCCCATTGGAGACGATCAGGTCAAACGTCGACGCCACCGTCCCGCCGGCCAGCGTGATGTCCGCATTGGCGGTGGCCACAATCAGCGCCAACTCCGCGGGGAAGCTGGTGGAGTTGACCTCGGCCGACACCACGACCTCGGTACCATTCACCGAAAACGACCACGCCCCGGCAAACAGCGCGTCCGCGCTAAGCGTCTGCCCCGCCGCCTCCACAGCCAACACATCAAGATCAAAACCGAAGCCGTAGTCCGCCTGGTGGTAGCTCGTGTCACAGGAGGCGGCCACCTCATCGGAAAGGTCGATCGGACCCGGATCCGTTTCGACACCCGCTTCGCCGCCACCCACCGAACCAAGAAGCGTACTGAGTAGCGTCTCCGAGCTACCGCATCCCGAAAGTAGCACGGCCATCGACACGATCACACACCACATGCCCGACACAACCGCACCGGCACCCGGCCTACGATGGGAACGAACTCGCGAGCACTTCGAACACATGGGAACATCCATCAGTCGACTCCGTGGTCACAGACTCCGGGCAGAGGCTACCTAACGCCCCGGTCGTGGATCGGTCGATTTCGGAAGGGACTTAACGCGCCGACGTCCGAACACACGGGAGAATATAGTCATTTCGCCCTATAAATAAAGGGAAAAGTCCGATCAGGAGAACGACGCATCATCACGGCACGCCGGCTTCGACGAACACGTCACTAGTGCCACCATCCGGCACCGACCCGCATGGCCTTGGCGGGACCGCCCCAAGGAGCGGTATTATGCGTAGCGAGCTTGCCCACTTCCTCCGCAAGACACGCGGCGATCGTATTCAATAAAAAACAAGAAGCGTTAACTCACTCTCGCAAGCCAACGCCTCTCGGTGGTGGTAATTGATGCCGCTTCGGTGATCTAAGCGCGCGGGTGCGTATCGTCGTAGACTGCTTTCAGCCTCGGTGCCGTCAGGTGCGTGTAGACTTGCGTGGTGGAAAGCGACTGGTGCCCCAATAGCTCCTGAACACTTCGCAGGTCCGCACCGTTATTGAGCATGTGAGTCGCAAAGCTATGCCGCAGTGTGTGCGGGCTGATGCTCGGATCAAGACCGGACTCGGCCAGGTATTTATCCAGCTTTCGGCGAACGCTTCGCGTACTCAGACGTTGACCATGTTTGTTGACGAACAGCGCTTCCGGATCAAATCCGGCGGAACGCACATCCGCTCGGCGCAGCTCGAGATAGCGCCGAATCGACGCAATCGCCGTCGGGCCGATCGGAGCCGTACGCTGCTTCTTGCCCTTACCGCGCACGCGGATCGTGCCGCCTTCAAAGTTCACATCGGCAAAGTTCAGGTCGACAAGCTCGCTGACCCGAACGCCCGTGGAGAAGAGCACTTCGAGCATCGCACGGTCGCGCGCACCGAGCAACGTGTTAATGTCCGGCGTGCTAAGAAGCCGGTTGATGTCGCTGAGTTCTAGGAACTTCGGTAGGCGCTTTTCCTGCTTCGGCGTGCGGATGGTCGCCAGCGGATGAACCTTCACATAGCTCCGCCGCAAGCAGAACTTGTAAAAGCTACGCAGCGTCGCCAGCTTTCGAGCCACCGTGGATTTGGAATAGCTCTGCGTTCCGAGCAACGCCAGGTATTCTTTAATCCGGTCGGACGTGGCATCACGCAACTTTTGCTGCACCGACACCTCGACCATCACGGCCGCCCCTGTCGCCGCACCCTCCTGACCGGTGCCGGTCGTGGTACGACCGGATGCCGCGAAGTTCTGCCGACCACTTGCCCCGGCCATGTTGCCGGACAAGAAGGCGCAAAACTGCGCCAAATCAGCAGAGTAACACTTGGCCGTATGCGGCGAGAAGTGTCGCTCGAACTTCAGGTAGTTCAGGAACTCATCAATCAATGAAGTCTCTGTCATGATCGCAGTCACACACCGGCGAAATCCAGCAAAACCCCTGATCGGCACCCCGACCAGTCACTCGGTCACCCTTCTTGCCGCTCCGACGACACCGCCATTCGATCGAGATCCGACTCGATTCGCCGCCCCATCTGGTAGCTCAACACCGCTGCGTCGAACCAGTCGAAGCAACTGTCTTGTTTTCCCGCCATCGAGGCAAAGGCGTCTATCACCTGCGATTCCTGACCAGCCTGGTAGCGGAACACGAACCGTTCCTCACCTTTGACCAGCGACAGTTGTCGCGTCTCGCTCATGGTATCCCTACCCGCCAAACTCAAGTCGTCACGGAAGCACGCTTTCGTGCTGACCGCCCAATAGCTCTTGTATCGTGGCGTAGCAGCAGTATTGCACGAAACCCTGCTGACTCACCACATATCGGCGCCACCCAAACGGGCTCTCATTGGCACCGCGAAGCGCTGCATAGCGCTTGATATCCGTCACCACCGCCTCATGCGAGGCATCGAACACGTGCTGCACCTCCGCAAGCACCCGACGACGACCACGCGTCATCGACGACGAACCGGGCAACCGTCCCGCCCGAGACAAAGCCACCGGATCCAACCCGCCGACGTTCGGACCAATCCCCGACCCGAACAACTGGGCGGATATTCCAATGCGCGGCGGATCGTACGGCTCGTAATCCGTGACCGAAAAAACCAATATCGCGTCCGCGCCAACCGCTCGCGAGACTTCCATCGCCTGGGCGGCCGTTTGGATCCGGTCGTTCCCGGAAGCCATCATCGCCGCGAGCACCCGACTCACCGGGATGACCGTCGTCCCGCTCGCATAGCTCAATTCGCTCGCCATGCGATCCGCGAATCGATTCGGATCAAAATCCGTCGAGCCACTCTGATTGATCGCCGGAGCCACCGCGATCGTAATCGGGCTCTGCAGCCGATTCGGAATCGTTGCCGTAGTCGTCGGCACCCGACGCCGCGGCGCACATCCTGACCCGACCGTCACTGCCACCACGACCAGCAGGAGCATCCTTCTCCAACCCGCGATCAACCGCATGTCGTCATCCCTGACAGGCTCCATGCCCGTGCGTCCCTGGATCCGCCCAAACCCTCTCCGGTTCGTGCGGCGTTAGGGTGCCCAACACGCCGTCGGGCAGAAGTTCATCGTCCAATCCACGGACACTCTTGCGTCGTCCCCTTATTTCGATGCGATCGTTATCGTCCGCCGCGTGCAGCGGCTGGCTGCAACGTCGCACGGGTCGGTGCCAGGCTGATGACGCTACCGTCGGGTGGGGCCATGCCGGTCACACGATTCGCATTCGGCATCATGGCCGGGTCAGCCTCTGACCATACCGACCACACATTCTCAAAGCCTGCGCGGCTGCTCGTGAAAAACACCCGACCATCCGCACCGAACGCCGGACCATAGTTGATTGAAAAACCGTCGGTCAGGCGTACTTTGCCCGAGCCATCGGACATGACGGTCCACACATCGAACGTCACACCCTCGGGCCATACCTCATTGGAGTTATGGAGGTGATTGCTCGGCTGTCCGCCGCCCGGAAGAATCGAGCCCGAAGGCTCCACAGCCGTCGTGCAAAACGCGATCCGCTTACCGTCGGGACTCCAGGTCGGAAGGATCATCGCGTGCGTCGCACTGGCGGCCAACTCCGTCGGGTAACGCGGTTCCCCATCCACGATCGTCAATTTCCAAATGCTGAACCAACGCCCACCGCGCTCACGAGAACGCTGGAACACAATCTCGTTGACCGTCGGGGACCAGTCGGGGAACAGTCCGTACCCGATGAAACGTTTCGAAGCACCACCGATCGCATCTGCGATCCACAACTCCCACTGACCGCCCTGCTCCGGCATGCTGCAAAAGACAAGCTGCGTACCATCCGGCGACCACGACGGATGAATCTCGTCGGCCGCGCTCTGCGTCACGCGGATCGGCATACCGCCGTTGACGTTCATCATCCAGATATCCCAGTTCCCGCTACGATTACTCGCAAACGCAATGCGCGTGCCGTCCGGGCTAAACGCCGGATGAACGTCGGCACTGGGATCACTGGTCAACTGTGTCACGGCCACGCCGTTGATACCCTTGATGTACAGATCCGGGTTCATGTTGTGGCGCGTGGAAGCAAAAACCATCGCGTCGCCCTTGGGACTGATGTCAACGTCAAAGTCCGAACCAACCTCGCCGAACGTATGCTGCATGAGCGGGGTAGAAGGACGAGTCACGAAGATGGAACCACGCTCGTTCGGTAGCTCCCCGAACATCGTGATTTGACTGGCGTGCGCAGCGGCCAGCATGGCGCTCGGACCGCCGGGAAAAGTGGCCACTGGCTGAGTCTTGGGCGCACTCGATGCGCAGCCCCATACCGAGAGCAGAGCCAGCGACGCGAGACCACACTGCCAGGTCCGTGTCATTCGATGGAAAGCAATAGCGTCGTTTTTCATGGTTTGTGTTTCACAACCGGCGATTCCAGACAGTTCCCAACAACACGCCACCCCGCCGCTAGTCTCGGTAAACACCTGTCCAAGACCTCGCTTCGGGTTCACTATCCCATCGGCTCGCCGTCGCCAGTACCGTAGTTACGCCCGAATACCATGACGCCTTTTCGGGCCGGACATCATCTACTCACAGCACCATCGATTGTCCGATAACATCCCACATTCAATAATCGACCCGACGCCCAACCCCACTTAACTACTTATCGGACGCCAAATCTGCGCCAATAATGCACTATATGCACGGGTGTCAGCGACCGTTGACGAAGCGTCTTCGTCCACTTACCGGACTTATCAAGCGACCCGAAGCCTCCCCATAGCGTCTCACCATCCTGATATGAGCGTCAAATCATTCAAACCCACCTATTATCGTTTGAATCTGGCCGGAATGGGGTGCTCCGGTGAAGTCCGGGAAAGTACCCCGATTGAAATCATGCCATCGGACGCAGTGGGCTCGCCTTTTGGCAATGGGGCGACTAGACTTCTAGCGGAGTGGGGGTCCTCGACGGTCCTCGCTTCGGGGGTAACGGTAGGGGAAGAAGCGTTCCTGCCAAACGTCAACATAGCGGTCTCTACGCGCAGGTTCTGCGCCAGTGACCCGTCACAGGTCGAATGGCAAGGGGGGTGTCGGCGATGCGCGGACGAAAAGAGAGCACGGTCTTCGAGTGTGTCCTGGTGGACATCAACACCCAGGAGGACTATTGCGACCCACATGGTGCCTATCCCGTAGGCAATGCGGCCGAACTCTTGCCGGCACTTCGAAAGGTGGTGGCATGGACCAAACGAAATCTGGTTCCGACCGTATCCTCCATCGAGTCGCGTCGTGCCACAGAGCTCACCGACAGCGGCACCCCCATCTGCTGTCTCGACGGCTCTGTCGGACAGAAAAAAATACCCTTCACACTACTTCCAAAACGCGCCATCATCGAGATCGATAACACGTTGGCAATTCCGACCAACTTCTTCCGACGCTACCAACAAGTGATTTTCCGAAAACGCACGGACGATCTACTCGCCAACCCCAAAGCCGATCGCCTCTTGACCCAACTGCCGGTGAGGGAATTCATCGTAATCGGAGCCGGGCTGGAGACCTCCGTCAAGGCGGCGGTCTTGGGACTTCTCGCGCGGAACAAGCGGGTAACGGTCGTCACCGATGCCTGCGGCTATGCGCATGAGGCGACGGGCATCCTCGCGTTGCGCCAGATGGTAGCCAAAGGTGCCACCACCACTACCGTAGATGAATTGCTCAGGCGTAAGCTCGATCGAAAGAGGCGTTCCTGGTATTGCACGTCCCGAGTCCGAATGGATGAACCGGTCCGCGCGCGCCTCAAAGATCATCTCAACCCCCACGACACGAAAACACGACCTGTGGTAACACGGCATGATCTCGATCCCGCAACCCAAAACGGATGTGCCACCGGTCCCCCCCCCCCCCCAGAGACGACGCCACCAGTAACCCCCACCACCAACAACACTAACAGCAGCAGCACAGAATAGTGCTTCGCCACGACCTCATTGAGAGCGTGGTCCGATAGTGTGTGGCATGCCCAAGCCGGAGGCGCGGGCATGAAGCTACGACAAGCCGAAGGCATAGCCGCGCTTCGCTCGGCCACGCCACACGACAGTAGTATGCGGCCAGTCATCCGGTTGTGGTCATCGACGGGGAACGCTAGAATGCGGCCGGGTTGGACGCCGTCTGTGGCGTAAGTGCGAACGAAATCATCGGAAACCACGCAAGATGGCCAAGAAAAAGAAACTGCCCAAGCAACTCGCCATTCTGGATGAGGACTTGTGTACCGGATGCGAGGCCTGCGTCACGGTCTGCCCGGTGGACTGTATCGACAAAGCCTCGGACCCCACGATTCCAGGCTACGCGATGGGTCTCTGCACCATCGATCTTGTCACCTGCATCGGATGTAAACTCTGCGCACAGGTCTGCCCCTGGGATGTGATCACCATGGTACCCACAGACCAGGTCGTCATGGAACCAAAGCTGGCCGCCCTGCTCGGACAATAAACCGACCCGCACATGCCGCCGCCCTCTACCCACACCGGGCGCTCCCCATAATCCATGACATCAGTCTGAGCCGTACACTCGAATCCTACACGGCGCAGAGCGGCTGAACATCGCCCCCACTCCAACAAGTCTACTCCTCAGAACAACTCAATCGTAGAATGCGCTCGACCGGGTCGTTATCGGGCGTGTGTCCGCTACCGGATGACGATTGGCACACTGAGCCGGCCAAGCGTACACTTCAACAGAAGACGGGGGTTTTTCGGGCCAAGGGGGCGGTACGAATCCATAGATGGCTCACTATTTTTGGGGCGCTCGGTGCGCTGCTATTGATTGTCGTGTCCTGGTGCGGCCGGGGACCCCGCGCGTGGGTCAATGCCGGGGCCGGCTCTCTGACGCAACCGGTTCATCGAGAAGTGTCCGACCAACCGCCCATGGCATCCACCAATCTGAACGGCACCAACGCGACGGCGGCCGCCCGGGGCGGTGCCACACGGTGGACGCGGGGGCCGTATGTGAGCGTGCAGGTCAACGTCGATCACACCGGTGCCAACATCCCGGGAGATGCGGCCAACGAACCGTCTATCGATGTGGACCCGACCGACCCCAGCCGGTATGTCGTGGGTTGGCGGCAGTTCAACTCGGTGGCGTCCAATTTTCGCGAGGGCGGCTGGGGCTATAGTCACGACGGGGGCTACTCCTGGACCAACGGCGGCGTCCTGCGTCGTGGGGAGTTTTCGAGCGATCCGGTCGTGCGGGCCGACGCCGACGGCACGTTCTACTACTACAGCTTACAGCCGGACCGCGGACCGGGTTCTTGGGCGTGCTATCTCTACACCTCCTACGACGCGGGTTTGAGTTGGGTGGATCGAGGATATGCTTTCGGTGGCGACAAAGCTTGGATCGCTATTGACCGAACGGGCGGCGTGGGTCGCGGCTACATCTACGCAGCCTGGAGTTCCGCGGCGCAGAGCTGCTGCGGCTCGGCTGACTTCACGCGATCGACGGACGGCGGCATCAGCTTCGCCACTCCCATTGATCCCGCAATCAATCCCCGCTGGGGCACTATGGCGGTCGGCCCGGACGGTACGCTCTACGTGGTGGGTGCGGATGCCACCTCCGTGTTCTTCGCTCGATCATCCAACGCGAAATTGTCGAACGAAACCCCCGTGTTTGAGTTTTCCCGATTGGTGACACTCGGTGGCACGTCCGTACTCGGTGGCACGCCGAACCCCGAAGGGCTTCTGGGGACTTTGTGGATTCGAGCGGATCATTCCAACGGACCGACGCGCGGCACCTTGTATATTCTCGGCTCGGTGGACCCACCCGGAAGCGATCCGCTGGATGTGATGCTGGTTCGCAGCACGGATCGGGGGTCAACGTGGAGTGCGCCGGTGCGGGTCAACGACGACCCGATCGGTAACGGCGCGTGGCAGTGGTTCGGTACGATGTCCGTCGCGCCGACCGGACGGATCGACGTCGTGTTTGGCGACACACGAAATGACGCGGCGGGTCAGTTGTCCGAACTTTTTTATGCCAGCTCCACTGACGGTGGCCAGACATTTTCCGCGAACGTGCCGGTGAGTCCGTCGTTCGATCCGATGGTCGGCTTTCCCAATCAACAAAAAATCGGTGATTATTACGATATGGTGTCGGATGCGTTGGGTGTCGGCGTCGCCTACGCCGCGACCTTCAACGGAGAGCAGGACGTTTATTTTCTGCGCATCGGACACGCCGACTGCAACGGTAACGGTGTGGCCGACGACGCCGACATTGCCTCGGGCACGAGCGGTGACTGTCAGCCCAATGGCGTGCCCGATGAGTGCGAGGCTGACTGCAACAGTAACGGCATCGCGGATAGCTGCGACATCGCCGCCGGGACGAGCATCGACTGCTCCGGCAATCGGATCCCGGACGAGTGCGAGCCCGATTGCAACGGCACGGGCGTGGAAGACCTGTGCGATATCCTCCTCGGCACCAGTAGTGACTGCGACGCCAATCACATCCCTGACGAGTGCGAGCCGGACTGTGACGGAGACGGCCTGACCGACGCCTGCGACAACGATGAGGACACCGACGGCGACGGACTTCGTGACTGCGACGAAGCGTGCCCCACGGTGGCACCACCGTTGCCGTGTATCTGCCCGGCGTTCGGGGAGTGCTGCGTGGTGCCGGGTTTCTGCCTACAGGGTTATCCCCGGAGCGACTGCATCGCCAGCGGATACACGCCCACCTGCCAGGAGGCGGCCTGCTGCAACGGATGCCTCTTCGGCGACGCCGATCGAGACGGCGACTTGGACCTACGCGACATCCCTGATCTTCAATCCTGTTTCAGCGGTGCCGGCGCGTCGCCAACGTTTGCAGCGCCCACGGGTTGGTGTCTCGATCGTTTCGATGCGGATTGCGACGGTGATATCGACCTCACCGATTTCGCGTCGTTCTATGTCGGCTTCGGTTTGTGATCGGAGTTCTATACCCGCCGTTCCACGAATGCGATCCTCCTGCTACGCCTACGGGGCCGCCGGGCAGGCCGGTAGCGTGGCACCGTTCCAAACCTGAAAACCACTCGCCCCATTGAGCAGGTCGATCACGGCCAGAATGTCCGGGGCACCACAAACATTGCTCCGATCCACATCGCATTGATTGACGTTGAGCGGGGGTGTCGAGATCCCGTTAAGGTCGTCGATCAGATCGAGGATGTCAGACGGCGCCGACGTGAGGTCACTGTTGACGTCGGCCGGCAGCGATCCGAGACACGCCATCGTCCCGCTGGCGACATGGGTGATGCAGGTCCAATGACCGGCCGGTATCACCGAGTCGAGCGTGATCGTCACGGTGGTCATATCGAGCACGGCACCAACAATACTCGGCGCGGTTACGTCATTGGGAGATACCGTGACGAGGAAATCGCCGATCGCGATCGA
>JAJRSP010000035.1 GCA_024278775.1 Planctomycetota bacterium
CCCACGCCGTGCTTTTCGTGGACAAACTACATACGGTGGATCTGGTATTACTCGGGCCCCTCATCGAATACGCAGATATTTTCCCCGAACGAATCAATGTTCATTTCGTGCGGGTCGATTCCTCTGATCGGGTGACCGTCCGCACCTGGGAACGCGGGAGTGGGGCGACGCGGGCGTGCGGCACTGGGGCGTGCGCGGTTTGTGTGGCCGGCGTTCTGACAGAACGAAACGATCGAAAGATCACGACCGTGCTACCGGGGGGCACGCTACAGATCGAGTGGGCCACCGACGATCACGTCTACATGACGGGACCGGCCGTCGAGGTCTATACGGGCGATTGGCCCGACCGTGGAGCGCATGGTGGACCGTGCTGACACCGCAACGGTTTACCAAAGAGTTGTTATTGCTATTGACCGTTCGATCGCGGCAACTCGGTCCGGGTCCATGATTTCCGGATCTGCGCCGTGTGTTCGGCGATGAAGGAAACGCCACTTTGGCTGCCGCGGCCCGTATACGTGACCGTCATGTCAACCGTTTCGCGTAGGATGGGCTTGCGCGTTCCAGCCCGTGCGAACAATCCGACGCGGACCTCCACGGTGGCCTTGGTGAGCTTCATCCCGTCCGGAACGACACCCTCCAATCGGAGTTTCTTGGAGGTAAGCCGCGCCTCAAAAGCTTCGCAGGGGATCCCACCGACATCTGCAGGGCCGACAAAACGCGCCGTCGCACTGATGCTATCCGGATCAACGTCCAGCTCTCGTTCTCCGAGGTAATTCGCAGCAAGAGGGGCTGCGATAACCCACTCGTCCTTGGGTGATCGTGGTGTGGAAGACGCGACAAGCGCTTCGGGGAAAACGCGCCGTTGCTCCAGATGGATCACCTGATACAAGGCGGACAGGGCTTGGTCACTGATCATGCCTTGATCCGGTACGATTTTTGTGAATCCACTTTCGTCGAGATAGGCGATGACCGTTGGTGTGCCTTCCAGCAACGACCGTTTCTCTTTGCCGTCGTCGACGAGCAGTTTCGTGATTGTGCCGCGCAGTTTCGTCGGACGCGCATCCGCGACGGTCAACACCTCCACATCGTATCCAAACCGGATCGTCGAGCGCAGGTTGAGGTCAGGCTGCTTCTCGCCGTCGGCCGACACATGCCGCCGTTTCGTATTCTCACTCGACCCATCGAGATGAAATCGATCTCCAACCGCAAAGGCGTGAGAAAGTGCTACCGCGTGCGGCCGGTCGGAGGCGGAGGCACTCGCGAGCGGAACCAGCAGTGCGGCAGTGACGGTAACGGTGTGTCGGCCAAATATCACGTATCTATCCCTCCAATTCCGTGGTGGTATCGCGGCGAATTCGGGTGCTGTCAAGCGGTGGTGCGATCAGTTCGAGCAGGTGGGCGATATGAGCCCGATAGGCGCCGCTTGTGACCCTACCGGTCAGTGAACGCAGTGTACGTCATCGATGTTCCGTAACCGACGAATTGGGCGTCATTTATGGTGTTCTGGCGACTCCGGGAGTGCCGCTGTGCGAGCGGGCCCGGATTTCGGGTGGTCGTCTACGCCGAGGTGCATGTGCGTGTGTGCGTCCCCGAGAGGGGTGATGCGCGCCCGCGCCCTCACCCCACTTACGTCTGTGTGGGCCAACGACGCGAGAATCATCCGTCGGGTCTGTGGAAATCCAATTCCAGATCAATGACCCTCGCCGTCAACGTAGTACCGCGGTTCATAAGTTTCACGACCGCGGGCTTCAGCCCACACGGTATCGAGAAGTCGTGCGAGGCCCGGTGTTCCAACGCCGCGCAAGCTGCAAGCACGCGGCTCGGGGAGAGATATCATAGTTGCAATAGTTGTGAAACGTGGTAGTAGCGGTATTTGTCAAGCGGCGGCGGCGAGAAACTGTGGGAAAGTTCGATCGTCCCTCTGGCCGTCGGCATCGTTCGACCATTAAGACGTCCCTCGTCCGGTGGTGTGGCCGGAGCGGCACGTTGGGCTTACAATGGCCGGCGTACCCGACACCGGGGATTCGCCTCACGGCTCTTCGCAGTCGTGTAAGCGTTTGATATGGTGCGGGAGGACTCGGCGGTTTGTCAGGCGGTGCCGCGCGTGCGGACGCCGCCGGGCCAAACGGACGGATTCATGAACGATCGAACCAAAGCCAACCGGACCAAGCTCGACACGGTCGAACCGCTTGGGAAACGTGTCCTGATCCGCAAGGACGAGGACAAAAAAGTGACCAAGGGTGGCATCGAACTCCCTGATTCCGTTGAGATTCCCACGATCACCGGGCGGATCGTGGCCGTCTCCGCGCAGATCGATCACGACGACGACTTCCCCATCCGCCAATATGACCGCGTTCTGTTCAACCCGAAGCACGCGATCCCCGTGGAGTTTGACGCGGGGAACTTCTTGTTTGTCGTCCCGGTCGAAGATGTCGTGGCCGTGTTCCGCAAGGCGGAATAGCCGCCTCGGGATATGGTGCGAGCCCACAATTGCGCTGAGGAGCCCCACATGATCGACCTCCCCTCTCCGGCACTAATTGGCGTCATCCATCTGCCGGCGCTGCCGGGGAGTCCCGGGCAGCTACTTCCGATCCAGGAGACGCTCGAACGCGCGTTGGCTGATGCCCAGGCGTTGGCGGCGGCCGGATTTGATGCGGCTATCATCGAAAACTTTGGAGATACCCCGTTCCACGCGGCGCACGTGCCGTCCGCCACGACGGCGGCCATGGCGATGATCGCGGATCATGTTCAGCGATCGTGCCCGCTTCGGATCGGTGTCAACGTGCTTCGCAATGACGCCCACGCGGCGTTGGGGATTGCCGCGGCAGTTGGTGCCGCGTTCATTCGCGTCAACGTCCACACCGGGGTGGCCGCCACCGACCAGGGGCTGATCGAAGGACGCGCGGCCGACACGCTCCGCTATCGAAAACTGCTCGGTCAGCGTATCGCGATTCTGGCCGATGTGCATGTCAAACACGCGATCGCCCTACATGGGACGGACATCGCGCGCGCTGCGAAAGACACGGCCTATCGCGGGATGGCCGACGGGCTGATCGTCACCGGACCGGCCACCGGCGAACCCGTCGACTTAGGCGACCTGAAAAAGGTTCGCTTGGCCGTACCCGATCGGCGGGTGTACGTCGGCAGCGGTGTCACGGTTGACTCGGTCGCGGCGCTATTGGCGGAATCCAACGGCGTCATCGTCGGGTGCGGCCTTAAAGAAGAGGGTGATCCGAGTCAGCCGATCCATGCAACACTCGCGGTGGCGTTCGCGCAAGCGGCCGGTCGGACCTGATCGGCCATGCCCTCACGAATCCATATCATCGCCCCGGCGGGACCATGCACGAAATTTATCGCCACCTTGGGCGTCAGCTCTGCCGAGGAACTCCTCGATGTGATTCAGAAGGCGTGCGGAGAATCGTTCACCGTCACCGGTGATACCGATTTGTTCACCGCCAAGGAGGACGAGCTTGCGGGCGGACGCACCGATGATGCGGCGCGGGCCAAGGACATCGAAACCGCCCTGGCTGATGACGACGTGGCTGCCTTGGTCACGCTTCGCGGCGGTGCGTGGTTCACGCGGATCCTGCCGCGCATCGACTTCTCCGTGCTCGATCGGCGACGACGCCCCGTGGCGGTGTGGGGCTTTAGCGAGCTGACCACGCTGGTCAATATCGTCGCCGCGCACGCGCGGGGCCTCGGCGTCTATGACATGGGTCCGGCGTTTCTCGCCTACGGGCTGCGACGCCATGCCGAACAACATCGCGGGGCGAGCCTCCCGGACGGTGTCAGCCCGAAAGAATGGGCGGCGCAGATGTTGCGGCCCCAGTTCACGGCGTTTTTTGAAAGGGTCGTGGCGGCGCTGAGCGGATCGTCATCGGGAATCGTCATCGACGCCACACTCGTACGCGGCCGCATAGACGAATGCCCCACGCAAGCCGTGTTCGTTGGCGGCAACCTGACGGTGTTGTCGACGCTGATCGGGTCGAGGTATGACGCCTGCATCGCGCCGACGGACCGCTGGCTGATGATCGAAGACTTTAACGACAAGCCGGAGCGTATGGATCGCTTTCTCTCGCACCTCACGCTGGCCGGTTATTTTGAACGGTGCGCCGGTGTGCTGCTTGGCGATTTCCATTTTCAGGATCGCGATCTCATCCCCGCCGTGCTGGCGATGTTGGACTTTCACCTGCCTGGGGTGCGGCGTGTGCCCGTGCTGACCACACGCACCGTGGGGCACGCCTGGCCGATGACACCCCTGCCGCTGCACGTGAGCGCGACGCTTTCGTTTGACGACACCGGTGGGTGTCGGATTGCGTTTCCGCCGGACGCGCATACGCTGTGCCCCCAGCGATGACCACGACAGACCCGTCCCCAACCGCGCCGCCGCCACGACTCGATCGGTTTCTTGCGCCGGTCCTGATTGTCGTCGCAGCCGCCATCGCCTATGCCGGTAGCTTTTCGGGTGTTTTCCTGTTCGATGATTACGGGCGCATCGTCGAGAACGAACACATTCGCCACCTCTGGCCGCCCGGACCCTACCTGAGCACGCGACGACCGCTCGTCGAGTTTTCGTTCGCGCTCAACTATGCGTTCGGTCAGCTCAGACCGTGGGGGTACCACCTTGTCAATTTGGTGATCCACATCGGTGCCGCCCTGTTGCTCTTTGGTATCATCCGCAGGACCATGTGGCTCAAGGGCGACCCCTCTCGCACGCGCTCGGCCACATGGCTGGCCTGCGTCTCAGCGATGCTCTGGGTGACCCATCCACTCACCACGCAGAGCGTGACCTACCTCATCCAGCGTGGCGAGTCGCTCATGGGGTTGCTCTATCTCGGCTGCGTATACACGTGGCTTCGCGGCGCACGATCCGACCGACCGTGGCGATGGTACACGCTGACGATCATGGCTTGTGCGGCCGGCATGGCCGCGAAGGCCGTTATGGTGACAGCCCCCGTGGTCTTACTCGCTTTTGACCGGATGTTCCTCGCGCGGTCTTGGAAAAAACTGTTCCGCCAACGTGCGGCGTGGTATGCCGCGCTCGTGCTGACGTGGAGCGTGCTCGCGATGTGCGGCGTGGCGCAGGCGGTACTCCAATCCGGGGCTAAACCGGGGGCCAACGTCGGCTTCGCCTACCACGGCATCAGCCCGATCGAGTATGCCATGACGCAGCCGGGTGTCATACTACATTATCTCCGCCTCTGCGTCTGGCCCGATACACTCTGCCTGGACTACCAGTGGCCCGTCGCGACATCCGCAGGTCAGATCGCCGGACCGGCGTTGATTGTCCTTGCGTTGCTCGTCGCTACGGTCGGTGCTATCGCCTCTCGCCATTGGCTCGGATTTGCCGGACTGTGGTTTTTTCTAATCCTGGCTCCGACATCAAGCATCGTTCCGATCAAGGATGTCATCTTTGAACACCGCATGTACCTGCCGCTGGCGGCCGTCACCACAGTGGTCGTGTTCGTCGCGTATGCGCTTCTGCAACACCTGGGCCGATTTTTTTCTCTTCGCGGTGGTGCGCGCTGTGCTCTGGCGATCCTGCTTTCGATCACGGCGGTCATCCCGCTCGGGCTGCGTACGATCGCCCGCAACCGCGACTATCAATCCCCCGTCGCCATGTGGCGGAGCGTGGTCGAGGCGCGCCCCCAAAGTGACCGGGCGCACTTCGGCTTGGGTGTGGCGTTGTACCGGGAGGGCCGACTGGACGCCGCGCTGGCGAGTCTTCACCGCGCGATTGATCTCACGCCGCGCTATGCCGACGCGCACTTCAACCTCGCCGTGGTCTATACGGCCAGGGGAGACCTGGAGTCGGCGTTGGCCTCGTACCGCCGGGCCGTAGCGCTAGCCCCGGGGCGTGAAAGCTATCCGAAGGCGTTGGTGGATCTGTTGGTCTATCTGAAGCGTGTGGCGGCGGCGAAAACGGTTTTGCATGAAACCCTCAAGCACAACCCGAAATCCAACTGGGCGCGGCAACGACTGAACGAACTGGAGTCTTCCCCCATCCGGTAGGGGTCTGCTCACACCGGATGAGCGCTCGGGTTCCGATGACACGTCTCTGCCGATTCCTGAAAAGAAAGAGGGCGCTACGATCCGATGATCGCAGCGCCCCCGATACTACCCCTACTTCAACGACTCGGCCGAACTACGGCGTGCAATGCTGACACGCGTCACGGCAGAACCCGTCCACGCACAGACCGCCATTACATACCGTATTGGTCGTACAAGCCGTTGCGCCGCAGGTTACCGTCGAAGGGCACGGACACGGACCCGTGATGCCGGGCACGTTCGCATACGCCTCTCCGAGGAAGGCCCGCACCACGAAGTTGATATCCTTGAAGTCGATCGGACGCGCGACAAAGGGCGTGTTCGGCTGCTGCTGAACCCGCGCCTTGATCGGTGCATTTGGATCACCCAAGAACTTCGCCACGGCTGCGGAAATGTCCTTGAAGTCTGGTTGGATGTCACCCGGATTCACAAAGAACGGGTCGACAATATCACCAAACTTTCCGGTCAGGATAACCGCCACATCCGAGTAGCAATTTTCATCTTCCAGGTCCGGACAAGATATATCCACCGCTTGAACGACATACTGAGAGCTTGGAACCAACAGGCCTCCGTACACCTGCACGACACCATCAGCAGACCAATCCCTGAAGAGCGGGTCGCACTCAAGCCGGGAAGCCTTAAACGTCAGACCTGGTGTCCCGCTGTTTTCCTCGGGGAAGTCCTGCGGTGCGCCCAGCCAACGAACCTCGCCGTCGAACGCGGGGAAGCCGTCAAGACTGACCGCGCGAACGCGGATGGCCTCGTTCGCTGCGGCTGCGACTCCTCCCGGCCGTGCGATCGTGAAGAAACGACTCTTCAAGAACGTAGAGTCCACGGCCACGACAATCGGTTTGATGATGCACTTGCAATGGAACTCGTCACGGATGCCGTCACCGTCGGTATCCGTGCCCTGAAGCACACAGGTTGTCCCCGGCGGACACACGCCTTCGCATATCGCCGGCGGATTTGTGTTCGGCGGAGCGAGATTGACATGGCACAACTCCGGATCACCGCAATCACACTGGGAGACCACGCACGCCGCACCCGGTGGGCAGCTCACATGCGTCGGCACACACTTCTCACCTACCGCCGGGCACGCGGACTGGCTACAGGTCTGACCGTCCGCTGTCGGCTGGCACACCGTGTTGTCAGGTATGCACTTACACAGGTAATGCTCCAGACCCGCGGCATCGACGAAACCAAACAGCCTGCAAATCATACCCGGCGGACAGTCCCCGACACACACCGGACCTGTGGCATCAAACTCGAGGTGGCACATATTCGGACTGACGCAGTCACACGCCTCCACAATGGGGAAGCCACCCAGTAAACCGATCACGCTTGGTAGACAGATCTCACCCGCGACCGGACACACGGTATCCTTACACTTGCTGCCGTCATCCATCGGGCTGCACTCCACACTGGGCGGAACACATAAGCACTCCCAATAGTCCAGTATGCCATCGTTGTCGGAATCCTTACCCGAGAGCAGACACTCCTCACCCGGCGGGCACCCACCCGTACAGAACGGCTGCTGGGCTGCCACGTCGAGTTCGATGTGACACTCATCCGGACCGACGCATTCACACTCCTGAACCACCGGAAGGATACCCGGCACCCACTGAATCACCTTGGGTTTGCAGATGTCGCCTGGTATTGGGCAAATCGTCGGTTTGCATTCAAGCCCCGTCTGATCAGGCTGACATTCCAACGTTGGCGGCACACACTCGCACTTGAACAGATCGTCGATGCCGTCGCCGTTGATGTCCAAGCCCAGAAGCTCACACGTTTCACCCGGCGGGCATGTTCCCGCACAGTAGGGCGTGTTGGCCGCGTCAAACTCGACGTGACAATCCAAGTCCGGTTGCACGCAGTCACATTTCACGACCTTGGTCTGGCCGTTGGGGCCGATCGTTACCAACACAGGACGGCAGATCTCACCGGGGATGGGACAGACCGTTTGCTTGCAATCCGTGGCCGTCGCGTTCGGCTCGCACACCGTACCCGTATCCGGCACGCAATCACATCCAAACGTGTCGTCGATTCCGTCTCCATCCGAGTCGATACTGCGTAGCTCGCACGTCTGCCCGGGGGGGCAGCCGCCGACACAGTGTGGACCCTGCGCTGCGTCATACTCCACGTGACAGTCGGCCACAGGATCGATGCAGTCGCACACAAGTACCACGGGCAGGGCCCCGGGCACCACCTGAATCACCTTGGGCGTACAAACCTGAGTCGGATCCGGACAGGCGATTGGGTTACAAGCCAGCCCGTCCGGTGTGGGTCCGCAGTCGATCGTATCCGGTACGCAACCGCAATGGAACTGATCGTTGATGCCGTCACCATTCACATCCTTTCCGAACAACGTACAGATCTGGCCCGGTGGGCAATCCCCTTCGCAGAATGGGGCCAGCGTGGTCGGGTCATAGTTCACATGGCAACTACCTCCGGTACTGTGCGACACGCATTCGCACTCCACCACGCGCACCTGTCCGTTAACCGGATCGATTTCAATCACGATCGGTACACAGAACTCATCGACAGCGGGACAGGTGGCCGGGTTACAATACGTCTGCGTCGGATCAGGCCCGCACTCAATGCTGATGGGTACACAATCACACGACCACAAATCGCGTTCCCCGTCACCGTCCGTGTCGATGCCAAACAACTGGCATGTTTCTCCCGGCGGGCATTGTCCCACACAGAACGGACCGGTCGCCGCGTCGAACTCGACATGGCACTGCTTCTCCGGATCCACACAGTCGCAGGCTTTGATCACCGGAGGCGTGATCGGCGACCACGAAATCGCCGTGGGGCGACAGATCTCATTCGGATACGGACAGACCGTCGGCAAACAATCGCTACCGATGTCGTTGGGAGCACACTCGGTCTGCACCGGTACGCAATCACACGTATACGCCACCGTGCCGTCGGCACTCGTAATGGTGGAGAGTTCACACGTCTCACCCGGCGGGCATACGCCCTTGCAGAACGGCTGTTGCGCCGCATCAAACTCGACGTGACACGCATCCGGGTCCACGCAGTCGCAGTCAATCACCATGACCTGACCCGTGAGCGGATTTACCGCGATCACGTTCGGCAAACAAATCTGCGATGGGTCAGCGCAAACCGTTTGTTCACACGAAAGCCCATTGGCGGTCGGGGCGCAAACCGTGTTGTCCACGCAGTTACAGCACACGGTCACAATCCCGGTGACCGGATCCGTGGTGGTCGTCTCCTCACAGTGTTGCCCCACGGGACAGGCCCCGACACACGCCGGTTGCGCCGTTTGCGGATCGACTTCCACATGACACTCGTCTATGCCAACGCAGTCACAATCAACAACGCTCACCGCACCGGTCAGTGGGTCAACGGACATACATTTCGCTCGGCAGCTATCACTGGCCACCGGGCAGCTCACCGGCGCGCAGGCCGTGGCATCTGCATTGGGCCGGCAATCCGTGGGCGGTGGATCACTACACCCGCAGGTGAGGGAGGCCCCCACCGGGACATCACCCATATGAACAGAAACCAAGTTTGTGGAAACGCCGTTCGCATGGACCACACAAACCCCCGTTTGCGGGGCCGGGCAAGTACCCTGACACGACACGATGTCACCGAGGATGGTCACCGGTCCACAGCCCGGACCCGGCGTATAACAATCGCACGTCTGAGCGATCGGGAAGCCCGAGCTCGTAATCACCGCGACAGCGGGAAGGCATAAATCATTAGCCACGCCGTTTTGACAATCCGTAAGCTGTCGGTCCTTACAGGGGTCGGGGATACCGATATCGGGAGGCAACGGGCACGCATCCGTCGTCACCGTGGGACACCCGCAGGTGACCTTCACACCAAGAGGGACTTGCGACGCCAGAATCCCTGAGAACGTAGTGGGGAAACCGTTGTAGTGAATGACACACGGCTCCAGCGGATCGGGGCATGAGTTGACGCACCGAATCGAGGCGTCCACCGGTGGCACACCGATCGGCTGAATATCAATCGGACCGCAATCATTACTGAAGCAGCCACATTGATCGACAATCGGGAAGGTTTGGTTGGTGACGTGCAGGCTCATCGGCCAGCACTGGTCACCGGCTATACCGCCAACACAATCATTGGGTAGGCTCTGACACCAGCTATTCGCTAGTGGACAATTGCCGCCGGTGGATTCGCAAGAATCGTCAATTCCGTTGCCGTTGGCATCACCCGCGCAGACCGAACCGGCACCGTTGAAGGTGCCTCCCGGCAAGTCGGCGCAACATGCTTCGCTGATCTCGGTACACGACTCGTTTACGCCGTCACCATCGGCGTCGTAGCAACAGGCACCAACCGGACCACAAGTAGTACCCGGTCCTTCCCAGGTGCCTACACATTCACACTCGGTGGTTTGCATGCAGGTACCGTCCGCCAAGTTGCAACAAGCCCCCAGGACGGGGCTGCATGAACACGCCGCGGTGAGCGGAGGCAGGGGCGGCTCGCCCAACGGCGGCCGACAATCGACCAAAGTAAAGTCCAGGCAACACTGTGTGACCCCGCAGAACGTCGAGACGCCCACCGCACACGTCCCGTTGGGGCAGGGTGCCCCCTGATACAACTGGCAGTTAAAGGGACACGAGGGACAAGATACCAGATCCCCTGGGGGGGCGGCTTTGCAGCCCATCTGATAGATGCACACCGGTATAATATTCGGGAGACAGATCGTGTGGAGTACGATCGGACCCGGTGCCCCGGGTAACGTTTGGGCGCCCACCGGTGCTTCCGTCTGCACGCCCGTACCATCATCCTGCACAAACGGATGGAACTGTGACATCGGATCGAAGATCAATTCCGGGATTGTCACCTGATGAACCCACGGTGCCCCCGCGATCTCCAGATGAAGTGGTGGCTGACCGGCCATGCCACTATCAAAAACGCGAACATCCGTGGGGTCACTCACGTTCGTGAACGTCATGCGGTACGTGATATCAAAAAAAGAATCAAACGTACCGCCGTTGTTGTGTGTTTTGATGGCGGTGAGCTGGCCCGCAGAAGGTACTGTGGGGGAGAGCTCCACAAAAACGTCAAAAAAGGAATCCACCTGAAAATCCGGAGTGGAACCAGTAACCGTAATCGGCTGAACCGACACCAGTCGTAGCTGGACCATCTCAATTGGGATGGTGCGCATGGTTCCCGGCGGATCGGTCGGCTGAATCGGATCGCTCTGCCGTCGGATGATCGTATCCGTGTTGCCCGGTTGCGTTCCGTCGTGTAAACCACGCAGCGGGATCACACCAGCAAACGGGTCCGACCCCGGACCGAAAAAGTCCGGCGGTATCGGACTGGTGGAAAGATCCATATGTGTCATCTCAATAGGAACGGGCGGGGAACCTTCAGGGTTTTCAAATAGAACCCACGTATTGAGAAGATCTTCGAACGGTCCGGTTTGGGCCTGTACGGCCGCCACCGGCACGAGCGCGATTCCGGCTAATGCCATAATCCATAGTTTTCTTTTCATGACGATTCCCTCTCTTCTTGAGTAACTACCATACGAAGTGCATTTCGTGACGCGACAACGGCCCATCGTTGCGGTCTCCTTTAACGTTTGCTTTTGCCGCCACCCTCCGGAACAACAAAGTCCCAGCAGAGGCCACGCATGCCCGGAACGAGGACAGACATCGCGCGCCCGTCGATTGGTCTCCCACCGACGGCCAGCCAAGAACCAAGCAAGAAAGACGAAATAGACGCTAAGGACCGGAGGCCCGCTACCTTCCCCGAGAAAGTCTGCGCCGAACACAACGGCGCCGGAGCCAATCCGCAACGAAACGTAAGCCCATTTCGCCTGCTCACCAACGCCCTATAGCCTCCTAGGATATCACTTTTGACAAGGAATACAAAATAAATCCCTGAGGAAACGAAGATTTTTTTCGGCTGACGTGCTCCCCCCAAGAGTCTCGGTATTTTTATCGGACAGTGGGACATCCGGAAGTTGATCAGGTACGCCAGGAATTCCAGCCGGAGGGGAGAAAACCGCTATGCGGTGAACTCCACAGCGACCGATAACTACCTATGTTCACGAGCAAGAAGATGGGCTCAGTTTGGGGTGTCGGTTCAATATGTGCGGCTCGCCTGTGAGGGGGCTGCATTCGGGGCGGAGGCTGGCGGTTTGTTTCTACTTTTCAGGCATCATCAAATCTATCGCGGACCGCTCGTCACGTTGTCGTGTGTTCTTGCCGC
>JAJRSP010000036.1 GCA_024278775.1 Planctomycetota bacterium
CGGCCGCTTGGGCAATCTCACGCCCGGTGACGGTCCCTCCGGTAAACGAAATCGTCGGAACGCCCGGATGCTTGACGAGGGCGGCCCCGACCACACCACCTCGCCCGTGGACGACGTTGAGCACGCCCGGCGGAAGACCGGACTCGATACACAGCTTGGAAAACAGGTACGCCGTCATCGGCGTCACTTCCGATGGTTTGGCCACCACGGTACACCCCACGCAGAGCGCGGGGGCGACCTTCCAGGTAAGCAGATAGAGCGGCAGGTTCCACGGCGAGATAATACCGGCGACACCACGAGGCTGACGCAGTGTGTAGTTGATCGCGACATCGTCCGTCGCGTGCGACTCGCTCCGCTGATGCAAGGCCGCAGCGGCAAAGAACCGCAGGTTGAGCGCCGCCCGAGGAATATCCAGCGATCGGGCGAGTGAGAGCGGCTTCCCGTTGTCGATCGACTCCGCCCGGGCAAGCCTGTCGAGGTCCCGCTCGATCAGGTCCGCGATTCTACCGAGGATACGTGATCGCTCGACGGCGGGGGTCTTGGACCACGCCCCCCATGCAGACTGCGCCGCAGCGACCGCACGCGCCACCTCGCCATCACTGCTATCGGGTACGCGGGCGTACACGGCTCCAGTGGCCGGCTCCACATTGTCCAGATAAGCCGCGGATGCAGGCGCGACCAACTCGCCGTCGATATAGTTGGCTATTGTCGTTTCCAGAAGGGTCGGCTCCTTTCGTACGCTCTCATCCGAGGGGGTTCTTCGACCGGGAAAGAACCTCCCCCAACCCGAACCGGCTGCCCCTCTTGGCACACGGGGGGTGCGTGGGACCATGGCGATGCTATTGCACGGCCGTCCTTCCACCGTCGACCGGCAGGTTGACACCAGTCACATAAGAGGCGGCCGGCGACGCCAGGAAACCAACAACCGCGGCCAGCTCTTCCGGCCTACCGAGACGACCCACCGGTATCGACCCGAGTACCTGCCGCTCGATATCAGACACGTCCACGCCGGCTTTTTCCGCCTTGTGCCTGAAGATGGATTGCAGTCGTCGCGTATCGGTATAGCCCGGAAGCACGTTGTTAACGGTGATACCAAACGGCGCGAGCTCGCCGGCCAACGTGCGCGCCCAGTTGGCTACCGCGGCGCGGATGGTGTTGGACACACCAAGTCCGCGAATCGGCGCGATCACCGACGTTGAAATAATGTTGATGACTCTTCCGAAACCGGCGGCCTTCATGCCCGGCACCACAGCATGGGACAAAAGCTGATTGCATAGCAGGTGGTGGGAAAACGCCTGGAGCATATCCTCCTCGGCGGCTTCGGCGATGTCGCCGGCCGGCGGACCACCGGTGTTGTTCACGAGAATATGTACGGCACCGACCGATGCCAGATGCGCCGTGATGGACTCGCTCAACACGGGACGGTCTGCAAAGTCGGCCACGATAAACCCGTGTTTCCGGCCGGCACCGGTATCGAGCGACGCCACAACCGCACCCAACGAGTCTTCGCTCCGGGCCACTACCGTCACAGCGGCACCGAGACGGGCCAACTCAACGGCCGATGCCCGTCCGATTCCCTGGGACGCGCCGCAGACGAGGGCGTTTTTTCCAGTAAGTGTGGTCATTCCCGCTGCTCCGTGGTGGAGGCACCGTCACGTCGCGGCCACGTCTCAAGATCGCATCACAGACGTCCGCCGAACACCGCACCGGGCGATGGTGCCCCCGGACCTATGCCGTCTGCCGTGCCTGATCGGCGAGGGTGCGAAGTTCGTCAACCCGGTGCGTCTTTTCCCAGGTGAAGCCATCGCCCTCGCGACCGAAGTGACCATGACGAGCGGTTTCGAAGTAGATCGGACGGCGTAAGTCGAGGTAGTCGATGATCCCGGCCGGGGTAAGCGGAAAGACCTCCCGGATGATGCGGTCATACTGGGTCGGTGGGATGTCGCTCGTGCCAAAGGTTGTCACATAAACGCTGACGGGTTCGGCCACGCCGATCGCATAGGCGAGCTGAACCTCGCACTGCGTCGCGAGTTCCGCGGCGACGATATTCTTGGCGATGTGCCTTGCCATGTAGGCGGCCGATCGATCCACCTTCGACGGATCCTTGCCGGAAAACGCACCGCCGCCATGACGACCACGGCCACCGTAAGTATCCACAATAATTTTTCGGCCGGTAAGCCCGGAATCGCCGTGCGGACCACCCACAATAAATCGACCCGTCGGGTTGATATGCAACTTGATCCCATCGGACCAGAGCGCGGGGCATTCCGCCTCGACAACGGGGCGAATCACCTCACGCGAGATCGTCTCCATAGCCTCGGCACTCATCTGGTCGGTTGACGGATCTATGGCGTCTTCCGTGTGCTGCGTCGAGATGACGACGGTATCCAGGGCCGTAGGCGCGCCGTTTTCATAACGCACGGTCACTTGCGACTTCGAGTCCGGACGCAACCACGCATGCGTTCCCTTGAAACGAAGATCGGCCAGCTTTTCCACCAGGCGGTGTGAAAGTTGAATCGGCAACGGCATGAGCGATTTGGTTTCGTTGCAGGCGAAGCCGAACATCAACCCCTGATCCCCGGCACCCTGCTCCGCATGAAGTCCTTCGCCGGCCGTCACACCCCGGCTGATGTCGGGCGATTGCGCATGGAGCGATCGCAGCACCGCACAGCTTCGATAATCAAAACCACCGGTGGCATCGTCGTAGCCGATCTTCTCAATCGTGCGGCGGATCGTCTCCTCGGCGCTACCAAGGGCATCGCGAGCCGCTGGATTATGTACCGTGACCTCGCCGGCCACGACAACCAGACCCGTCGTGACGAGCGTTTCGATCGCGGCACGGGCCTGGGGATCATGTTCGAGAAGGCTATCGAGAAGGGCGTCGGATATCTGGTCGGCCACCTTGTCCGGGTGACCCATGGAGACAGATTCCGACGTAAAAAGATGATTGGCCGCGACTTCACCACTGGACACGATCAGACCTCCTAACGCCACAGAAACCGATAGTCCCCACTTGGGGTGGGGCCATGATAGTGACACTAGCCCTCTCTCGCAACAAACATCCACATGGGCTACGGGCGGATAGGCCAGGCTCTCGGCATGACTCCCCTTTCGACTGTTGTGCGGACCGGAGACAAGGATCACACCCGTTTTGACCCGTCGATCCAAGTTGACTGGTGATCACGGGTTTCCGCACCGATAGAACCATTTGTGACACTACGGTGAGCCTTACGATCCCCCCGACGGTCGTATAAACGGCGCGACGGCGCGGCCGTCGGCGCGCGTGTGGAAATCTGATAGCATCACAAGGAACATGAGCGAGACCACCCCATCCTCACCACCACGCGAGTCGTACGCCGAACCCGAGGGCGTCAAGGACACGATCGAAGCCATCGTGGTGGCACTCATCCTGGCGTTCGTCTTCCGTGCGTTTATCGTCGAGGCGTTCGTCATACCGACCGGTTCCATGGCCCCCACGCTCTACGGTGCCCACGGCACCGTCACGTGCGAAGACTGCGGGACGGAGTTCGCCTACGGACTACGTGATCTTGATGACTCGCGCAAGCGGATCCCCACGACGAGCAACGCGCATGCGATCTGCCCCAACTGCAACCACGCCAATACCAACCTGAAAATCAACGACACCAACCATCTTGCGGAAAAAGGCGATCGTATCCTGGTCTTGAAGTGGCCGTTTGATTTTGGCGGTCCCAAGCTCGACCCACACCGTTGGGATGTCGTCGTCTTCAAAGACCCGTCCGACGGCGTCACCAACTTCATCAAACGGCTCGTCGGCCTGCCCAACGAAGCGCTGATGATTCTCGATGGAGACGTATACGCCGTCCCCTCGGACGAGCTGACCGACGTGACCCGAGCCGAGCTAAAACGCTACCGCCACGAAAAATACGAATACCGCGTCGGATCAAAGATCGGACGTATGAAACCGATGAGCCGGGTCGTGCTTAATGAGCTTGAAACGAAAGTCACTATCCGGCGTAAGGCACCGGCCGCCCAAAAGGCGCTCTGGACCACCGTGTACAACCACGACTACCCCCCCCATACGCTCGACAACAACCAACCGCGATGGTCCAGACGAAAAGGAGGAAAAACCGGCTGGTCCGATCTCGATCAGCGTCGCCTTCACTTCGACGACGTGCAACGAGAGGGAGATTTCATCTACCTGAATAGAAAAACCATCCGGGCCAGCAACGCCTATAACATCCGGGACGGCTACCGGCCACCGCCCGTTCATGATATGCGGGTCCGCTTCGTCTGGACGCCTCGAGACGTGTCCGCCTCGATCATGCTCCGGCTGGCCAAATACAGTAAAACCTTTTGGGCGTCTCTGCGCGCCGATGGGCATATCGTCTTGTACGACTCGCCCACGCTCCCCGGCAACGTCGCCACCATCATGGCCGAGAAAACGCTCGCTCCGTTTGAACCGGGAGAGCCGGTGATGATCGCCTTCGCCAATGTGGATTACCGCCTCTCACTCACCGTACGAGGCCGGGAGGAACTCTCCAGCTCAGATGACCCGAATGATCCCGGCTATTACGGGCCTAGCGTGCCGTTTCTTCGCAAGCAGACGGCCGGTCGCTGGCGTCAGAATCCGCCGGAGGCTGTCACGCCACGACTTTTCGGAATGGGCGGCGCTTTTGATGTCACCCACCTGATCGTGGACCGCGACATCTACTACTACCGAAACGCTCGAGTGGCCGGCTTGCCAGCCGCCCCGTGGGGGCCGACCGAGGGATGGGCCAGCGAAGTCACGCCGATTCTCCTTCGCGAGGACGAGTTTTTCATGCTCGGAGACAACACCGCCGCCAGCAAGGACTCGCGACTATGGGATGTGGTGGGACCCCACCTCACCGGCCGGGGCGAGGACTACCAGCTCGGTACCGTGCCGCGCGACCAGCTCATCGGTCAGGCCTTCTTCGTGTACTGGCCCTCGGGACACCGCCTCGATTGGCTTCCTATTCCCAAGCTCAGTCGGATCGGCGTCATCCCGGATGTCGGCCGCATGCGCTGGATTCGATAGATGCCCCTGTGGGTGCCGCGACGTGATCATCCGCCATCTTTTCACAGACTCGGGGTGGGGGATTCGCCACAACG
>JAJRSP010000037.1 GCA_024278775.1 Planctomycetota bacterium
ACGCTGCGACAGCAATTCGAGGCGTCGCGGCCATCCTGACCCGTCGACCATCGCCGGCTGACGATACCGGGCCGCTCAAATCCCCTCCCGCACGCTCACCGGAAAGACACGTTATCTGGCAGGTTCTTTCAGAAACTGCGCGGGGACTTCCGATGACCCCGTTTTGGCTGACAGGTAGGCCGCGTCGATCGCCGCGAGCGTCGGCTCGTGGTTCCGTGCGGAAGATGCCCACATAGCCGTTGATTCGGAGCCACCCCGCAGATCATGGCCGAAGCCCGACACGCAGTGACGAACCGCACGGGAAAAACCCGCCTCGTGGGTTGCGTCATTCTTGTGACGCCGCCATGTGGTGGTTCCTTCGGTGCCGATAAGTGTTAATTCCCAGTCGGCCTCCGTAGCGCCGCGCCACACCGTGAGCGAGCCGAGTTCCCCGTGACCGAAGCGAAACGTCACCACAGCGACATCCTCGGTGTCGTAACCCCTGGGAGCGCCTGGTACCGTGGCAAACCCACACTCGGCGAACACCGACTCGGGAAGTCCCAGCAGTGTTACCATCGCGTCGACCGCGTCATAGCCGGCATAGCGCAGGGCACCACCACCGGCTCGTTGGGTGTCACCGCGCCAGTTCGCGATAGTTTCCATGCTCTGGACGAGCGCGTGGGCCGCACACAGCCGACCGGTGCCATCGAGAAGACCCTGAGGGGCACCGTCGGGTGACTGCGCCATCCAAAGACGAGACGCTACGAACGGACAGCGGGCCTCCTCAAAGGTGTGCGTGAGTCGTTGGGCTTCATCCGCAGTACGTGCGAAAGGGGCGTGGTGAAAGAGGGCCACGCCTCGCTCCGCCGCCAGCGGAAGTAGATCGACTGTCTGATGCGGCGGCAGTGTGACGAACAACGCGTCGATCGGATTGCGTGTTTGTGCGACAACAAGCGAGCGACAGTCTTCAAAAGCGGTGATGCCGGAATCATCACGGGGTATTCGTAAGCGTTCGACGTTGGTGTCTGCGATTGCGACCAACTCAAACGAGGGATCGGCGCGCAAGATGTCCAAGTAAACAAGGCCGACGGTGTCCAACCCGAGCAGTCCCACGCGTAGCACGCTCATGCCCCTACCCCCGGCTTCGAATGCTTGGGCATGGTACGTTCCCCACGCCACTGTGCGATGACGGGTCGCAGCGCCTGCGCGATGGATGATTCCGTTCCGTCGGCGAAACGCATGATCGAACGGTGTAACGGGCTCTTTGCATCCGGGTGGAGAAGACGCGGCAGGAAGTTTTTGATTTGCTCCTGTTCGGGAAGCAGCGCTTCAAACCCCCCTTCGTCATTGTCCTCGGAAAGCTCAAAGAAGTACCGTACCTCAAGCCGGTCGGTGTCGTAGGTGCGGTTTCCAAACGGGCCGAGTGCCAGTCGCAGCGCGTGGGCATCGGCCGTCACCCCGACGCACCCCGGCCACAGTGCCAACAACAGCCATCGCATACCTAACGCCACCATCGCGATTCCCGCCAACCCAAAGGGAACCAACGCGGCGATGATCGCTAACTCGACGATCGTGTGGGGGCCGCCGGGTTCGCCGAGCCGAACATCGGACAACAGGTGCCACGAGAGCAATCCGTGGACCAGTGCCGGTGCCAGCCATACCGACGATCGCGCCAAGGCCCGACCACGACCCACGGGTACGAACACGCCGGACCGTGCCGCCGCAGGGTAGGCGTTTTGGTTGGTGGCGTCCGCAGAATCGAAGTGGGCTTTGGCCATGAGTGTTGACGTTTCTCGACCGGGCTCGAAGTCGTGACCTATACAAAGACACGGCGATTGTAGACGATCCATTCGATGAGCAACAGCGCGAGCATCGCGAGCAGAAAATAGGGCCACGCCGGTTCATTCACCTCGATCGTTCCGGTCTGGGCCGCGATCGCGCTGGCTCCGAGCCGCAGCGTGTCCGATGGTGCCACAAGGCTCTCGTCGGCGTTGAATAGATTGACGGCAAACGTATCACGCCCCGTCACACCGGGCTCGATACGATACGCGCCTACCGTTCGCGTACGTCCGTAGTGCAGCGTCTGGTTGGCGGCGGGAAGATCATCATCGTCGGTGCCATCCGGGCGATGTACCGTGACATTTTCTATGCGACGCGGCAGGGGTAGTGTGACCGGCTCGCCCGGTTGGATGCTCCGCTTCCCGGTCGTGGCGATGGCGGCCGCGAGGTACTGCACTGCGTTGTGTGTAAACACGATGAAGTCCGGGCTGGCAACCCAGTAGGTGTTGAGGGCGTAGCTGCCTCGCTCCTCGGTCATAAGGCTAAACGCGATAATGAGGTACTGGCTCGCGTTGCGAGCGAGGTAGGACATCACCGGTGAGGTGGCCCCGTCGATCAGTGTTTCCGATTCTCCGGGTAGCTCGAGCCGAAGCCATTCAAACACGAACATCGCCTCGACCGACACATGCCGGAGAATGGGGTGTGTGTCGTCCCAGTTGAAGATCACTTCGTCGTTGACCGTGCCCAGTTCCTTTACGCCTTCGATCTCCGGCACGCAGCCCCAGAACATATAATTACCCTGCGGCAATCGCTTCGTGGAGTGTCGATCGAAGATCACCACGTCGAAACGGCTACGCTCGCCGTTAGCAATATCTTCCACCGGCGCGCGTTCGTAGGCATCCGGTGTCATTTGGGTGATCTCGACCGACGACCCGCCAAGCGCATCCACCAATGGGTTGAAGAAGGGGTTCGGCTCGGCCACGACCAGTACGCGCGTGCGAGCCGGGGAGGGGATGATCGTCCATGCTCGATCATCCGCGGAGAGCGCATCGTCGGTGCGGAGTACCACTTCGACAATTCCTTCCCCCTCAAACTCGATTTCGTCAAATGATACGACGCGCGTGCTTTCCTTGGGGGCCGCTTTGGTGATGCCGTCGGGTGGATTGTGTTCATGGGTCACCAGCCCGGGGGCGAGTGTGATGGTTTGAATGTCCAGCAGCCGCTCGTCGACGTACACGACCGCGTCTACGGTGACTTCGCTTGGTCCGAAGTTACGGACTGTGGCGGTGACTTCCAGGAACTGGGGTCGTTCATAGTGACGACGCGCGTCCATCGCGATGATGCCGATGTTGTCATTTCGCGCGCCGATGACATTGACCTGGATACGGTTGGCGTCGAGCTTCTGAAGAGAGACCTTTTCGGCATCCTGAATCCGACCATCGGTAAACAGCACCACTGTGGCGGGCGGTGCGTCGGAGCGGATCTCGACATCCGGTTCGTTTTCGCGGCCGATGATCATGTTTTGGGTGTACGCCTCGGCCAGGCTCAAGGCTTCGCCCAGGTTCGATGTGCTCTGTGTGGGCTCGATCGAGTCGATCTTTCGAGCGAGCGCCTGTTTGTGGGCATCAAAAGAGGAGATGACGGTGGCGCGGTCACAAAACGCGATGACCATGGCCCGGGCCTTGTCGCTCATGTTTTCCACCGCGCGTTTGGCCTGCGTTTTGGCGATTTCCAACCGTGTCTTGCCGCCGGCTTCCAACACGCCCATTGAGGCTGAATGGTCGATCAGCAGAATCAGTGAGTCCTCGTGTGTCTCCACCGTCTGGAACATCGGCTTGCCCAGCGCGATCGCGCCGAGGATCAACACCAACAGTTGAAGCAGGAGGAGCAGGCTGCTACGTAGTTTCTGAAAAGGGGCGTTGACGCGAAGGTCTTCCACGGCTTTCTTCCAGAGCAGGGTGGATGAGACCGGTTTGGCCTGCCGCTTGAGTTTGAGAAAGTACATCGCCACGAGCGGCGGTATCGTCAACGCGGCCGCGATCGCAATGGACGCCGGGCTCAAGAAGTTCATGGGCGTCGCGCTCCGGATGCATGACAGAATCGGCGGCAGGGTGCCCCATTCTTCGTGTCACTGCAGAAGAACATGCCGCATACAAGCAGGTGCCCTACCCTTCGCGGCCAGGCAAAGCGTGGGGGATGAAAACGGAGGCGATAGCGATTTGGGCAGCGAACGGAGTCTTGCATACGAAGTCCCTGTCTGCGTGCGTCCCTGTCTGCGTGCGGACACCCGTCTGCGTGCGTCCCTGTCTGCGTGCAGACACACACAGGAAGACACGCACAGGCAATCGTCCCCCACCCTTCGGGAGTACCCGAAGAATGGGAGCCCCACAACCACGCCAAGCCGCCAAAAGTGTTATGCGCCGCAATCATTTTACGAGCCCCCGCTTGCGGAAATAGGAGAGGATGATCTGGTCGAACGGTACCTCCGTGCTGGTGAACAGATAGTTGATGCCGCGCCGTGTACAAAAATCCTTCAACCCGCCGCAATATGCCTGCAGGTTGTGCTTGTAGCGGTTGAGAAGGGCGCGGCTCACGGTGACTTCGGCCGCGTCGTCGTCCTCCACGTCGGTTAACCGGAGGTCTCCGGTGAGCGGCGGGTCGATCTCATCCGGCGAAAGCACCTGCATCGCGTACAGATCGTAGGGGCGGCTGAGCAGATACCGGAGCCCGTCTTCGTAGCCGGATTTGTCAAGAAAATCACTGATGACGATCAAGATGCCGGACTGCGGATGGCGCGCGGCAAACTGCTTCGTCGCCTTGGGCAAATCGGTGACGCTGTCGTATTCGACGCGCGAAAGAAACTCGATGATCTTGAACATCAGACGCCGCCCGCGCACGCCGGCGAGTTCGTGTTGCAACCCATTGGCGTAGGCGTAGAGGCTGACGCGGTCGAAGTTAATCAGCCCGATGTAGGCGATGGCGGCCGCGATCCGCCGCGTATAGAGCGCCTTGTTCGGCTCTCCCCAATCCATGCTTTTTGACGTGTCGATAATCACGTTGACGTGCAGGTCTTCCTCTTGCAGGAAGAGCTTCAAGAAGAGTTTTTCCAACCGGGCGTAGATGTTCCAATCGAGAAAGCGCAGGTCGTCGCCGACGACATAGTTGCGATAATCGGCGAACTCGACCGACTCCCCGCGACGTTTCGACAGTCGCTCGCCCCGCATCTTGCCTGCGAAGATCTTCTTGCTGACAAACGCCAGTTGATCCAACTTCCCCATGAAATCCGGGCTGAGGAGTTCGTCGTCTTGGGATGTCCGCGTTAGCGCCATGTTATTTTTTCCCGAGCCGCGGACTTCAGTCCGCGCGGTAGTTCGGATTCGTATGACGCCTGGCTATCGTAGCGCCGCGCAGGCTGAAGCCTGCGGCTCAGGGGCGTTTCGCCGGCCGGGTGGATCCACGAAATCGTCACGCTGCCGCCTCGGCCATGGTCGGCGTTTTTTCCAGTATCTCTCGGAGCACATCGTCCGTGCTCACGCCCTCGGCTTCGCCCTCAAAGTTGAGCAGCACGCGGTGCCGCATCGCCGGCAGATAGACCTGCTGCACATCCGAAAAACTGGTGTTGAAACGACCGTCGAGTAGTGCCTTGAGTTTGGCGGCCAATGTGATGGCCTGGGCCGCGCGCGGGCTAGCACCCCAGCGCACATATTTTTGAGTGACGTCGATCGCATATTCTCCGTCGGGGTGCGTCGCGATGGTGGTGCGGATCGCGTAGTCCTGCACATGGGGAGCCATGATGACGCGTCGTACCAGATGCTGCGTCCCGACGATCTCGTCGCCGTTCATCACCGCTTTGATGTCAGCCTTGTACCCGCTTGTCGTCCGGTCGATGATGGTTTTGAGCTCGTTCTTGCTCGAGTAGTTGACGACGAGCTTGAACATGAACCGGTCGAGCTGCGCCTCCGGCAGCGGATAGGTGCCCTCTTGTTCGATCGGGTTCTGGGTCGCCATGACGAAGAACGGCTGTTCGAGTTGATAGCTCGTGCCACCGGTGGTCACCGAGTGTTCCTGCATGGCTTCGAGCATGGCCGACTGCGTCTTGGGCGTCGCGCGGTTGATTTCATCGGCGAGGATAATCTGAGAAAACAGCGGTCCCCGCTCAAATTTGAACGACCGGTGACCGCTCGTGGGGTCTTCCGAGATGATCGT
Source organism: Planctomycetota bacterium (assembly GCA_024278775.1). The sequence continues at coordinate 5,965 of JAJRSP010000037.1, forward strand.
CGTGCCGATGATGTCAGCCGGCATGAGGTCCGGCGTGAACTGGATTCGCGAGAACTGTAGGTCCACCGCCTGAGACAGCGTGCGGATGAGGTAGGTCTTCCCCAGCCCCGGTACCCCCTCGATCAGCACGTGCCCTCCGACGAACAACGCCGTAAGCACACCGTCCACGATCGTTTCATGCCCGACAATCGCCTTGCCGATCTCGGCCTTGACGGCCTCATACTTGCCGCGAAGTTCCTCCGCCGCCTTGGCGACGGCCGGGTCTACCTGAGATGCCATGTTCGCACTCCTTCTTTCGTTATCCTTCATCACCGGCTAAATAGCGCCGGTCTTTCCATCGTTCATCAGCGTTATTTCTCAGGTCGGACGGTTCGTCGCAACCGCAACGCGATCCCGGACCTTATTCCTTTCGTCGCCGCTTCTTCGCACGCAACAACCGTGACGTCGTATCCGCATCGTCTTGGTCTCCCGTGGACCGAGGCTTCGGTTTGGGGGGAGCTGTGTCCTTCACAGCACCGCCCAGCGTTTCGCCCAGGTCGCCGGCCGGTGTTGTATCCGGTGGCGTTGCGGCCTCATAATGCGTCTTTGTTTTTCCGGTCACGGCCGGGGTGGGTTCCTTATCCAGCCGATGCAACCGTTCTCTCCGGTTCTCTTCCATCTCCTCACGCACACGCTCGTGCGTCCCCTTGAGTTGCTGCAAGGAAGCCGTGCTGCGTTCTCCGGTGTGAGCCAGCGCGCCCACGCCGTGCGTCAAAAAATCAAACATGGATCCGATGTATCTAAAGCGGATGGTCCAGCCGACAAGCTCTGCCAAGAGCACCGCCCCGAGCACACCCCACCCGTAGCGAAAATCAAGTACGTATAGCAGCACGATCAACACGACGACTTCTACCGCAATGGACAGCGCCAGCCAGCTTGCCAGACGGCGCACCGCCACATCCAGCAGGAACGCCGGGAGCAGCAGCCATGCCAAGACCCACTCCCACGCCGGTTGCCGCGCCTCGACCGGTGGCAGGTCGTGCCGGAAGATGTCCTCGGTGGTGGCGTCGGGTTCGAGAACGTGTCCGCCGGTGATGTCGGCCACCTGACGGAGTAGCGGTTCGTTCGGAACCAGATCGCGGTACTCCGGTGAGAAGGGAACCGACAGTCCGGTACGCACCGTGCCGAGGTTGCGACCTTGATCTTCGATCTGAATACTCGACAGGTATTGACCGGCCGTCTCCACGTCGAACTCCGCCTGATAATTTCCCGGTCCGCGTTGGGTAAAGTTCAACGAGATCGGCTTGTTGTCCGGACCGACGATCTTCGCATTGAGGTTCAGGTTGTTGAGATACGATGCGTCCTTATCGAGCGCGTCAATCACGATACGCCCACGATTCCCTTCGATCTTGGTGCGCGTTTCAAAGTTGGCCGGCGTTTCCTGGCGCATCGTCCATCGGACAAGCTGCGACCAGAACTTCGCGTACTTGGGCCAATTCGTCCAGGCCTCGCCCCAGACCGGCCAGTATCCGCTGGTGAACGCCACTGCCTTGCCCAGTCCATATTGCCAGTGCGCGAGCACGGGGTCTTCACCGTCGTCGGTGACGCGGATGATCGGGATCATCACGTTCGCGCTTGTCTTCGGTGAGGTCAGGACCAGCCCGCCGAGCGGGGGGAAGGTTTCGGAAGAGGCATCGACGCCGCCGAGCAGATCGCTGAAGGTGTGGAGGATTTGGGGCTGGAAGGGTTCGTCGATAATGAGTGGACGCCGTACCACGGTGGACTCTTTGACAAAAATCTGCGGTAGCTGTTTGGGATTGCGTGCCTGGTAGAACCTGCCGCCGGTGGCTTTGGCGATGTGGCTCATCGTGCGCTGCATGACATGGGCACCCCAGCCGATCGCGATGGTGGAGACCGTGATCTTGTGCTTGACGTAATCTTTGAGCAGCCTCGCAGATGGCGGCTGGGCGTCGCCATCGCTGAGAATAATCACGTGTTTTTGGGCGGCGTCTTGTCCGCGTCCCTTGGTCAATCCGCGAAGCGCCATGCGCATCGTACTGTCGAAGTCCGGCATATCACCGATTTGCATTTTGTCGATCGCATACTTGACGGCGGCTTTGTTCGTGTTCAGTCCCAACGGCACCTCCCAGTTGCTGCCGCCGGGAGAAAAACGATACGCCAGCACGCCGATGTAGTCGCGTGAGCTGATGGTGTCGACGCTTCGCTTGGCCATCTCCTTCCCCCAGTAGTTGCCACGGGCGATCTCGCAACTGTGCATAATCAGCACGAGGGCCCCACGAGGAATCACGCGCTTGTGCTTGATTTCAAACGTGACCGGCATGATTTCTTCCACGGGGCTTCCGATCCAACCGCCCGCGCCGAACGACTGATCGCCGCCGAGCATCACCAGGCCGCTTCCCATGTCGCGCACATAGATGGTGAGCTCTTCCTGCTGCTGTTGGGTGAACGTCGCCGCCGGCACATTGCTGAGAATGATTGATGAATAGTTTAGCATCTGGAGCAGTCCGAACTCGCCCAGATCGGTCGCCGCCGTCTGATCGACCAGCACGTTTTCGCTACGCAGTGCCTTAACCAATGCGCGGTCGTGCGCCGGGTGACCGGACACGACCAACACACGGCTTCGGCCGGTGACGAACGTAAAGGCGCTGGCGGTGTTGTTCATCGAAACGGCGTCCATCCGGTCGTTGTCAGGGCTAAACACGGCACGAAACGTCTGGGCCCCCGATTCGTTTGACGGCAACTTGATAAAGAATGTGTTTTTCCCCGGAGATAGCTCGACGTGGCTGCTCGACGCGGGAAGTTGCACGAGCCGGTCATTGTGATACACGGCGATGCGTCCCGTGACTCGTTCGTAGCTGTGGATCACCATGCGCAGCGGAAGCTGCTCGCCGGGATTCGCGTGTGTCGGGGCGATCAAGCGGTCGAAGTAGACTTCGTTTCGGTGCTTGTACCAGAGGGGTACCACGTCAATGGGGATGCCGTCGGCTTTGGCCCGCCGCGCCTCGGTGAGCACATCACCCATGTTGTCGTTCCCGTCCGACATGAGCACGACGCGCTTGGTGGAGTCATACGGAAACATCGCCATGGCCAGCCGCAGCGCCGAGGCGACGTCGGTGCGATCGGTATGGGGCATGATCGGAAGCCGACCCGGCGGCACATAGTACCCGCTGCGAGGAAGCTGTTGGAGATAGGCGTTTCTCGCAAAGTCGATCAACCCGACGCGATCATCCGACGGCATGTTCGTCGTGACCTGGCGAATGAAACTCTCCTCGGCGTCCTGCTTCTCCTGCACGCTGTACGACCGATCCATGAGTAACATCACGGTCAGATCATCGTTTCGCTCGACGTGCCGCATCCGTGCGAGGCACAGCGCTACGAATATCACTACCGTGCTGCGTATCACCAACGCCGCCACCCGCCGCACCGGATCAAGACCGGACAGGCTCCGTCGCGAGGCGAGCACGAGTACCGGCACGAGCAGGACCAACCATAGCCATTGCGGCTGCTCGAAGTCGATGGGAAGGGCGGTGGTGAATAGATTCATAGCTTGATGATTTGGACCCGATAGTTTTCTGAATCGACAATGTACACACGCTTGTCGGTGCCGCAGGTGGCACCCCACGGCGAATGCAGCGTGCCCACCCGGCGACCCGGCTCACCCCACACCCGGAGCGACGTGCCGTCTTTGGAAAACCACTGTAGCCGATTTCCCTCATACTCACACACGAGGATCGTGCCCTCGGGCGTGACCGCAATGTCGTAGGGGTACCGCATCTTGCCGCGCTCGCGGCCGAAACCCCCAAACGTGGTGAGAACCGCTCCCTCCAGCGAGAATCGCACCACGCGGTGATTACACGCGTCCGCGACCCAGAGCGTCTGCTCGTCGTCAATCTCAATCCCCGCCGGTCGCGAAAGACGCAACCCTTGGATCGGCTCCGCACCAATCACGCCGACGAACTCAAGATCGGGAGACCACTTCGTGATGCGATCGTTGCCTTGATACTCACTGACGTAGATGAACCCCTGTTGGTCAAACGCCACATCGGTCGGAAGAAGAAACGCGCCGTCTCCGGTGCCTTCATGCCCGAAAGTGTCGAGCAGGTGGCCGTCGCTATCGAAGATGCACACGCGGTGGTAGTGCGTGTCGGCCACAAAGATACGTCCGTCCGGGTGTACGGCCAAGCCCACCGGTTTGCCCTGTGCGGTCTCCGGCATGACCCACTCGCTGAGGTAATGACCGGTAGCGTCGAACCGCTGCACGCGCCCGGCTTTGTCGACTACAAGAACGTCGCCGGAGGGGGCTTCCGTGATCGCTCGTGGGTAGGCAAACTGTCCCGGTGCCAGGCCCATGCTTCCGAACGTGCCGACGACACCCTCCGGAAGCTGACTTGGTCGCTCACATCCGGAAAAGATCGCGACCGCGACGAACATCGACACGAACCAACGGTGCCGCGTATGATAGCGATGGGTCACCAATAGAGACGGTACGGGCATGTGGTTTTCGTGAAAGAGGGGCAACCGTTCTGTAACGAAAGGTATCAACGCGTTAATCCGAATGCGGGGTGGTGGCCGTGTCAGAGGTCTTTGTCGCATCCTTGGCGTTGTTCCCTGCTTGTCGTTTCATCTGGTCAAGCGATTTCTGAACATTCGAGAAATAGGATTTGACCGCCTTCTGGTATTGACGCGGGATACGATCATGGCTGATGCGATCACTTGCCTCGCGTTCGGCCGAACTCATGAGCTCGACGAAGTCCGTATCCACTTCGCCCTTGATCTGTTCGCCGTCAATCAAAAATTGTCCGATGATCGCGCCCTTGGTGGTTTTCACTTTCCCGCGTTCGGTCTTGAAGCTGATGGCCGTAGATTCTTCCAGTGCGAGTCCGCCGTGTCCCCTGCCGAGATTACCCATACCCCGGCCCCTACCTTTCCCTTTTTCCTTCCCTTGGCCCTTGTCGCACAAGCTCTCCTGCGTCCGGTCAAGGGAGGCCATCGACGTTTCGAGTTGGATCATTTCCTGTTGGAGTTGTTCAAGCTCACTGAGTTGGTCGCTTGCGGAAGAAAGGCCCATCACTTCCGCGCTTTGGTGGCCGGAGGCGGCCCCTTGGGAGGCGTTTTTCATTGACTGGGCCAGCTTTTTGGCCATGGCACCGGCCAGACTGTTTTGCTTAAGCTGCTTGGCCAGCTTCTTCGCCGCCTCTTGGCTCAGCCCGCGTTTCTCAAGAGCTTTCTGAATCTGATCGAGGTCTTTTTTCTTCAGCGATTCGAGCAACCGGTTGACGTCTTTCTTTTTGATCCCGGCCTTGGCGAGTTTTTCCGAAAGTTGTTTCGTGAGCTTTTCATTCGCCGCGATTTTTTCCAATTGCTCCGCCAATGCGTCGAGTTGTTTACTTAGCTTGTCAACTTTTTCCTGGTCCTTCTCTTTTTTGAGCGTCGCGAGTTGCTCTTGGAGTGCTTTGACTTCCTCCTTGGCCTTCTGAAAATCACCCTGTTGCAACGCTTTGGTGAGCTTTTGCGTGGCGGTTTGGTCGGAGGGTGGTGCTTTCAACGTACGAAGCCGTTTACGCATTTCCCGCATGGCGTCGTACTTGGGGTTGCTGCGCTTCTTTCTGATCGCGTCGGCGAGACTGTCGATTTTCTTGGCCGCCTCGTGCCGCACGTCGTCCGGTCGGGTGAGTTGGCCACCGGAATTCGAGCGTAGTCGTTTTGCCTCGTCTTTGAACTCTTCCAGTGCCGGGGTGGTGTCGATCAGCTCACGAATTTTTTCCATCTTGCGTTTCACGGCGACCTTCACCTGTCGCACGGAATCCTCGCGTTGTTCGTTTTCCTTCGCCTCCGTTGACTTGAGAAGCCCCGGAGTGATCAAGAGCATCAGCGCCGCCACGATGACCGATCCGATGCTTGCGGCCAATGCGCTGGGGACATGGAATCGAATGTGCTTTCTAGCGGAGATCGACGAGCTGATCCGTTCGGCATCCGCGACGACGGCCCGCGCGAACGGATCGTCCGCGCCGTCGCAGTAGTGCCCCGTACTGAGTCGTTCCTTGAGACCGGCCGCCGCATCCAACGCCGTGGCCGCCGTCACCACATCGTCGCGCAGCACCGCCGTCCAGATGACGGAGGCGATGACCGTTGCCGCGGCGAGGCCGCCCGCGACGGTCGACAGGGGGATCGGTAGATCGAAGAGTCGCTGGACCAACACGATGACGGCACACACCAGACCTCCCACCGTGGCCGACCGGGTGATACAGTTCAGCCAGCGGTTTATCCAGAGGCGGTGCTGAGCGGATCGGATTTGCCGTTCGAGCTGTGTCATTCTCCGGCTCCCGTGAATGGCCCTCGCACGTGGTCAGCCCCACATGGTGACGATCGAAGCATCATAGCGTCCCATAGCGGCGTTGCATGTACCATCCCGTCGTCCGCCGAAAGCCGCTCGGTCTCGATCCGGGCATTTCGCGGCACCCGTCGATTATGGTAGAATAACCGCGATGAGAGCGCCAGGCGATGGGGCCGAGCGCGCCGCCGCAGCGACATAGGACGGGTGCCCCGATCGGGCACCGAAAGGTTCAGGCACATGCAACGTACCACACCCGGTTGTGACGCTTTCCGCAATGGTGTGTTAGCATCGAAACCACGACGAAAAAACGCCCGTTTTCTACAAAAATCCCTCTTTTCGTCTTGGTGTCCGTCTGTGGGCGTGAGAATCATCTCCGTTCTGGTGGTCGTATGGCCGGTGGGGGTGGCTGCCGTTCAGAATGAGGCCACCGCCGATGCCGAGTTCGTGCTGGTCGAGGGGCAGATCACTGATCAGATGGGGGTTGCACTCTCCGGTGTGACGATCGTGGCGCACCCCTCCGGTCGTGTTGGTGAGTCCGTCGCTCCGTTGGCCACGGCCGAGTCCGATGCCATGGGTGATTTTGTCTTGGCCGCCCCGAAACCGTTCCAGGGGAAGATTACCCTTACCTTCACCAAGTCGATGTTTGCCACGCTGACACGGGAAGTGGAGGCGGGCGGAGAGGATGTCCCTTACCTTGGCGAATCACTACACGGTGATCTCACCGTGGTCGGTCGGGTGCTTCATGCGATTACCGAATCACCGATAGCCGGGGCCGCCATCGAAGCGAGCACCTACGGTGAGACCTGGACCGCGACGACAGATGCCGATGGCCGCTTTGATCTAAAGGGTGTTTCGCCCGGCAGCGGAGAGGTAACGGTGTCGGCCAAAGGCTTCGGCCGAGAGCGCGAAGTCATTCGTCGGTTTGTGGATGCCGGGGAGTTGTTGTTCCGTCTTAAGCCCGAGCGATTGATCCATGTGCGGGTGACGGATGACGGCGGGAACCCCGTGAAGGGCGTGGTGGTTGAGGCTTTCGATCCCCCGCGCGATGATATGCGAACGTTTGTTACCGACGCCAAGGGTCTCGTCACGGTGGATGGGGTCCATTACGATGCGAAGACGCTCCTGCTCCGGCTGACCCATGATGATTTCGTATCGGATGTTGAGTTTTCGCGTCAGCTTTCGCTCCCGAAAGATCAAACGGTTTCCACGCATCAGGTTCGGATCAAGCGTGCCGGAGTAGTTACAGGTCTGGTGACGGATACGATTTCGGGGCGACCCATTTACAGCGCCCGTGTGATGACCGGAGGCACCTACAGCGACAACTCGCCGCGCGATTGGACGAGCCAACTCGGCACGTACACCATCATCGGCCTCGAACCGGGTCCGGTGGTGTTGACTGTACACGCCCCCGGCTATGCTCCGGAGCTTCGTACCGTGACCGTGGCACCCGGAAAGAAGGCCACCGCGGATTTCAAGCTATCTCAAGGTGTCACGCTGAGTGGTTCCGTCAAAGATGCCAACGGTGATCCGGTGCAAGGGGTGTCTCTCTCCACCGGGACATGGCGCAAGAGTACGACGCTTGGCTTGCAAGCGATCTCCGATGCCAAGGGTGTGTTCGTGATGGCGGATGTGCCGCGGGATCAGTTTGAGATTACCGCCACACCAAAAATCGGGGAGCCGATCACGCGAACGGTGCGCGGCGCTTCGAGCGATCGGGTCACGTTTACGTTCCCCGTCGAGCCGGTTCGTTCCGGTCCCATTGGCACAGAGGGGCTTAAGGTGGGTGACATGGCACCGGGCATCGAGATTACGGCTATGGATGGAACCGTCATCAACACCGCGAACCGTAAGGGAAAGGTGATCCTTCTGGATTTCTGGGCGACCTGGTGTGCGCCCTGTGTGGACGAGATGCCCCAGTTGATCGCCGTGTGGGAGAAGTACCATGCCCGAAGTGATTTTGTCATGCTCGGGCTCAGCCAGGACTTCGACGCCGCATCGCTACAAAGTTTCCTTCGAAAGAATCCCGATATCACCTGGCCGCAAGCCGTGGGGATGGCCGGGGGGGTCGACAAGGCGGCCCAGTTGTTTGGTGTGACCTGGATTCCCCGCGTCTACCTGATGGACCGCGGCGGCAAGATTGTTGGCAAGAACCTGCGCGGCGCGGAAGTCATGCGAGAGGTAGACCAATTGTTCGGCGACAAAGACCCCTCATGACCTCCTCGGGAAGTCAGCCATTCACTGATTCTCCGGCGACGCCCACCGGTTTTCTGGAACCCACCCGGGATCGTGTCCGCCGCGCGTGGACCGCGCTGCAAGACGGTCGTCTCGATGACGCCGCACGGCACCTCACTAAGCTGCCCGAAGGTTCGGATGGTGACCCGGCGTGGCACTCGTTTCTGAAAGGGGAGGTGGCCGTCCATCGGCGTGCGTTCGATGAGGCGCTGACGGCCTTCTCGGAGGCGGTCTCCGCTTCCGGGGCGATTTCGGATGGTGCGCGTTTGGCCGCGATGGCGTGGGAGCGAATCGGCCTGATGCATCGCCGTCGGGAGGAACTTGATCTTGCGGCTGCCGCCCATGATCGAGCTTACCAACTTCGGGAGCAGCATGGATCGGCGGTGGAACGTTGGGAATCGGCCCACAGCCGCGCGGTTACCGCGGCACTGGGTGGAAAGACCGATGAATCGGTCGAATGGTTTCGGGTGGCCCTCGCCTGTGCGGGTGATGTCGCGGAAGGTTCGAATCGCTGTCTCGGCATGACCCATTCCTCGCTGGCCGATGTGTGGACGACCGCCTCGTGCGGGGCGCAAGCCGTGTCCTCGTCACGCGCGGCCCTGGCGTGTTGGCTGCGGGATGACCCCGGATCGGTCGAAGCGGCCCGAGCGGAATTACGCCTCGGACGGGTTCTCACCAGGCATGGCGAATCGCTGATGGAGTCATCCCCGGAGTCTGCGGCCGGCGTGGTTGATGAGGCGATCGCTCGGTTGACCTCCGCAAAAGAAGCGTTGCTGGCGTTTGGTCCCGAGGCCCATGCCGATGCGCTCTGGTGTGCTGATCTTCTTGATTTCGCCCTGCGGCTGCATGCGGTACTTTGATTGCACGGTTTCTCCCTATTCGCCACGCAAGGCCTGATTGGTTACACTCCCGCCAAAAATACCCGAGGCTTGGAGTACCCGCGTGTCATTCTCAGATTTACAATCGTTTCTCACCGACCTTGAGTCGCGAGGCCAGCTTACGCGGATTGCGGCCGAGGTGGATCCCATACTGGAAGCCTCGGCCATCGCCGACCGCGTGAGCAAATCACCGGCTGCCGGTGTATCGTTACCGCCCAAGACCGACCTGGTTCACGGAACCCGCGGCGGATGTGCGCTCTTGTTCGATAAGCCGACCGGCTCAGAGATCCCACTGGCGATGAACATCTACGGGAGCTATGAGCGTATGCGCCTAGCGCTCGGCGTGGAAAGTTTGGAGGCGTTGGCCGAACGGGTGCAACAGCTTATCAAGCCTGAAATGCCGACCACCCTCATCGACAAGATGAAAAAACTTCCGCAACTCGCCAAGCTCGCCGGCTTCGGGCCCAAGGTCGTGAAGCGCGGCATCTGCCAGGAAGTCATCCACACCGATGATGCCGACCTGTTTTCGCTGCCGGTGATTCAGTGTTGGCCGCGTGACGGGGAGCCGGGGTACGGACTAAAGCCGAGCGATTGTCTCGCCGGCACGGGGCGCTACATCACGCTTGCGGGCATCTACTCGAAAGACCGCGAGACGGGACAGCGGAACGTCGGTATGTACCGCGTTCAATTGTTTGAGCCGAAGCTCGCGGCGGTTCACTGGCATATCCACCACGATGGTGCTCGGCATTTTCGTCAGCACCAAAAAGCCGGCGACAAGATGCCGCTCGCCATCGTGCTCGGCGGTGAGCCGGTGTTGCCTTACGCGGCCACTTGCCCCCTGCCCCCCGACGTTAGTGAGTTGCTCTTCGCGGGCTTTTTGAACGACGGCGGGGTGGACCTCGTGCCGTGTCAGACGATTCCGATGGAAGTTCCCGCTCACGCCGAGATCGTGATCGAAGGCTGGGTTGATCCTACACACATGTTGATGGAGGGACCGTTCGGTGATCACACGGGCTATTATTCGCTGGCTGACCGCTACCCGGCGTTTCACGTCAGTGCCATCACCCACCGCAAGAGTCCGATCTATCCCGCCACGATTGTGGGCAAGCCGCCGCAGGAGGATTACTACCTCGGCAAGGCCACCGAGCGTATTTTTCTCCCGCTGTTGCAGATGCTGATTCCCGACGTGGTTGACTATTCGTTGCCGATGTTCGGAGCTTTTCATAACTGTGCGTTCGTCAAAATCCGAAAGGACTACCCGATGCAGGCCCGCAAGGTGATTAGTTGCCTCTGGGGAGCCGGGCAGATGATGTTTACGAAAATGATCGTGGTGGTGGATGACCACGTGAACGTTCACGACGAACAGGATGTCTTGTTCCACATGGGGGCCAATGTGGACTGGCGACGTGACACGGTCATCGCCGACGGCCCGTGCGACGTGCTCGATCATGCGACTCCTTTCTACGGCACCGGTGCCAAGATCGGGATAGACGCCACGCGAAAAATCTCCGGCGAGGGTGTCGTGCGTGATTGGCCGGACGAGTTGGAGATGTCCGTCGATGTCATCGCCAGGGTGCAGCAGCGCTGGTCGGAGTTTGGGCTATGACCGCGACAACGGAATCACGGCGACTACGGTTACCGAACGCCCTTTGCGGGATCGTCTATGGTGGGGTCATGTTGGTAGTGACCGTGTGGGTCGCCGGATGTGACACGGGCGAAGTCGATACGCGAAAAACCGACGTACCGGTCGATGACCGGCCCGCCAAGCCGGCGCAGGTGCTTTCGTTTCCCGATTCGCTTCATGTACCCGATGAATCGGTCAACGATTTTGTCGAAGAGGCGATGGGCGTTTGCGCGAGAGGGGCCTACGACGACTTCCGTTTGTTGTGGAGCGCTAAGGAGGAGCCGTTGCAGGAGGCGGAGTTCAATGCCGGGTGGAAAGCCGTGCTGGCCATCAACGTCCGTGCGTTGGATCACATTCGCCTGGCAGTGCCGTCCGACGGTGGAGAAGAAAAGCTACAGGACCGCTACGTGTTTCTCGCGGAAGTGCGATTCGATCCATTGCGACCAGCCGGTCGCAGACAGCCCACGCGTCAGGTGGTGCTCCTGATCGGGAAAGAGCAGGATCAATGGCGGCTCGCGCGAGCTCCGGCCAAGGTGCGGACGTGGGTGCGCGATCGCGTAGCCGATGCGGCTCACCGCACCGAGCCGGTCGGCACCTCTCCCGAAGGGTCCCTCAAGCGTTATCCGTGAGTAATCGACGATTCTCACCGGGCGAAATAGTTACAAAAAAATGTTTGCCTCTGGGTGGTTTGTAGCGCATAGTTAAGTGAAAGGCCTTGTGCCCTTGTCTCGGGTATCCCGGGACCAATATTACGCGGGAGCCTCGCTGACGCAGGCGCGCTGTGTGCGCTGCGGATGGATCGAGGCTCTTTTTTTATTCCGACCTTCATGGACAGGCTTGATCGTGACACCCGGCTGAGGTGGAGACAACCGGGTGCATGACGGTTGCGGTGGGTGTCCCTCTTTGATGGAATCATTTCTCGCCCCAAGGCGCTGGGTGGGAGATGGACAGGGGGCGGGGGATGACGCGATGGGGCCGCCACGCCTCATATGATTCCGAGCCCGCCTCACGAAAACCTCACGGCGCTACATGTACATGCCGCCGTTGACGTTGATCACCTGTCCGGTGATGAACGACGATGCCGGTGATGCGAGGAACCTTACCGCTCGCGCCACTTCTTCCGGTTCTCCGAGCCGACCCATCGGCGTGAGTTTTTTTACCATCTCGATGGCGTGATCCGGCACGTTGGCCGTCATGTCCGTCCTGATAAATCCGGGAGCAATGGCGTTGACGGTGACACCTTTGTGTGCGATCTCGCGGGCGAGTGACTTGGTAAATGCGATCAATCCGCCCTTGGCGACGGCATAGTTCGACTGTCCGAAATTACCCATCTGGGCCACGATCGACGACATGTTGATGATACGCCCCCACTGGGATTCCACCATCTGGGGGAGCAGTTTGCTCGTGAGGTTAAATGCGCCGTCGAGATTCACCAGGAGCACTTCGCGCCACTGGTCCGCGCTCAGTTTCATAAACGAACGGTCCCGCGTGATGCCGGCGTTGTTCACGAGAACCTGAATCGGGCCAAAGGCATCCAACGCTTGATCCACCATGTCGTTCGTCTGTTTCGAGTCACCGACATCGGCTTTGATCGCAATCGCCCGGCTTCCACGCTCCTGTACGGCTTCCACGACCTCCTTCGCGGCGGCCTCGTTCGAATGATAGTTCACGATCACGTCGCTACCGGCCTCTGCCAACGCCATCGCAGTGGCCCGACCGATCCCCCGAGAAGACCCGGTGATCAGACTGACTTTTCCGTTCAGTTCCATCATCTACACTCCACGCGCGCACGGCGCAAAAAGATTATCCTGGTGCAAACAGCCCGATGGCATCAGTCCAATGGATCAAGCCGATGGATGCCAGCCGGCGTCGGCCCAGAGACGCCCACTGACCGCCGAGTTCTTAAGTAAAAACACAATCGCTTCGGAAATCTCATCCGGGCGTATCAACCGACGCAACTGCGTCTTTGGCAATACCTGCTCCTGCACGATTTTCTCGCCCATCGCCGCCACCATGGGCGTGTCGGTATATCCGGGATGAATAATCGCACAACGAACGCCGTAGAACACCGCCTCCATGGCCAGTGTCGCTTGCGCCCCTTCCAGCCCGGACTTGGCGGTGGCGTAGGAAACCTGCCCGCGGTTACCGGCCGACGACACAGAGCCGATCAACACGATCGCCCCCTGAATCATCTCGTCGGGTTCCCAGCGCGTGAGACCCCGCTTCGCACGATCCAAGGCCACCGAGCCGACGCAACGCAGCGCCCAGTAGATCGGCGCGATCAGATCCACATCCAACACCCGTCGAAAATCCGCTTCGCTGTAAAGATCCAGTTCGAGCGAATCGTCGCTCTTTTTGATTTTGACGGCCAATCGGTCACGCGTGATGCCGGCCGCCGGCACGCAAAGGCCCACCGGACCAAACCGTTCCTCCATTTGTTCAAACACGTGCTCGCGAAAATCCGAGTTGACGACGTCACCGCGAAACGGAATCATCACCTCCCGCTCGAATTCACGGTTCATGTCCTCCGCGATCGACGCCGTGTGCTCGGTCTGATCGACCAGCGCGATCGCGCGAACGCCCTCCCGAGCCAGTCCCCGTGCCGTGGCTTGACCGATACCGCTTATGCCGCCCGTGATGAGCGCTACTTTATCGTTGAGATTCATCGTATCTCTATCCTTTCCAGGAAATCAGCACCCCGTCTCACGTTCGTTGATGAGAACACAGTGGGGTGGTCCATGACCGAGATGCCCCATTCTTCGCCGCCGTGGTCCGTTGCGTTGTGAGACGGGCGGTCCCCCAAGCTTACGCGCCGGAGCACTACTCTACTTGGTCCGAACGCTGCGCCAGCCAGTCACACGCCATAGGCCAGAGGTCACGGTTGGCTTTGGAGCCGACGGCCAAGCCAATATGACCGGCCGGGAAACGAACGCTTTCGTAGTCCTTGCTTTGGATGGCCCCTTTGAGCGGAAGGCTCTGCCCGCATGGCACCAGATGGTCGTGTTCGGCCGTGAGATTGAGCACCGGACAGGTGATGCGCTTCAGGTCTACTACGCGTTTACCGATCTGGAGCGTCCCTTCGATCAGCCGGTTCTGCTGCATGAGGTACTTGACGAACTCGCGAAACATCTCGCCGGCGACGGGGATGTTATCATTCAGCCACGTCTCCATGGCGAAAAAGTCTTCCAGGAACTTCTCATCTTCCATGTTTTCGTAGAAATTGACGTACTTCTCGACCATGGTCGACACCGGCTTTAGCAGCGAGAACGAACCCTGAAGCATGTCGGTCGGGGCATTGCCGAAGACATCAATCAACCGATCCACGTCGAACACGTCGGCATCGGTCCATTTCGCCAGCAGGTGATCTTTGTGGGACCAGTCCACTGGGGCAGCCATCAGTATCAGGTTCTTGATCTTGTCCGGGTGAAGCGCGGTGTACATCGTCGACATCGTCCCGCCCATGCAATAGCCGAGCAGGTTGATTTTTTCTGAGCCGGTTCGCTCGCGGACCTGATCGACGACGTCGTCAAGGTACCCCTCGATGTAGTCGTTCATGTTCAGAAAGCGTTCCGCGTGTGTCGGGACGCCCCAATCGACCATGTACGTGTCGAAGCCGTGATCCACAAAATGGGCGACCACACTTTTGCCTTCTTTAAGGTCTAAGATATACGGTCGATTCACCAATGCGAACGCGCACACCAGCGGCGTCGGGTAGGCCGTATCGCGGTCGGACAGGTAGTGCTTGAGCTTCAGCGTGTCTCGGCAATAGACGGTCTCCGACGGCGTGATGCCGACGCGGACTTTCTTGGCCACCTCGAGCACCTTGGGCAGGGAGGCGGTCTTTCGGCAGAACGACTCCCATTGTCGCTGCATCTCCGCCGGCGTGAGCATCCAGGGCATCATCGGGAGGGGGTTCGTCGTCATGATGTTTTGCCTTTTGCCGAGGATTTCGCGGTCTGCGACTCCAACGCCCCGACCCGTTGTTCCACCGCATCGAGTTTGTCGAGCATTTTTTCTTGAAGACTGCGTAAGGCGATAAGGATGGCGGCGGTGTCATCGTGCGAAGGCATGTGCGCGTCTTTGAGTGTTTGTTTGAGAAATGCGTTCGTCTTTTCGCGGAAGGACAAGGAGTTCTCCATCGATTGCTTCATCATGCTGAGAAAGGCATCCGAACCCAAAAACTCCTCACACTTCACTGCCCACGCATCAAAAAACGCGCGGCGCATCTGCTTGAGGATGTCCTCTTGCGTCGGGGCTTTCGGCATAGCCGAAGCGCCCAAGGTCGACATGATGTCCGACCAAAACTTGGTCATGGGGTCGGCCTCATGGCCGGGTCCGGCGAATCCTGTCATTGCGGGCGTAACTCCTGGGTGTGGCATCGCTCACCACGTGTGTCCTGGGCTGGTACCATGTTTCACAACTCCTGCGACTATGGTGTCTTTCCCTGAGCCGCATGCTTCAGCTTGCGCGGCACCAGAACTCCAAGCCTCGTACGAATGCTCAAAACCGCTCCGTCCGATGCGATAGACGGCTATTCGCATCGCTCGATGGCCAGAGCGGAGGCCTCACCGCCGCCGATGCACAGACAGGCGATGCCGATTTTCTTGTGCTTTCGTGCCAACGCACGCGACAACGTATTGACCAACCGGGTGCCCGTCGCACCGATCGGGTGGCCCAACGCCACCGCGCCACCCACCACGTTGACCTTGGCATGATCCAAGCCAAGCTCACGCATCGCCGCCATCGGGACCACCGAAAAGGCTTCGTTGATTTCGTACAGGTCAATGTCAGCCGGTGCCACTTCCAGTTGGGCGCACAGTTTTTTGATCGCATGAATCGGGGCGATCGTGAACCAGTCCGACTCCATCGCTACGTTGGCGTGACCCAGAATGCGTGCGACGGGTTTCACACCGAGTGACTTCATCTTCTCTTCGCCCAGAACCACCACGGCCGCTGCGCCATCGCTAATGCCCGAGGCGTTTCCGGCTGTGACCTGGCTTTCAGGTCCGAACGCCGGCCGAAGCGCACGCAAGGCCTCTTCGCCACGGAACTTTGCGACGTCCTCGTCGCGGTCTACCGTCGTGGTTTTTTTTCTCGACGTGATCTCGACTGGCGTAACGCCTGCGGAGAAGAAGCCGTCTTCCCACGCCGCAATCGCACGACGGTAGCTCTCTGTCGCGTAGCTGTCCTGATCGTGGCGAGAAATGTCATACCTGGTGGCACATTGGTCGCCGCAGGTACCCATGTGCTGGTCGGTATACACGTCCCAAAGTCCATCGTGGATCATCGCGTCAATTAACTCGCCGTGGCCCATGCGATAGCCGGTCCGGGCTTTCTTGAGCAGATAGGGGGCGTTGCTCATGCTCTCGCAGCCGCCAGCCACGATGAGATCGGCATCACCGCACTGGATCGCCTGTGATGCCAAGATGACGGTTCGGAGACTCGAACCGCAGACTTTGTTGATCGTGGTCGCGCCGACGCTCACGTCAAGCCCGGCACCGAGGGTCGCCTGGCGGGCGACGTTTTGCCCCAGACCGGCCCCCACCACGTTACCCATCAACACTTCGTCAACGTGGGAGCCGTCCACACCAGCCCGTTCGAGCGCGGCTTTGATCGCCATCGCACCGAGCTCACCAGCCGATAGGCCCGAAAGAGACCCACCAAAGGAACCAAACGGCGTCCGCATTCCGTCAGTCAAAAAGACGTTCTTAAGCATACGTGCCTCCTCAAGCCATACACACCCACCGGCCCCGGGCAAGTGATACCCAATCGCGGCGTCGAGAACAAGACTGGAGAACGTAGCGGATGTAGCGAAGCTTGTCCGGTTCGGCCGAAAACGGAAACCACCGCAGACCGGCCGGCTTACTTATGGCCGCTTTTACCCGAACCCTTGGTATCGCACCCCTTGGATGGGGTCGCACACGACCACGACGACTGCATCAGCTTGGTGTAGTTTTCCGTATGACGGGCACAGGCCTTGTTCAGGGCGTCCATATTGGTGCCGAAAGCCGTGATCGCGGCATCGAAAGCCTTTTGTGCGTTTTTGGCGAAATCGCCGTTGTCGGTCGTGGGTATGGTCGTGACGGCCGTCTTGGCCGCCTTCATGCCGGCACCGAAGGTCGCGTCCACCGTGTCGTTGAAGGTGTCGACGCTCTGCTTCATGAAGGGAATCCACTGGGTGCTGGCGTTTTGGAAGCCGAATCCGCAAGCGTCGAAGGGGAGCGCCGTCTTGGTCGTGTCGCCGAAGGACTTAAACCAACTCTCCTGGTTGCGACGACAGGCATCCATCGTCGAACGGAACGATTCATTCATGCTGTCGAACATCTTGGTCATTGTGTCTTGGGTTTCGGCTACCATGATTGCCTCGCTTATGAGCTTATAGGTCCTTTTTTTCCTTCCAACAGGTCCGCGCCACAGTGGTCAGGGACCATTCCAGTAATGAAGTATACCTAATTGTGCGATTGCGTCAAGCTATTTTTATGCAATCGCACGATAATAATCGTCTGATCGTAAACGTTTGTTTAGTAAATAGTTAAATCGTTTCGTGTTCGATTTCGTTGACATTGAGCCGCGTTTGCACTACGATGCGGCCGTTCTTACGAGTAGAAAAAAGCGGTGACTGGGTATCCACATGACTGAGC
>JAJRSP010000038.1 GCA_024278775.1 Planctomycetota bacterium
GCAACAGCCTGTCCAACCATTAACGACCTCCTTGTCTTGGGATAAGTGTTTCAGCAACCGTAGTTTATCCCACAAGGAGGTCGTAAAAAAGGGGAAAGCTTGAATAATCCGGGCTAAGCTGATAAAGTGGTCTTTCGGGTTATGTTGAAGTGGAAAGAGCCCCATTCGGATTAGCTGAGGACTGCGGGTCGGGGGGCATTTTCGGTCAACAGGCCCACCTCGCACGTGTAGCTTCGGCCACAGGCACCGCACGTCATGCGATCGGGCAGGGTTACACCACAGACGCACACCCAGCCCACTTGTCGAGCCGGGTTTCCGACGACCAGGGTGTGTGGTGCGACATTGTGTGTGACCACCGCACCGGCTCCGATGGTCGCGTATTCTCCCAGCGTGAGCCCGCAGTTGATGATCGCGCCGGCTCCCATGCTCACGCCGCGTTCTACGGTGGTTCTCTCCAGCCATTGTGCTGTGTCGACATATCGCTGTGACGCGGCCGGCATGCGTGCGCTGCGCGGATACCGGTCGTTGGTGAAAATGACACCGGGGCCTACGAAAACGTCGTCCGCGATCGTCACCCCCTGAAAAAGTAGAGCCCGGTTTTTGATGGTGACACGATCACCGACCGCAGCGCCCGATTCGATGAAGACATGGTCGCAGATGTTGCAATCGCGCCCGACGGTCGCGCCGTTCATAATGTGGGCATAGGCCCACACCCGCGTGCCCGACCCGATCTGATCGCTCTCGCATAGCGCGGTTTCGTGACTGCTCACACCGCAAGTCGTACGCCGTGCGTTGTTTTCGGATTCATCCATTGCCCCACCACCCCCCATTCTCGGCCTTTGGGAAGGGTTCTCGCCCACAGTCGGGGTTATCGGATTCTTCTTTCGTTGAGGTTTACAAAATCGGACCTTGGTTTCTTCCGATAAAACAGGCTCTGAACAACGGGTGCCTAGTGGATACGGAAGGCCTGTCGACTTGGATCATCATATGCCCAACAAACCAAACGGTACCGAGGGCAGCCATGCGCCCGACGTCCTGCTGATCAATCCTCCCTGGATCAATCGAAACGAGAGCATCTGGCATGGGATCAAGGGGGCGATGCCGCCGCTGGGGCTTCTCAGCATCGCCGCGTATGCCGAACGAGAAGGGTACTCGGTACGCATCATTGATTTACACGTGGAACAGTGGTCCATCGAGGAGTTTCGTCGTCAACTCGCCACGTTCACCCCTCGCGTGGTGGGAATCAGCATGATGACTTCGACGGCCATCGCCGGGAATCGGGTGGCTCGATGCGTCAAGGAGGTACACCCCGATGCCACCGTGGTGGTGGGTGGCGTCCACGCCGAGGCCATGCCCACGGAATGCCTCCAAAACAGTGCGATCGACATCGTGGTTCGCGGGGACGGGGAACTCACATTCAGCCGTATCGTCGCGGGACAACCCTGGCGGGACATCCCCGGTCTGAGCTACCGGGCAGGCCACCGTGCCGTCCACAACGCACCGGCTCCGGTGATTGACCAACTCGATTCCATGCCGATGCCGGCGTATCACCTTGTTCCCATGGACAAGTACTATCCGGCCATGGGAGCCTACCGAAAGCTGCCGGCGATCAACATGTTGATGACGCGTGGCTGTCCGGGGAAGTGCACCTTCTGCAACAGTGCCGAGACGACCCTCCGCACGAGGTCGGCCGAACACGTGGTGGCCGAAATCGAATATCTCAAACGAACCTACGGCATCCGAGAGATTCAGTTCTACGACGACACGTTTACGATTTTCCGCCAGAACGTATTGGAGTTCTGCCGCTTGATGATCGAGAGAAACGTCGGTGTCACATGGACCGCCTTTGTACGCACGGACTGCTTCAAGGAGGACTTAGCCTACGCGATGCGCCGTGCGGGATGTCACCAGGTGATGTTTGGTGTCGAAAGTGGAGACGATGAAGTTCTGGAGGTTATTTGTAAGCCGATCGACCGTGCCCGTACGGCCGCAGCCGTGAGACTCGCTCGCAAGGTGGGACTCGAAGTACGGGCGACCTATATGTTTGGTAACCCCACGGAAACCGTGAAATCCATGCAGCGGAGCATTGACAACGCGCTGGCTCTCGACCCGGACCTCGCCATCTTTAATATCACGACGCCCTATCCGGGCACGCAGATGTTCGCTTGGGCCAGGGAACACGGATACCTCAACACCGAAGACTGGGGTGAGTACGAACTCAGCGGTGCGATCATGACGTTGCCGACGGTTACGCCGCAGGAAATCAACGACGCCTATGCCCGAGCCTTCAAGGCATTTTACAACAGACCGATCGTGTTCTGGCGACGTCTGAAACGTATCCGCAGCCTGAGCCACCTTATCGACAACATCCACGCATTTTTCTTCATCGTGTTACGCCGAAAGATTGGCAAGCGCGGGCTCACACGCCACGAATGGGTCGAGGCGAAGAAAGAAGACTTCTGGGATGTCGAGATCACCGATCCGATCATGGGGGCCCGGTTGATACGTACGAAGGACATCCACCGTCTCGATGTACTCCCCGCGACCGGGCTCACTCCGGATCAGTCGTCCCTGCCGCTCCCTGTCCTTACGAACGGCTAGCCCGCTCGTTTATGGGCCTGCATCGAGTCCTGGCCGCGCGTGATCATTTCGGCCTGATGCTCGTTGATGTATTCCTTGGCCATCTTTGAGGAGGTCTCAAAGAGTGGGTGGCTCTTGCCCTCAAGCAATGCCTGGAACATCACATACATCTGGTCTGATACGAGTCCGTGGAGTTTCGGGTCAATGGCCATGGTCGTGTCTCCCTGTCATATCGTGTGTCTTAGTGGGGGCACCGGGTTGGGCCGCGTTTGCTCCCCCGTCCATTTTCTCACAGGCTCCGTCGCCGAAGCGAGCGTCACGACGACGAGCATAACCTAGAACGAGACTGGGGGAAGAGAGTGATCCGCTCACAGCCTCCTTGCGTTCACGGTTTTTTTCCGCAAGATACGGCTGGGCAGAAGATTACCGCGTTCGCTAATGTTCTGTAGTTTTATGTGATTTTTTCGTGAGAACGATTTGTCCGATCTTTTTGATGTCATCGTAGTGGGCGGAGGGCATGCCGGGGCGGAGGCTGCATGGGCGGCGTCGCGTTTGGGGGCGTCCGTGGCTCTGATCACGATGGACCGGCGCGCCATCGGTCGGCTCTCTTGCAATCCGGCGATCGGCGGGCTTGGCAAGGGGCAGATCGTCAGAGAAATCGACGCGCTGGGCGGGCTGATGGGGCTGGCGATCGATCGCGCGGGGATTCAGTTTCGGATGCTCAACCGGAGCAAAGGCCCGGCTGTCTGGGCACCACGGGCGCAGGCCGACCGCACACTCTATCCAAAGACGCTTCAGGAACTTCTTTCTACAGCCGTGTCTATGGAAGTGATCGAGGGATCGGTGGAAACGCTAACCACGACTCACGGTGCTGGTTCTCCAGGGAATCGTGTCACGGGTGTGGTACTGGCTGACGGACGGATGTTGCGGGCGTCATGTGTGGTACTCACGACGGGTACGTTTCTACGCGGCCTGATGCACTGCGGTGAGGAGAGAGAGCAAGGTGGTCGCGTGGGGGAGGCGGCGGCCGCGGGTTTGAGCGGTGTGCTCCACGACCTTGGCTTTGAGTTGGGTCGGCTCAAGACGGGCACGCCGCCGCGCGTGCATCGTGACAGCGTGCGATACGATCTTTGTGCGGCACAAGCGGCCGATGATATTCCGGTGCCCTTTTCGTTTATGAACGACGCCGTGACGCAGCGTCAGATCGCGTGTTGGATCACCTGGACGAACGCTGCGGCCCACGACCTGATTCGTGCGAATCTCCATCGGGCACCCATGTATTCGGGTCAAATCGAATCCACGGGGCCGCGCTATTGTCCGAGCATCGAAGACAAAGTGGTACGGTTTGCTGATAAGTCGAAACACCAGATTTTCCTGGAGCCGGAGGGGTATGACGACGAACGTGTCTATTGCAATGGCGTCAGCACGTCTCTTCCGAAGGATGTGCAGGATCAATTTCTTCGGGCCGTTCCCGCGCTCGCCGGGGCGCGGATTCTACAATACGGGTACGCCGTCGAGTATGATTTTGTCCCATCTCATCAGACGCGGGTGACGTTGGAAACCAAGCTGGTATCCGGTTTGTATGTAGCCGGTCAGATCAATGGGACCAGCGGATATGAAGAGGCGGCCGGACAAGGGCTTGTCGCCGGAGTCAATGCGGCGCTCTCGTTGGACTCGTCCAAGAGAGAGCCACTCGTGCTGCGTCGGGATGAGGCGTACATCGGAGTGATGATCGACGATCTGATTACGAAGCCACCGACGGAGCCGTACCGTATGTTCACGTCGCGCGCGGAGTATCGACTTCAACTTCGTGCGGATAACGCCGATCAGCGTTTGACTCCGCTGGGTCGAAAACTTGGACTCGTTGACGACATTCGTTGGAACCGCTACCGGCAGAAGCTGGAACGACTTTCGGTCTTGCGAGCGGCATGCGAGTCAGGCTCGGTGGGGGATTCGCCGGCACGGTTGTGGACCCGCCGGCCGGACGCGGACGCCTCATCTCTTGCGGCCGCGTTACACCGGAATGGCGACCGTCCGTTTGGCACGGATGTGTTAGAACAGCTTCTCGTGGAAGCGAAGTATTCCGGGTATGTCGAGCGGCAGCATCAACAGGTCAAAAGGTTTACGAAACTCGAAGCGATGCCGATTCCAAACGGCGTCCCCTATCGCGATATCCCAGGTTTGCGTCACGAGGCACGCGAGGCATTGGCCCGCGTGGCACCCCGCACACTAGGACAGGCTTCTCGAATCACAGGCATTAACCCAGCAGATATCACAGTTTTGTGGGTTCATTTGTCCGCGAAACGTCGGAGCTTCGACGAATCTTCCAGGACGTAGTGCGCCGATACTACCCAAAGTGAAGTCCGAAAACAGAGCTTAGCCTATCACGCTAACTTGGGACACATGGTAAGAATTCGCTCTCGGAGCGACATTTTATCGTTGACGGTCGGTTTTACCATATGTATGGTATAGGTAATATAGGGAAAGTGGCTGGAGTGTGCGGTGTGTCTTCCCCATGGATCGGGGTGTAGAGGGACAAGTCATGGCTGATTTGAGATCGAAGCAGGTTTTTACGACGGGTGAAGTCGCTCAGGTGTGCAATGTGAGTCAACAGACGGTGATTCGATGTTTTGACTCCGGGCGTCTTCAAGGTTTCCGTGTGCCGGGGTCACGCTTTCGGAGGATTCCGCGTGATGCGCTGCTCACGTTTATGAAGACGAATCAGATTCCGCTTGATCATCTTGACAGCGGGCGCAAGCGCATCCTCGTGGTGGATGACGACGAAGCGATCGTGGAAATGTTCACCGAGTTGTTGGAGAGGGATGGTCGTTTCGAGGTCAAGACGGCGATGACGGGTTACGATGCCGGCGTGCTCACGGAGCAGTTTCGCCCGGATGTCGTCCTGCTGGACTTCAAGCTGCCCGATGTCAACGGCAATGTGGTTTGCCGAACGATTCGGGCGAATCCGAACTACGAACACATGCGTATTATTGTGATCAGCGGCGTCGCCGACCCTGACGAAATTAACGAGCTCAAGGCGGCCGGTGCCGACGAATTCATCAAGAAGCCTTTTGATATTAACGCGGTGATTGACCGTGTGGCGGAATTGGTGAAGGTGGCCTGATCGCCGGCGCGAACGCTTCTACGACATTTTGAAGCGGGGGGTGATGTCCGGTGAGTATATGCATTGACGATCCGACAATGGCGGAGCGGGAGGGGGACGCCGTGCGTGAGCGGGTGGAACTGATCCTGTCCCGTTTGGACCGACTTCCAACGCTGCCGGCGGTGGTTAACCGACTGCTGGCCGTCACCTCTTCGGAAACCACGAACGTTCGTGATGTGGTCGAAATCATCGAGGTCGATCCCGCGCTGACGGCGTTGGTGTTGCGCATGGTATCTCGAAGCGATCTCGGCGTCCGAACCGACGCGATGACAGTGTCGCGTGCGGTATCGCTGCTTGGATTTGCGGCGGTGAGAAATGCGGTACTCGCGGTCAAAGTCTTCGAATGCGTTTTTGATTCCCATAATGATGCGGAACTCGCGGCGCACCACCGAGCCGTGTGGATGCATATGGTCGGCGTGGCGTGTACGTGCGAGCTTCTGTGCCTAGAGTCACGGCAGCGGGATCGTTCGGCGGAGGCGTTTGTTGCCGGGTTGCTGCACGACATCGGTAAAATCGCGTTGCTCGCCTGCATGCCGAAGGCGTATGCCCGAGTTATTCACACGGCGGAAGAGAGAGACATTTGCATCTGTGATGCCGAGTTGGAAGCGTTCGGCATTGACCATACGGTGGCGGGCAAGCATCTGACCTTGTCGTGGGGGCTGCCCCGGAGCATCGTGGAGTGTAGCTGGCTACATCACCAGGCACCGGAGGGGCTTCCCTCCACTGTGTCGGACAAGTTTCTGGTGGGTCTGGTTCATGCCGCGGACGAACTGGTACGTTTGCGGGGTATTGGTTATTCAGGGTACACTTCGAGGGCTGGTTTGGGTGCGAGAACCGCGGAGTCACGGCTTGATGACAAGCTGGTGGCACGCGTGATGCAAGCCCTTCCGTCGCGTGTTGATCCCATCGTGTCCATGTTTGACCTGTCGGGGCCGGATAGTGCGAGCGTTTCGGTTGAGGCGTTGTTTGATGCCAACCGACGTTTGAGCCAGACCAATGCCAAGCTGATCGCAGACAACCGGGGGTTGCAGTCGGGTCTGCGTGTTCTGGATGCGCTGTACAGCTTCCACCGTTCGTCTTTCCATGCGGAATCTGCGGCGGATGTCTGC
>JAJRSP010000039.1 GCA_024278775.1 Planctomycetota bacterium
CCTATTCGGCCGCAGTCGACACCCGCAGGTTTTATACAAACTACAAACTACGCAGTCGCGGACTCACGACGGCCGAAGTAGACCTTCGCACTGACGAGCAGCAACAGCGTGAGAACAACCAGACCCCACTCGGAGACGGTCGGAATCGCCTGGAACGTCGCGTCACAAGTCACGGCCGAGCAAACGGTAGCCTTGGTCCACGTCGAATCTGCGAGGGCGTTGCAATCCGCTGCAATGACACCATCCGTGCAAACGCCCACGAGCGAAAGCGGATCGGGATTGATGTGGTTGCAGCAAGCACCCGGAACAGGATCACAGGTGATGTCGCCGCATGCCGCACCCTTCGTCCATGTGGTGCTCTGACCCGTGCAATCGGCCTGTAGCGTCACGGAGCAAGATCCGGCAACGCCGTCACAGCAAGCACCCATAACTTCGTTACAGGTGATGTCCGCGCAAGTGAGGCCCAGATTGAACGTCTGGTCCGCACCAACACAATCGCCAGGAAGCACTTCTTCGCCACAAGCACCGCCGAGACCCGGAGCGGCGTCACAGCAGGCACCACAAGTGGGCGCGGCCGTAGCAGTCGCACAAAGCTTCTGGGCGACCCAAGTACCCGTGCAATCGGCCTGCGCTACGTCGTCCACGCAGGCCGAGGCAATCCGTGCAAGCACCGTTGGTCCAAGCCGTCGCACAATCAAGACGCTTGTTAAGCGTCAGGTTCGTGACCTTACCCGGAGCCGCCGCACCGTAGACCGAAGCCCAGTACTGCTGGCCGGGGTTCGTGGCGATGCAAGTGCAAGACTCGTAAGGACCACCCACGCTACCCGGTCCCGCTCGGTCGAAGCACGACGCGAGCGGATCGCTACCCGGACCGAACGCGGTGCTGCTGTCGCAGTCATCGTTGGCGGCCAGGAAGGTAAGCGTGTTGCAGGTACCCGTCCACATGACGAGGTAGCTGTCGAAACCGGACGAGCCGCAAAGCTCGATGCCGTACGCGGGCGTATCGGCCGTGAACGTCCACCACTGCCCGTGGGCAATCGCGTTGTTCGTTCCGTTGACCGCCGCTTCCGCGGTGTCACAGGTCTGGGCCGGAATGACACAGGTACACTCAGCCTCACCACCAGGACCGGTGGCACCAGCGGCCACGCAAGAACCGGGGCAACCATCGTCATTGAGACCGTCGCACTGCTCACCAGCTTCGATCTCATTGTTACCACAAACGGTCGGGCAAGGAGCGCCGGTCTGAATGACAAGGTCATCCACGTCGGTCTCGCCGGGGAAGTTGTCCGTGTAGATCAGGAACTGTTCACTCGTCGTACCGGCGTACTGCATACCGGAGTAGATCAAGGCACCGCCGTAGCTGTAATCGATCCGGCCGGCGCAGGAGCCGCCCTCGCAGGTACCGCCTGGGCACTCGAAACCACCCACGCAGCCGAGGCCATCGTTGGCACCGCCGACGCAAGCTTTACAATCCACCGTACCGTTCGGGCAAGGCATGCCGCTGTTGGCACCGCCGTCACAGATGAACTTCGCGCACGGATCGTGATGAACCGTGATGTTCTGGTACGTACCGGTCGAATCCCAGTAGGTGAAGACCGGAACAAACGTAAGCCCGGTGCCCGGATCGTCCAGAATGTAGAAGAAGCCGTAGAAGAAGAACATCATGCGAGAGGTCAAGAACCCCTGGCTGTTCGACTGCGGCTGCCAGTTCACGTTGGCACCGAACAAACGGTCCAGCGAAATCTGGGCACTGTACGTCGACGGAGCGACGATACCCGGCATCGGCGGACTCGGCGGAATACGGGCGTCTACGGAGAAGCTAAACGCATTCGTACTGTCGCAGAGGTCCTTGCTGATGCGCATGTGCTGCGTACCGGCGAAGGGGTGGATCGTGTCCACGTGACCTTCGATGTTACCGGTGTTGCTGCTACTCACACCCCACGGCTCCGGATAGGCACCGCTACCCTGCGTGCCGTCACCGATGAAGCCACACTGACCGGTGAAGCCACCGGGACAGGTGATCGTGTCTTGCACACAAGTGGCATCGCGAGCGGTAAAGCCGCTGGCGGCCTCAAAACCCGTGCTGTAGTTCAACGACGTGGCCGTACCGGCAGCCTGGCTGCTCGGGGTCGTCATGCGGCTCGCATCATCGGCCAACTTCATCACGGCCGGCTTCGTAACCTTCGGCGCGGCCGCCTTAAGATTCGTTCCGACGAGCACGATGCCCGCCAAAGCCGCTACCGCGGCGATACTGAAAAGTGATTTTCTCATTGCTATCTCTTTCCTCCAGAGATTAATTCGATACTAAACGAAACACCGAAAATAAGGGGGTTTCGTATGCCAAATCGCCATCAACGTATGCACGAAACGATCGTGCATGGCGAGCCGGTATCAGCACATCACGATACCGACAGGTTCGGCAAGGCGTGTTGGTGCACCCAAAGCTCCCAACCCTTGCTCAAACGAGAGAAAGGGCGGCAACCGGAGGCGCACGAGGCTTGGAGGGACGGAGTAATAGAAACCAATAGTTTGGTATTGCAGTGATTAAAAATCTGCGAATGACATCGCCCGTGGCCAGGCGCGGTCGACGCCCCGATACCGGAACATGCACGCGATCCAGCACCGTGAGCAGCCACGCATTGACGTACACCACAAGGAACGCCACCAGCGCATAGCCCGCATAGCTACCCACCAAGCGGAGTACGAGCCCGTTGCCCTGCGTCCCGGCCAACAAACCATGCCGAAGACCCAGCGGATGCAACAGCAACTCCACGCCAACCCACCCCAACGCAAGAAGCAAGGGGCTATAGCCGGCCCGACGCGTCACGCGCGCCGCGAAAAAGCCGTACAGACCGGGAATCCCCGTGAGTAACGCCCAGGAAGAGAAGGTGGCCGCGATCGGCGTCGGAAACACAAAGGCACCGAACGCAAATAACGACGAACCCCAGACGGAAGCAAACAACGCGGCACCGACTGGCGTCAGCGAACGTACCGCAAACAGAAGGGGAATGAGTGTGACCCATCCGAGCCACACCAGCCCGGGGGACGCAATAGCCAGCGACATCAAAAACGCACTGACCACCGCGAGCGCAGCCGGCACGGCCGCTTCCACAAGCGGTCGCCTCTCCCATGAAATGGTCGCTCTATTGCTCAAGCCGATTTCACTCGCACGTCCCACAAAGCAGCAAGCCCCACGGCGATAGCAAGGAGGAAAAATCGGCGAGGCACGGAGGGAAACCCCTCCACCCCAAAACCGTTTGCCCCCTCTCGCATGCTTCGCTTCCGCCTCCCGCTTCCTCCTACACTCCACACGAGAGCCTCCACAAGCGCTCCCGCAAAGCCGAGCCCGCACACCGCGCAAGCCCGCCAGCAATTCGCCAATATACCAGCAAGGGGCGTCACAATTCAACAACAAAAGTTGAAAAAATGGAAAAAAACAGCCCTCGCCGACACAATATCCACAACCTGCTACAAAATAAGGACTTACGACAACCCCGATTAGTCCCTCCGCAGGCTGATATCCCGAAACGGGTGCCCCTTCTGGTAGCCCGAAACCTGGCTGTCGATGAAATGGGCCAACCGTGCGGCCTTTTTGCCCCGCGCCACTTCCGCAGCCTCCTGCCCAATCCGAACCGCACGGTCGAACTGACCGGTTTCGGCATGGGCGGCGGCCAGCGTAGCCAGAACAATCGGGTCCTGTCTCTGTGTGAGGCTCACGGCGCGAAGCGCCAACGCCACCGCCCGTTTACCATTCCGCATATCGGCATCCGGAGCCGTGGCCAGCAACGACGCCAGCGGACGAAGAATAGCCACGCTGTCGGGCGCATGGGGAAGCGTCTCGCGGAGAACGCGAACGGCATCACCGACTCGTTTCGCTTCCAGATAGATATTGACAAGCGCGCTCACCGACTTTTCATGGCTCGGATCCATAGCCAACGCATGCTCATATTCCCACGTCGCAGCGGCACGGTCACCACGCTGATCTGCGATGACGGCAAGGTTGTATCGCACGGTAGCCGCCCGTTTGTGGTTCTTAGCGATCACGTCGAAAGCAAGCGCGGCGCGATAGTGTTCTTCCGCTTCGTCGTTTCGCCCCACGGAAGCGAGCGACCCCGCGACCATGAGCAGCATGTCCGGGTTCTCCGGATCCAACCGAAGACCGGCCAGCAAGGGTCCAATCGCGTCTGTGTGGTTCCCGCCTCGTTGATAGGCGCTGCCGAGAAGGAACTGAATCGTGGCCGAACCCGGGCTCGCCTGGACGGCCTGCTCCAGCAAGGGGATGGCTTTCTTGAGTTCCCCCCGAGCGAGCAGTGTTTGGCTCCGGGTGACCAGCGTATACGCCTGCACCATCGTTTTGGGGTCCGGCGCGTCCGGTGTGAGGAAGTCTTGCGAGACAGACCTGCCCCCACTGGGAAGATAACCGAGCGATTCAAGTTCACGCCGCGCTTGGGGGGTGAGCGACACGGCACCGGCCGCGGAGGGGGCCATCTGACCGTACCGCGCGAAAAGCGCATCACGCATCTGCTCGGCCACCTCCGGATAGACCGCCCGCACATCGTGACGCTCAGCCGGATCGGCTGACAAGTCGTATAACTCGGGAATGGTGGAGGAAATGTACTTCCACCGGCGCGTCGTAAGCGCATGCTGCTGGGCCCATGCGAAAGAGCCGTGACCATAGAGACTCTCGGCATAGCTTCCCGCATCGGATTCCTCCGAAGCTGCGGTCCGGCGCAACGACCGAGACAACAACCCCTCGGGAAGGGTCCAGCCGAAAGCCGACAGAATCGTTGGGAACACGTCCACCACTTCGGCCACCGCGTCGATGCGCCGCCTCACCGGCCAACTCGGACCGCCTATCATCAGCGGCACGTGCAGGTTGGTCCGATAAAGGAACAGGGTGTGGCCCGTTTCGCCATGCTCACCGAACGATTCGCCGTGATCGCCAACCACCACGATCATCGTTTTTCCGCGAAGGTCGTGAGTGTCCAAAAAGGTCACGAGGCGTTTGATCTGCGCATCCACAAACGCGATCTCCCCGTCGTAGGGGTCGTCCTGCGTCTCACGATACGGAGCCGGCGGGTCGTAGGGTTGGTGGGGGTCGTAAAAATGGATCCATCCGAAAAACGGTTTATCGTTCACTCCGGTAAGCCAATCCAGTGCGTCATCGACCACTCGATCGGCCCGCCGCTGCACATCGGCTCCCACCACGCTATCCTTTTGTAAGCCCATGTCGTCGTGATAGACCTCGAAGCCTCTATCGAGACGGTAACGAGAATCCAGCACCGAAGACGCCACAAACGCGCCCGTCGCGTAGCCATGCGATTGAAACAGCTCGGCCAGCGTGGGGTGAACGGAGGATAACGCGCTGCGACCGTTGAGACGAATGCCGTGCTCTTTGGGGTAGCGCCCCGTCATCAGGCTGGCATGCGAAGGCAGCGTGAGCGGCACCTGGGCATAAGCGTTCTCAAACAGCACGCCCCGTTCGGCGAGGGCATCCAACGTCGGCGTGGCCGCCTCCGCATAGCCGTAACAACCCAGCCGATCGGCACGCGTAGTGTCCAAGGTGATGAGGATGACGTTGGTGTTCTTGGGGAGAAGACGAACCACCTCGGAACTCGGTGGCGCGGGCTTACACCCCCAGAGGGAAACCAGGAGCCACGTGGCGGCGAGAAATAATGTGAGCGTCTTGATCACGGGAAAACCTACCGGGCGTCCATGTTTTCCATGCGCGTCGGACCGAAGGGTCTCTCCCCCCATGACTCGGAGTTTATAAGCTGTCGTCTCGGAATGGGCGACCCGCCCGATACCCCGTAAGCTGCGTCTGCACGAAATCGGCCAGTCGATCCGCCTTGGCCCGGCGAGCCAGGGTAATCGCCTCCGTAGCTACTTGGACGGCCCGGTCAAACTGACGGGTCTCGGCATAAGCGGCGGCCAGCGTGGCCAGGACGGCCGGGTCTTTACGTGTGGTCAGATTCGCCGCGCGCTCGGCCAACACCACCGCCAGTTCACCATCTCGGATATCATCCTGGGGTGCCGTAGCCAACAACGACGCCAGTGGGCGGAGCACCGCGAGACGATCCGGCACCTTCGCCACGGCGGCGCGGAGCATGCGTACCGCCTCGCGCGTCTGTTTGGCACTCAGATAGAGATTCACCAGGGCCGAGACGGCTTTTTCATGAGCCGGGTCAATCTCCAGCACACGCTCGTAGGCTCGAACGGAAGCGGTGCGGTCACCGCGATGCGCCGCGATCAGTGCCAGGTTAAATCTCGCGTCAGCGGCCACATCCTCCGAATCGGCAATCGCTTCGAGACAGGCGCGGGCCGCCTCTATCTTTCCACCCTTGGCGAACCCACCCGCACGCTTCAACACCGCGCGAGTCAGCTTGGACTTCAGCGTGACGGCATGGCGCAGGTGCAGCCGGGCTTCCTCGTATTTCTCGGCGCGAAGCAACAGCATCGCCAGGTTGAACAACCCCTGGACGTGGTTCTGCTCGGCGGCGCGACGGTAACACTCGACCGCCTCTTTTGTGTCGCCACGCTTCTCATAAATGATCCCCAGTTCGTTCAAGACCTCGGCGTAGTTCGGCTCGGAATCGATCGCTTGCCGTAGGTGAACGAGCGCCTCCTCCGTGTGACCGGCCTGCCGCAATACCTGACCGAGCGAGCCGTGAATCCATGCATTTAGCGGATCCAGCTTTAAGGCCGCTTCATAGTGCTTGATGGCCTCTTCATGACGATCCAGGGCGACGAGCGACTTGGCCGTCAGCGATAACGCAGACGGAAACTCCGGATCAAGATTCAACGCCGCCTGAAGCGAAACCACCGCTTCGGCGTGCCGACCCACTTCCTGATAAGCGGAGCCAAGCAAATAGTGAATGCTCATCGACATCGGACTGCCAACGGCCGCCTCTTCCAATAACGGGATCGCATCTTCCGGTCGATCGGCCGACAAGAACGCTCGTCCCCGTTTCACCAGCCCGAACACATCCAACATGTCTTTGGGATCGGGAGCGTCAGCCGTAAGAAACTCTTGCGATTCGGCGGCCGTCCCCCCGGACAGATAACCGAGCGACTCCAGCTCGCGGCGAGCGCTGTCACTCAGGACCACCGCGCCGGCTTGTCCCGGTTTCATCTCGTTGTAGCGAGCGATCAACGCCTCACGCATCTGCTTGGCGACGCTCGGATAGGTCTCGATCACCGAATGCTGCTCGTTCGGATCCGCCGAGCGATCGTATAATTCCGGTCTTGTCGAGGAAATGTACTTCCAATGTTCCGTGGTGAGCGAGCGCTGCTCCGCCCAGCCGTAGGACCAGTGAACGTGTTGCCCCTCGCTGTAACTCTGAATCGGCGGCAGATCATCACCGTGCATCGCCGCCGCCAGGGATCGAGACAACAAGCCGTCGGGCCGAGACCAGCCCAACAACCCGAGTACCGTCGGAAAGACATCCACCACCTCGACAATCGAGTCGATGCGTCGCCCCTTGGTCAGCTTCGGATGAACGAACAGCATCGGCACGTGCAGATTGGTGTCATACATGAAAATCGTGTGGCCAAACTCTCCATGCTCACCGAACGCCTCTCCGTGATCGCCCACGAGTACAATCAGCGTGCGATCCGTAAGCTTTTGGGAGTCCAGCCAATCCACCACACGCTTGATTTGCCTGTCCATAAACGCGATTTCGCCATCGTAGGGGGTGGGTAGCGCATCGCGGAACGGCATGGGAGGGTCATACGGATGGTGCGGATCGTAATAATGGAGCCAGGCGAAAAACTTCTCGCCTTTCACCTTATTCAGCCAGACAAGGGCGTCGTCGGTAACACGATCGCCACGTCGCTGTGGATCAGCGTGGGCGTTTTGGAACTCTGACTCGCCCATATCATCGCCATAGGTGTCAAAGCCACGATCCAGCCCGTATCGAGAATGAAGCACCGACGCAGCAACAAAAGCGCCGGTGGCATATCCGCGTTTCTTCGCTTCTGCCGCGAGTGTGGGACGGGCATCGTTGAGCGAGTTTCTGCCGTTCACACGCACCCCGTGTTCACGCGGATAGCGTCCGGTCATCATGGAGCAGTGCGATGGCAACGTGAGCGGTGCCTGAGCGTAGGCGTGTTCAAACAGTACGCCGCGCGACGCCAGCGCATCAATCGTGGGCGTGTCGGCTTCCGTGTAACCGTAGCACCCGATACGATCGGCGCGGGTCGTATCCAACGTAATCAACACGACATTCACATCTTTCGGCAATAACGCCGCTGTGGCCGAAGGGGACGTCGACGCTTTCGGCTCACAACCGGCAGCCATCACGACGGCGAGGAACACGGCACTAAGAAGGATGGGATTTCGTGTCACGGGTTACGTTTACCTCGCCAAACCGGAATGAGGCCGCCCGCCAACAGGTAGGCTACCGACACCGGCAGGACCACCACGCCGGTGTCTAATACTCCGTGCTACGAAACGGTTGATTCTTGCGATACAGTTGAATCTGAGACCGAAGCGTACCCGCCAGGTTGGTCTTGTTGGCCGCCTCCGCTTTTTCCAGCGTCTCCGATGCCACGGCCACCGCCTCCTCAAACCGCCCGACCTCAGCCAGCACCGCAGCCAACATGGCCCGAACACCGAGACGCGTACCCTCCGTCAATCGATCGGCCCGCTCGGCAAGCTCGAGCGCCAGGGGACCATCACGCAGTTCGTCGTGGGACGACGTACCCAGGATCTTGGCATACATCATCAAAATCTTGACATCGTCCGGGGCGTTCGTCGCGCCAATGCCAAGCACACGCACCGCGTCGGCCGGTTTCTTGGCTTGGACATAGTATCGGGCCAGCTCCGTCACCGGGGCCGGGTCGAAAGGTCTCAGCGTGAGCGCCTTTTCATATTCCTCGACGGTTCGCTCGAACTTCCCCTCTTGGGCATAGGCCACCCCAAGCATGTAGTGGGCTTTCGCGGCCACCGCCGGCACCTCAAACGCCTTCGACAGGATATCCTTGGCTTCGTTCGTCTTGTGCTGTTGAATCAGGGCGATACTCAGATTGATCATCGCGTCGCCAAAGTTCGGCTTGGTGTCTATGGCCTTGTTGAACCGATCAATCGCCTCAGCCGGGCGATTCGCCTGGATGAGCAGCATCGCCAGGTTGTAATGTGCATCGGCATATTCCGGAAAGACCTCGGCGGCCGTCTCATAGTGGGAGATGGCACCGGCCAGGTCTCCTCGAGATGCCAGCAACGCCGCAAGATCAAAATGGGCCTCGGGGAACTTGGGATACAGCGCCACCGCTCGTTGATACTCTTTGATCGCCTCTTCGGTTCGACCTACCATCTGCAAGGCCTTGCCGAGTTTGACGTGGACGTCCGCATAGGGACCGTCGTCACCAATCGCCACCCGATAGTGCTTGATGACTTCTTCCGGTTTGTGTAGCCGGATCACCGCATCCCCCAACACCACCTGAACGGAATAGTCGGACGGATCCACCGCCTTGTCTTTGATGGCATCGTTTAGAAGAATCTCAGCCAGTTCTGGCTGGTCCGACTCCACATAGGCAATCGCCAGACTGGAATACACCGGCGTGGCCCGAGGACATTCGCTCAGCGCGTTTTCCAAAATCATGATGGCCTCGGGGTACTTCCCCTCGCGAATCAACTGCGTACCAGCGCGAATCTGCAACAGCACGACGTACATGTCCTTGGGATCACGCAAATCGGGCGTGAGGAACGCGTCACTGTCAGACGCCGCCACACTGCCACTCGTCATGTACCCCAACGACTGCAGCGCCTTACGCTGCTGGGGGGATAGCGTAACGGTCGTCGCTTTCCCAGGTGTCATCTCGGCGTAGCGGTCCTTCAGCGCCTCCAGCATGGCCGCCGCCACCTTCGGAGACACCCAAATAATGTTACGCTTCTCTTGAGGGTCCGTCCGACGGTCGTACAACTCCGACTTGGTGGATGAAATATATTTCCAACGCGCGGTGGTCAGACTGCGCTGCTCCGCCCAGTCAAACGCTTCCTTGACATGGTGGCTTTCCGCATAGGTGGGGATGTCCTCCAGTTCTTGGCCGTCTATTGCGCCAACCAGAGATCGCGACAATAGCCCTTCCGGTGCCGGCCAATGAAACAACTCCAACATCGTCGGGAACAGATCGACCAGTTCCACAATAGCCCCCACGCGCCGCCCGGACGCCCCGAGCTTTGGATGGGCAAAGATCAGCGGGACATGCAGGTTTGTCTCATACAGGAAGATGGCATGCCCCTCTTCCTGATGCTCGCCGAAAGACTCCCCATGGTCGCCTGCAATCACCACCAGGGTATGGTCTGTGAGGCCCGCGGACGCGAGCCAATCCGTCAGACGCTTGACCTGATCATCCACAAAAGCCAACTCACCATCATACGGATCTTCAAACCGTTTCGTATACTCGTTGGGCGGGCGATACGGTTCATGCGGGTCGTAGTAATGAACCCACGCAAAAAAGCGATCCTTCTCATTCGCCTTGAGCCACTGGAGCGCCCGATCAGTCACGACATTTGCCGGCTGTTGCCATTCCGCCGGCTGAGCGACCCGCTCCTGGCCTGTCATATCGTCTTTGTATACATCAAAGCCGCGATCGAGTCCGTAGTTCGAATCGAGTACGAAGCTACCTACGATCGCAGCGGTGCGGTAGCCGTGCGCCTGAAACGTCGACGCCAGGGTGGGAAAACCTTCGGCCAAACCCGACTGATTGTTGTTACGAATACCATGCTCACGCGGGTAACGCCCCGTCATGATGGAGGCATGCGACGGAAGCGTAAGGGGTACCTGAGTAAACGCCTGCTCAAACACCACACCGCGCGACGCGATCGAGTCGATCGTCGGCGTAGCCGCTTTCTCATATCCGTAACAACCGAGCCGATCGGCCCGCGTCGTGTCCAGCGTAATCAGCAACACATTCTGTCCACCGAGGCGCCCCCCGGAGGGTGCCGGCGTGCTGAGACGTTTCGCGGTAACCGGTGCCGCAGGCACAGGGGGTGGCTCGGCCGGGGAGGATGTGCCGTTCGGTACCGGCGCAGATTCCGTCGTAGGCTCACAGGCAACGAGGAGTAAGGGCGCAACCACACAGAGCCAAAGGATACGAGTCGTACTTTTCATAGCGGTAGCGAGTGTAACAGTCGGCCAAACAAAGCGTCAACAACCCTGGCCGCTGAGGCTGTAACCCGCGGGTAACGGTTTTGTCTGTTCATCGGCCAAGTCACCTCACCCCATGCTCATGGGGTCGACAATTCATGAAAAGTCCGGAAAGCCGGACCACCCTCGAAAACCGTCGCACGGCGACACTCAGCGACCCACGGCTTTTCCGCCGAGCGGTCCGGGAATGACCCTTTCCCAAGGCCCCATAACGATGATCTCCGGGTCGTGCAGAAATCTGTTTGACGATTACCGCGTACGATTTTAGTATCGCACCCGTCCGAATAGCTGCCGGGAAAGAAAAGTCGTCGCGCAGTAACGCATAACCGGGTCCCGCTGTAACCCAGGCGATGCCGGCCTAACTCGGGCAGGAGGAAACGGTCACGCAATGTCCGAAACGATCCAGCACGGCGTACTTCATCTGATCGGGAACGATCGCGTCGGGATTTTGCAAAACGCCGCCATCTTCGTGAAAGACCGCGGCGGTGCCACCGAGGAAGGGATTTCTCATTCGCTCGGAAGTGAGGCCGTCGTGCTCCTGGTCATCTCCGGACCCGCAGAGAGCATCGAACGCATCGAACGCGACACCCCCAAGCTCGGCGAATCGCTCAAACTCCTAGCGCTCTTCTCGCGCGTGTCGGATCGCAGTGCCGTCCGTCGCGATGCCCTACCGTTGACCCTTCGCGTCTCCTCGCCGGACTTTGCGGGTTTGCTCTCGTGCTTGACCCAGCTCTTCGAACACCACAACCTGCCCATCATCGCGCACCACACGCAGAAGTCGACGTACACCCAGGCGCAGGGTGCCGTCACTTACCGGCACAGTTTTACCGTGTTGCTTCCGCCGCAGTTCGAAAGAAAAAAGTTTATCGCCGAGTTGGACAGCCTGGCGCAGAAAGAAAACTTCCTCCGCGACGACATCAGCCACTCCGACTACTACTAATACCGCGTTTCATCTGTTCTACGACTACCTGAGCCGTAGGCTTCAGCCCGCGCGGTTTCGAGAATTCGTGCGTGGCTCGACGTTCCAGCGCCGCGCAAGCTGCGGCTCGGGGAGAGATACCCTAGGAGTCTGTCCGAGTATTACCGCTTGACACGTATGCTATGATGC
>JAJRSP010000040.1 GCA_024278775.1 Planctomycetota bacterium
GACCAAGTAGGTTTTTCACGCTCGTGCCGGCTCTTAGACACATGGCAAAGGCGGGGGCGCATTGGGACAGTATGGGGACAGCAGCCCGAGAATGCTTGAAGGCCCTGATCGCAAGTTGCTGCGAGTCAGAGCCTTACAAGCGGCCGTCAAAAAAGAACGGAGAGGGGGGGATTCGAACCCCCGGTACAGTTTCCCGCACACTGGTTTTCGAAACCAGCCCCTTCAGCCGCTCGGGCACCTCTCCGTATGAGTTTGATTCAAACGCTGACCTCAACGGTCGATTCTCACAGGCCAAACGTAGTTTGCCTCGCGTTTCATCCTTGCTTGGCTGCGTGAGTATATACGAGATACAAACGGTGAGGAAGTACCGGGGCCGGGGTCTCCCTTCGGGATGTATGTCACGATCGGAGTGGACGGTTCGGCATGAAAAACGCGGCAGCATGGGGCTTCCGAATACCGCGGTGAGTGCGGCCCGCGTGCCGGCTCATGCCCCATCATGGAAAGCCGCATGAACGGCCATATCCCGCGAAGATGTCCGTAATCCCTCCGACGCGCGTATGCGAACTTATGCGTGCTATAATCGACCGGTTCGCAGCATGAAGGGCTTGGTGATGGCTCAGGAAGACCCGAACAGATTGGTTGAGTGGCTGCTTGTGATCCGCGAGTATGTGCCTACGCTGCGCCGAGGGCTCGCCGATTGGTGGGAGGCGGTCACCG
Organism: Planctomycetota bacterium; assembly: GCA_024278775.1. The sequence goes on from JAJRSP010000040.1 coordinate 718, forward strand.
CGGAGCCGGCTCTGCTCTGGGAAACACCGGCCGTCCGATACGGCGTGTATGGCGGCGCTGGTTTGCTGGCCGTGTGGCTCATAAGCCTTGCGACCACGATGCTCACCCCACCCGAGCCGGAAGGGGCCAAGGCCGAGGCAACCTCAGCCGACTTCCATGTGATTTGTTCCAATCCCGAATGCCACAAGCACTTCGTGGTTCATCGCGAATTCGGGTTTCGTGAGTTCCCCGTGGAATGCCCGAAATGCAAAGAGCGTAAAGGGCTTCGGGCTGTGCCCTGCACGGGTGACAATTGCACCCGGCGATGGATTCTACCCGGGCCGAATCCGTAAATGCTTGCACGTTGGCCGGCGGCGCGTCAGAGTGTGCCGTGCCTTGACGTACCCCCGCGCGGCGCAGGGAAAAATGATACCGCTGGGTGGTGTGACAAGAACGGCGAACATTCGGCGCGCCGGGATGATGGCGAACAGCCAGGGGGCATACGACAGGTAGCAAGCTCTTCGGGAGTAACCGAAGAGTGGGGTGTCCGCCTTAGCTTGTTGAGCAAGGAGAGATGCGGTCGTGAATGACAACCTCTGGTTCCTTTTAGCCACTGCGGTTTCTGTTGCGTTTGTCCATACAGTCCTCGGCCCGGACCACTACGTACCCTTCGTCGTCTTTGCGAAGGCGCGCCGTTGGAGCACGACCAAAACGATCGCCGTTACGGTGGCATGCGGGATCGGCCACGTACTCAGTTCCGTCGCACTCGGCATGATTGGCATCGCGTTTGGGGTGGGGCTTTTCAAGCTCGAAGCGATCGAGGCGGCCCGTGGGACGCTGGCCGGTTGGCTGCTGCTGGCATTCGGGCTGGTCTATTTCGCCTGGGGTGTGAGACGTGCGATCCGCCATCAACCGCACACCCATTGGCATGCGCATGCCGACGGCGTCGTGCATACGCACGAACACCAACACACCGGCGAACATATCCACGTTCATGACGACGCGGACGCGAAGCCCTCGCTGACGCCGTGGATTCTGTTCACGATCTTTGTGTTCGGCCCGTGCGAGCCGCTGATCCCGATCGTGATGTACCCGGCCGCGACCGGCAGCACCGCCCATGTTATACTTGTGACACTCGTCTTCGGCATCACCACGATAGGGACGATGACCGCGATCGTTCTCTTGTCCGTGTACAGCGCCGACCGAATCCCCAAAGTGTTTGGCCGCTTCGAGCACTATGGACATGCGGCGGCCGGATTCGCGCTGGTTCTCTGTGGCGTAGCCATCCAGCTTGGTCTGTAAGATCGGCGCAGGCGACATGGTCGAGTGGGGGACTGCATTTTTTCGTATGTTCGTCCCCCACCCTTTGCCTTGGGGCAAAGAATGGGGCACCCGCTCTGGTTCTCTGCGGTGTGGCCATCCAGCTTGGTTCATAAGAATCGACACATGCAACACGCTCGGGTGTTTCGGATCGGGCGCGACTGGGCAACCACGCGCAAACCGGATACGGTGGTGTTGCGTATGGTGCATACCGTGAAGGAACAGGAGAAACCTATGCCACGATCATCGTTACGATTATTCATCGCGTTGTTTTTTGTTTCGGCCGTTTTTGGGGGATGCCGGACCTCGAACTCGATCACCGGTATGTTGTTGGCCGGTTTTTCGACAGACTCCGAACCTGCGGAACCGATGACGACCGAATCATCGGAACTGCAGGAGACCGAACCATCGGAAAGCGTCACGCCGGCACCGGCAACCCCGAAGGTCGTACCGCAAGCCACAGGTCCGCGAACACTCCGCGAGAGTGATCTGAAAGGTCTGTCCTGGCGCAGCATCGGACCGGCCAACATGGGCGGGCGCGTGGCCGACATCGCCGTGGCTCCGGGAAACCCCAAGGCCTTTTTCGTGGCGTTTGGCACCGGCGGTCTCTGGAAAACCACCAACGCCGGCATCACCTTCTCGCCGGTTTTCGATGACAAGGAGACCGCTTCGATCGGTGCAGTGGTGGTCGCGGACGCGCCGCCCGACTGGAGCGGATGGGCGGAAGAAAAGAAAGACGATGACGCAGACGACGAGTCGCCCGACAAGGAGGACGAAAAAGGCAAGGCGAAGATCGTCTGGGTTGGCACGGGTGAGGGCAACGGACGCAACAGCTCCTCCTGGGGGCATGGTGTCTATGTTTCTACCGACGGCGGTGGCGAATTCAAACACGTCGGATTGGAAGCCACGCATGACATTCCGCAGATGGAGGTCGATCCGCGCGACCCGGACGTCTGCTATGCGGCCGCCATGGGACATCTGTGGGGGGCGAACGAGGAACGGGGGCTCTACAAAACCACCGATCGCGGCAAGACCTGGCACAAAATCCTCTACGTCGACAACACCACCGGGTGTTGTGATGTGCGTGTGGACCCGAACCATCCGGACACGGTTTACGCGGCCATGTACACCCGGCAGCGGCATGCGTATAGCTTTCTCAGCGGCGGACCGAACGGCGGCATTTTTCGTTCTGACGACGCCGGCCAGACGTGGAAAAAACTGACCGAAGGCCTCCCCGCCGAGACCGGGCGCATCGGCTTGGACCTTTATCTGAAAAACCCAAACATCATCTACGCAATGGTCGAATCGGACGTTGGCGGTCGGAGTGTCGGTGCGTGGCATAACAACAGCAAGGCCGGGGGCGTCTTTCGCTCTGAAGATCGCGGCGACACCTGGACGCGCATGAACCAATTCTCTCCCCGGCCGTTCTACTTCTCTCGTATCCGCGTAGACCCGACCGACGACCAGCGCGTCTACGTGCCGGGTTGGGGGCTTAGCGTCTCGGACGACGGCGGGACACACTTTCGACACGGGCTGGCCTCGATCGTTCACGTGGACTTTCACGCGATGTGGATCGACCCTGGCGATCACGACCACCTGTTGGTCGGCACCGACGGCGGGCTTTATGAATCCTGGGACCGTGGCAAGGCGTGGGACTTTCACAACCAGATGGCCGTCGGACAGTTTTACAACATCACGGTTGATCTGTCGGACCCGTACCGCGTCGGCGGTGGTCTGCAAGACAACGGATCCTGGATCGGACCGAGCGAATCACTCAGGCAGACCGGACCCGACACGCTCGGCGCACCGGGCAAGGCCATCACTAATGCCGACTGGGATTTCATCAGCGGCGGAGACGGCTTTCACGTGGCGTTCGATCCGCAAGACTCCCATGTCATCTATGCGGAGAGCCAGGGCGGCGAAATCGTTCGCATTCATCAGGATACCGGCAAACGCAAGCGTCTGATCCCCGCGCCCAAAGAGGGGGAGCCGCGCTACCGATTCAACTGGAACGCTCCGTTTTTCATCTCGCCCCATGACCCGACGACGCTCTACCACGGCGGTAACTACGTCTTCAAGTTTACCGAACGCGGCAACAACTGGACGCGCATCAGTGAAGACCTCTCCGCGCGGGAGCTGGACAAAATCATCACCGTTGGTTCCGAAGCAGAAACGTATGGTACCGTCGTATCACTGTCCGAAAGCCCGCTCACCAAGGGCATGCTCTGGGCCGGGACCGACGACGGTCTGATCCATGTGACGACTAACGACGGCGCAGCGTGGAACAACGTCACACCGCCCGAGGTAGCTGGTCGGTACATCTCCAAGATCGAGCCCTCCCACCACGAACCGGATACCGCCTACGTCTCGGTCGATGGACATCGCAGTGACGACATGAACCCGCATATTCTCATGACGACGGATGCCGGCGCGAGCTGGACCGACATCACCGGCGATCTTCCCGAGGGGTCATCGGTGAAGGTCGTGCGAGAAGACTTGCAAAACGAAAACGTCTTGTATTGCGGCACCGAGCGGGCGGCCTATGTCAGCATCAACCGCGGGCAATCATGGGTGAAACTCAACGGCAAGACGCTCCCCACGGTGGCCGTGGATGACTTGGTGATCCAGCCTCGCGAGACGGACCTCGTGGCCGGCACGCACGGGCGATCGGTCTACATCCTGGATGATGTCTCTCCGCTTTCGCAACTCACCCCGGACGTACTCCGCAGCCCGCTCCACCTGTTCGACATCCCCGACGGCAAGCCGCGCATCTACCAGCCCTATGGCGGACTTTGGTCGGATCGCATGTTCCGCGCGCCGAACAAGGCGATGGGGGCTCGGATCAGTTATTGGGTGGGCGACTATACGGGCGACGAGGTCAAGGTGACCATCGCCGACGAACACGGGACGAAAATCCGCTCGCTCACCGGGACGAACCGACCGGGCATCAACCGCGTGATTTGGGATCTTCAGGATGACCCGAAGCAGCGTCTGCAGAGCTTCGGCGGTGGCGGGCAGACTCAGTTCGTACCGCCGGGAACCTACAAGGTGAGTCTGTCGATGGGCAAAGCCAAGGCCAAGGGCACGGTGAACGTGCTTCCCAGCCCGATCGAGGACACCCCGATCGAGACCCCATAGCCACACGGGCTTATGAGACAATGCGGACAAGCGAGGAAAAAAAGAGCCGGGCGACTGTGGTGGAGTCGTCCGGCCCTTTGTGTATTGGGTCTGTTTGTGGTCGCTATTTTTTCTTCTTCTTGAAGTAGTCCGAACCGAACTTCTTCTCGAACTTTTCTACACGACCGGCTACCCCGACCCGCTTGTCCGAACCGGTATAAAACGGATGGGTGGCGCTGGAGATTTCCAGCTTGATTACCGGGTACTCTTTTCCTTCGAACTCGATGGTCTGTTTGGTTTTGGCCGTGGACCGGGAGAGAAACTTAAAGTCTCCGGCCACGTCATAGAAAACCACTTCCCGATAATCCGGGTGAATATCTTTTTTCATGGGTAACGCCTCTTTACCTGGTGTTGGCGAACCGCGCCGGGGCGACCGCAAAACCGCTCGTGAGCCGGGTATGGTTTCACTTATCGGAGCGAAACGCAGCGGTCGCAGTGACACGCTCACCAGCCCCAATGACTACCAACTGGCCTTTCGCATTCCGGGGATCTTGCCTTCCAGCGCAAGCTCGCGAAGCATGATCCGAGAGATTCCAAACTTACGATATACCGCGTGGCTACGGCCGGTCATTCCGCAAAGCCGCACCAAGCGCGTTCGGCTCGAATTACGCGGCAGCTTAGCCAGCGCCGCGTAGTCGCCCTCTTTCTTCAGCGCCGCACGCCGCTCGGCGTACTTCTTGACGAGCTTCTCGCACTTCTTCATCTTGTTGATTTTCGACAACACACCCATTCGCACTCACTCCTTCAGTCAGAACAGAATCGCGCAGAGTACAGGCTCTTCCCTCTTTTGACAATCCCTCAAATGGGATAACCGAAACAAATGTCCCCCTGCGATCGCCGGAAATACAGCGTGACTGGATTTAATTGGTGTTGGGTGGCTGTCAAAGGCTTTGGTGATCCGGTACGCTGACGGCATGTCTCGTCTTGGTTTGGCGATTCCTGTTTTCGGCCGAGAAAAGGAGTGTGATGACGATGCAAATCCTCCCATGGTCCCTCGCGTCGCTGCTGATCTTCTGTTCTGCTTCCGTGGCGGGCGAGGTTCAATCACATTATCGCGACGACTTGGCGGTACTTGTGGATCGCCAGACGCAGAGCCGCTTGAACGGTTGGCTTGCCTACTACAAGGATTTGCATACCCATCCCGAGCTGTCACTCGACGAGCATGAATCGGCGGAAAAGATGGCCGATCGTTTGCGTAAGGCCGGGTATGACGTCACCACCGGCGTGGGCGGGCAGGGTGTTGTCGGGATGCTGAAAAACGGCGACGGTCCGACGGTATTCATTCGCGGTGACATGGACGCGCTTCCCATCGGGGAGGAAACCGGCCTTCCGTATGCCAGCCACGTTCAGGTCACTCGTGAAGACGGTCAGATCGTCGGGGCGATGCACGCCTGCGGTCACGATGTGCATCAGACCTGCCTGGTCGGCACGGCGGAGTTGCTTGCCGGTCTGCGTGACCGATGGGCGGGTACGGTGATGATCGTGGCGCAGCCGGCCGAGGAAATCGGCACTGGGGCGCGTACCATGCTCGAAGACCATCTTTTCGACCGGTTCGGCAAACCCGATTATTTGTTGGCGCTTCACGTGTCGGCGTCGCACCCGGCGGGCACGATTGCGCACACCTCCGGATGGGCGCTGGCCAATGTGGACTCGGTGGATATCACGATCTTCGGTCGCGGTGGGCATGGCTCGCGTCCGCACGAAGCGATTGATCCGGTCGTGGCGGCGGCTCAGGTGGTGGTGTCGCTCCAGACGATCGTCAGCCGCCGCGTGGATCCAAAGGAACCGGCCGTCATCACCGTCGGCTCATTTTACGCCGGATCAAAACACAACATCATCCCCGACGAGGCGACGCTACAACTCACGGTCCGGTCCTACACCGACGACACGCGGCGCATTTTGCTCGACGGTATTCGCGACGTGACGATCCACACGGCCCGCGCGATGGGCTGCAAGAGAGACCCGATCGTCCACGTTCGCGAAACGGAGTTTACCCCCGCGACCTACAACGATCCGGCTCTGGCCGCGGCGGCCGTCAAGGTGTTTGAACGCGTGGTCGGTAAGGAACAGACGTTGGCTCGTGAAGCCGTCATGGGCGGCGAAGACTTCGGAAGATTCCCGAGACAAGCCGGAGCGCCGGGTTTCATCTTCTGGCTTGGTGCGGTGAAGCATGATTTGTATGAAGCGAGCCGTCGTCCGGATGGTCCGGTGCTGCCGTCTCTACACTCCAGCAAGTTCGCCCCCGATCCCGAGCCGACAATCCCCACCGGCGTACGCGGTATGACTTCGTTGGCGCTATCGCTGTTGCACACCAGGTAACGCGTTCGTCGGCTTGCGGTCATCCCGTCTGTGCCGCGCGTCCCCGATGGTTCGGTTCTTCCGGAAGGGCCGCGAGATGGCTTTGTGACGCCTGCGGGTGTTTTGGACCATCCGGGCGGGGCGGGTCCGATACACGATACGTTTCATTTCCGGGAGTGCGTTTCCGTGGATTAGCGAATCGCCGCGGTTGATTGTGTCGATAACCGCTGCGCGGGGTTTTGGCCCGTTTTTCATATGGATACGTGACGAGGTGGCGGTGAATACCACGCCCCAAATCCAAACGAGGGAGTCGGTGGCAGTCGGGCTACCGGTGTTGTTTCGTTCGATCCGCCAACGTACGACGAGTGAAGTGTCGGATGCGTATGATATCGGCCCCCACAGGTGGCTGATGGAGAACGCCGGTGAGGACGGTTCTCCGGGTGAATCACATTTTTGGCATGAAGGCTTGCAACCACGTGGTTATGAATCGCACAAGTTGGCATCCGAGCCGTTTCTTGTCTTCGAATCCATCAGACAGCGTCAACGAAACGGGCCATCGGCAAGAGGGTTAACCAATGATTCCGTCGGTTGTTTCTGAACAAGGCGTATCCCGGTCGCATCTCCGGCGTTACCTATGGCTGCTTCTCTCGTTTTGGACCGTAGCAGTGGGTGTGTCGTTTGTCTGGAACATTTACTGCATCAACCGCGAGACTGCGGAGATGGCCCTATCGACCGCGAACATCGCAGTCGAAAAAGACATTCTCTACCGTAGTTGGGCGGCCGGTCACGGCGGCGTGTACGTTCCGGTCACGGATAGGACCCCCCCGAATCCTTACCTCGCGCACCTCGAAGAACGGGACATCACGACGCCGTCCGGTAGAAAACTGACCCTTCTGAATCCGGCTTATATGACGCGTCAGGTCTTTGAATTGGGCAAGGATCAGTTCGGGACGAGAGGGCACCTGACCAGTCTAAACCCGCTTCGTCCGAAGAACGCACCGGATGCCTGGGAAGCTGATGCGTTGAATTCGTTCGAGGGCGATACCAAGGCCGTAAGTTCTATCGAGACGATGGATGGTCAATCTTATATGCGCCTCATGCGCCCGCTGTATACCGAGCAAGGCTGTCTGAAATGTCACGCTCAACAGGGATACGAACTGGGTGATGTTCGGGGGGGGATCAGCGTGTCCATTCCCTTGGCCCCTATGACAGCCATCGCGAGTACGCGCATGGCTGCCTTGTGTATTGGACACATTGGTTTGTGGGTATTGGGGCTTGTTGGAATTGCCGTGGGGATGCGACGAGTACGTGTGTACCTTTTTCAGCGCGATCAAGCTGAAGAATCGCTCCGAAAAACCAAAACGGAGCTTATGGGTCACCGTGACCACCTTGATGGGTTGGTGAAGCAGCGTACCGCCGATCTTGCGAAAATCAATGACTCGCTCGTTCGCGAGATCGAAGAACGACGGCAGGCGGAGGAAGCAGCAGCGGCCGCCAGTAGCGCCAAAGGTGACTTCCTTGCCACCATGAGCCACGAGTTGCGTACACCGCTCAACGGCATCATTGGGATGACCGAGTTGCTGCTCGGTTCAGGATTGACACGCGAACAAAAAAAGCAGGCTGGTCTTGTCAAGGCATCGGGCGATATTCTGCTTCGACTGATCAACGATATTTTGGACTTTTCAAAAATCGAAGCCGGGAAACTGGAACTGGAGGTTACCGAATTCGATATCCGCGATTGCGTCGAATGTGTCGCTACGCTTTTGGGTCCGCAGGCCGAGCAAAAGGGCCTGGAACTATCCGTGAATGTCAACCCGGCCCTTCCAATCTCCGTCCGTGGCGACTCCGGACGACTTCAACAGATTCTGACGAACCTGATCTCGAATGCGATCAAGTTTACCGAGCATGGTCAGATTGTGATCCGTGCCGTGGTAGACGATGAAACCGAGTCGAGTGTTTCGGTTCGTGTTTCGGTGACGGATACGGGAATCGGTATCCCTGCGGACAAGCAACAGTTTCTTTTTCAGAGTTTTTCTCAGCTTGATGCGTCACACTCGCGGCGGTTTGGCGGTACCGGTCTTGGGTTGGCTATCTCCAAGCAGCTCGTCGAAATGATGGGTGGAGAAATCGGTGCGATCAGCGAATCCGAACGCGGTTCCACGTTTTGGTTCTCCGTGACGTTGGAGAAAGGGACGCACGCCGGTACCGCGCCGCAGGTTCCGGGTGATTTTCGCGATATGCGAATTCTGGCCGTCGACGACAATGAGACCAACCGTGAGATTCTGGATGAACAGTTGGCGGGATTTGGGATTTCCCATGAGCTGGCCTCAAGTGCTACCGAAGCGCTGGCAGCGTTGCGCCGTGCCGCCGGTACTCCCCATGCGTTTGCGATGGCGATTCTCGACATGCAAATGCCGGAGATGGACGCTATACAACTCGCGCAAGAGATCAAAAGCGATCCCGATATCGCAGACACTGTGTTGTTGCTTCTGACTTCGGCGGGGATCACCGGCGATGAAGCGCGGATGAAGGCTCAAGGTTTTTCGGCTTGGCTGGCCAAACCAGCCCGATGGTCTCAGTTGTTGGGTGCGATCACTCAGGCACTGGCATGTGCGCAGGTCGACGCGCCCCACGAGCTGAAGGAAGTAGCGGAGCCGAGCCGGCTTCCCAACCGGCCCATTAGGGTTGGGGCCAAGATCCTCGCAGCGGAGGACAACGAGATCGGTCAGGAAGTGATCCGGCAGGTGTTATCCCAGGTGGGGTACACCTTCGAAATCGTCTCGAATGGTCGACAGGCCGTCGATGCCTGGCAACGAGATCAATTCGATTTGATTCTGATGGATTGCCAGATGCCGGAGATGGACGGTTTCGAGGCGACGCGAGTAATTCGCCGTGTCGAAAAAGAGAACGCCGTCGATCCATCGGTATTGCCGAGAATTCCCATCATCGCGTTAACCGCCAATGCGTTAAAAGGCGATCGTGAGAAATGCCTGGATGCCGGGATGGATAACCACGTCGCCAAACCATTCAATCCGAACCAACTGATCGAGGCGATAGAATCTCAACTGACCGAAGCGGAGAACCGAACCATGACAATCAAGGATTCAGAGGCGAATAGCCAACACCACAACAACCTCCAACCAGACCATCCGTTAGGCGGGTGTGGTGATGGTGCGGAAAGCACCTCCCCTCCGTTTGAGATGGATGCCGTGCTGAAGCGTTGGGGAGGGGATCGGGAATTCGTGCAGAAGCTGATCGACAAGTTTTGCTCGAATGCCCCATCGGAACTGGATCAGTTGATACAGCTTGTCGCCGATGGAAATGTGGCGGAAGCCACCCGTGCCGCGCATGGCCTGAAAGGTGCCGCTGCCTACTGCGGTGCCGAAGCTTTTCGGACCTTCGCCGCACAATTGGAAGAGATGGGTCGTGCCGGTGACTTGAATGAAGCCGATGCGTGTCTCGACGGTCTCAAGTTTGAGTTGGACCGCTGCCTGGGACATACACAGGCCACAGCGGGGTAAGTGTCTGTTCGCACTACGGTAGCCGATTTCGAAGAGGTTCGTGACATGAGTACCATCTTAGTCGTAGACGACATGGCACTGTGCCGGGAGCCGATCGCCGAGGCGCTTCGGTGTCATGGTCACGAAGTGACTTGTGCGGCCAGCGGCACGGAGGCGTTGGAGGTGCTTCGGGATCAGAAACCCGACCTCGTGCTGCTGGACGTGAGCATGCCTCCTCCGGATGGGCTTGCGGTGTTGGAGATCATGCGCCGGAATCCCAATCTCCAAGGGATTCCGGTTATTCTGCTCACCGATCGTGCGGAAAAAGAGACGGTGGCTCGCGCGGCGAAATGCGGCGCGCAAGGGTATCTGCTCAAGTCGAACTTCTCGCTCGAGGTACTTCTGGAACGTGTGAAAGCCTGTACCACGCAGGCGAACCCAGAGGCGGTTGGCGCATCGCACGGCGCGAAGGGCCGCACCGCCGGTACGCCTTCAAAACCTCGAACAGCGACGGGTGCTGCGGCCTCGGCACCACCCGCCCGTCCCGCTGCTTCGCCGTGCCCTAGCACGCCGACCCCCGGCATCCGAAGTGCGGCGGAATCTGCGAAGCTACTGCAAGGTTACGAACCCGTCATCACCAAGGCCAAACTGACGAAGCTGGTCAGCACCGGACTAAAGCTCAGACCGCTGGCCGCCACGGTTCACAACGTCATGGCGGTGACCGGTAGCAACGGTTGTTGCGCGAACGATGTGGCCAAGGCCGTAGCGAGCGATCAGGCGCTATGCATTCGACTGTTGAAGCTGGCCAACAGCTCGGCCTACTCCCGCGGGCGCCCCGCGGATAGCGTGCAGACGGCCGTGCAGCGTATCGGTGTGCAAGAGGTCCGAAAGCTGGTGATGACACTGGGGGTGTTTGAGCAATATGCGACGAACCAACCCTCTCGGATTGACATCCGGTTGTTCTGGGAACATTCGCTGGCCTGCGGGCTGATCGCAGCCGCTCTCGCCAGAGAATGTCGCTTCCATGGAGTCGATGATTGTTTTCTTTGGGGGACCGTTCACGATATCGGCCGTGTGATTCTGCTCGATCACGTTCCGGAAGAATACAATCAGGTGTGTGACGTGGCGGATGAACTGGAACTCCCCTTGGAGATCGTCGAGCCGAAGCTGCTGCTACTCGATCACTGTCAGATTCTTCACCGTGCGCTGGAGCATTGGCAGTTTCCCAATGCGTTCATTGTGCCCGTCGTGAATCACCACGGACCCGTCCCCCGCCTTCAGCGTCTCGGTCCGGAGCATACCCAAGGTGCGATGATTGTAGCGTTGGCCAATCGGATGGCGCACGCACTGTTGCTCGGGTGCAGCGGAAACGAGACCATTTTCCCTCTGGACGAGTTGGTTGACGCGCTCGGCGTATCGACTTCTGCTATCGAGAAGATCGCGGCCACCGTGCCGGACGAGACGCGGGATCTCAAGTTTACGATGTTGGCGCATTCGGTCGGTGAGACCTGGCCGGATTATGGGAGCCAACTGCGGGAACGGTTCGAGACAACGCTGCACCCACTCTGCGTCAGCAGTGAACCGGCTACCGACGCCTTCCAGTTGTTCCTGGATCGTGCGGGAGAACCGGGCGATTCTGAACCGCCGAATCTCGGTGTCATCTACTTGCGAGAGGCGCGTGAAGCGAACGCACTGTTTGCCGAATGGGAAGCAAGCGAGACGAAAGCCGGGGCTGCTCATCTTCCGTTGATCGTGGTGTGTGGAAGGAAGGCGGGCAAACTGGGTGATGTTCCGTGGCGAAATCGAGACCACCTTGTGATTCACGCACCGATCACCATCCCATTCTTTCTGAAAGCAGCGGAGCACATGTTGACACAAGTGGCGGCGTGTTAGCCCGCGCCGCGGTTCGGGCACTTCGACCATCCTTCGGACGGCCTTCGCGATGGCGGAAGGCCAACCGACGGCGATTGGCCCAGCGGCAAATCGGGTATACTTCCCGTCATGGATGACCCGCGTCTGGAATTGATTCGCGAGATCGTGGCCGCGATGCCCAAGACGCCCGGCGTCTATCTGATGAAAGACGCTGACGGCCGCGTGTTGTATGTCGGCAAGGCGAAGGACTTGCGCTCGCGCGTCAGCAGCTACTTCCAACCCTCCGCGGATCTGCTCAACACGCGCGGCCCGGACATCTGCCGGATGGTGGCGAGCGTGGTCGACATCGATCACATCGAGTGCGAGTCCGAGGTGGACGCCCTGCTGAAAGAGGCGCGCCTCATCAAGGACATTCAGCCACCGCACAACGCGGCCCTTAAAGACGGCAAGACGTTTCCCTATATCGAAATTACCACGCGGGATGACTTCCCCGGCGTGTTCGTCACGCGCACGCCGCGACTCAAGGGCAGCAAACTCTACGGGCCCTTTCCCTCGGTGACGGCCATCCGTGATGCGGTCAACGCGATGCAGAAGGCGTTCAAGTTTCGCACGTGTGAGTTGGACATTCGTGAGAACGATGACAAACGCTGGTTCTTCCGCCCGTGCCTGCTGCACGCGATCAACCAATGTACGGCCCCCTGCGCGGCGCTCGTCAGCAAGGCGGATTACAAAAGGGATATCGAGCGGCTGAAAAACTTTCTCGCGAGCAAACGCACGCCGCTTCTTCGCCAACTGAAAAAAGAGATGGACGCCGCATCCGCCGAGACGCGCTTTGAGGACGCGGCCGACCTGCGCGATCGGATCAAGGCGATCAAATCACTCGCGCTATCCGGCAACGTCCACGAGGACGTACAGCCGGAGGTGTTCTACGTGGACCCGCGCAAGGGACTGGAAAAACTGGCCGACCTGCTGGGTTTGGAAGCGCCGCCGCGAAGCATGGAGTGTATGGACATCGCCCATCTGCAGGGCAGTGATACGGTCGGTTCGCTGATCTGCTTTATCGACGGCAAGCCGTTCAAGCCGGGGTATCGCCGGTTCAAGATCACCACGGTCGAGGGCATAGACGACTACGCCGCCATCAAGGAGGTGATCACGCGGCGTTACCGGTACGCGGCCGAGGGCGAGGAACTGTTCCCCGATGTGATTCTCATCGACGGCGGGCTCGGGCAATTGCACGCCGGGCTCGAAGCGTTTGCGGAGATGAACCTCCGCCCGCCGATGGTGATTTCTCTGGCGAAACGCGAGGAGGAGATTTACATTCAGGCAAAAACCGCACCGGTGCGTCTCCCGCGGAACAACCCGGCGCTGCGCATACTTCAGTCCATGCGTGATGAGGCCCACCGCTTCGCCCAGCACTACCACCACCAGCTACGCAAGAAAGCCACGTTTGAGAAAGACGTGCAAGAAGGACGACGACCACCGATGACACGCCGGTAGTCGGGAAGAGCCCGACCCCTACAGATACCCGAGGTCTTCCAAGCGGCGGCGGATCATTTCTTCTTCGTCGGCGGTGTAGGCCGACCCCTCGTCACGGTTGAGCCGGTGGAGCAGTTCCAGCGTTTTGATGACCTGGTTCGCCGCGTCGTCCACGGTGAGTTGGTCCGTGTTGAGAAGCACCTCCGGCTTGAGCGGCTCTTCGTACGGCGCGTTGACTCCGGCCACGTGTTTGACTTCATCCTTGAGGGCTCTTTCGTACAAGCCCTTCTCGTCACGTTGCATGAGCACCTCCATCGGGCAGCGACAATATACCTCGACAAAAGCGCCGATCTGTTCGCGGGCCTTGTCGCGCACGGCGCGATAGGGCGACACCGATCCGACAATCGCGATGACGTGGTTGCGGTTGAGCAGCGTGCATTCATAGGCGAGGCGTAGGGTGTTCTCCTCGATCTCTTCACGAGAGAAGCCGAGGCTGCGATTGATCTGTGCGCGGATACGACCGGAGTCGAGCACCTCGACGGCCAGCCCGCGCGAGCGAAGCTGATCGGCGATGGTGGCGGCGACGCTCGATTTGCCCGAGCCGGACATACCTGTGAGCCAGATGGTGAATCCTGTCGTTGTCATAGCGGTCTTAGAAAACCTTCATACCCAGCACGCCGCCCCACCACACGATGATCACGACCACGACCGTGAGGAACGCGAGCAGGGTCATCGGCCAGCCGATCTGCACGACCTCACGAATGCTGTAGTGCCCCGCGGCGAAGCTGATCGCGTTGGGCGGCGAACTCACCGGCAACAGGAAGGTCAGTCCCGCCGGGATCGTCACGACGAGCGTTACCGTGATGGGATCGATCCCCGTCGCCGCACCCAAGGAATACCCGATCGGGAGCAGAATCGCCACCGCGGCCGAGTTGCTGATCCCCTCGGTGAGGATCATGGCTGTCGCCACCAAGGCCAGCAAAATCACGAATCGCGGCGTTTCCGGGGATACGCATTGCTTGACCATAAAGGTCATCGCGTTCGTTTCGCTCAGCGCGAAGCCCAGTGCGACGGCCCCGCCGTACATCACGAGCACGCCCCAGTTGACATAACCCTGCACGCTCCGCCAATCGACGATGCGCAGGGCGAACAGCATCACGGCGGACAGAATCGCGATGGTGCTGACGCCGAGGCGATGACCCATCGTAATCCACAGTATGATGGTGATGATGCCGAGTGCGGCGAGTCGGCGTTCGGCCGGTGCCATCGGCCCGAGCCGCTTGACTCGCCCGTCCAGCATCCGCGTCGCGGCTTTAATGTCGGTGATGTCGTTGGCTACGCGAGTGCGAAGCATGACCACTGCGGCGATGGACATAATCAGCACGACCGGGAGCGCGGCGATCATCCACCGCAAGAAGCTGATGGATTGATCGGGGTATTCCTGTTTGAGCATGCTGATTGCGAGCGGTGCCCGCGCGCCACCGAGAAACGTGCCCACGCCGCCGACGATCGCCCCCCAGGCCAACCCGAGGAAAAGTTTTTTCGCGTAGGGGCTGCCGCGTTTTAGCTTCAGCGTGTTGACGATCTCGACAATGATCGGGTAGATCATGGCGGCCACCGCGTGCTCCGGCATCCATAGCGCCAAAAACGCCGCCGATAGCGTCACCCCCGCGATGAGGCGATTCGGACTCTGGTCAAAGCGATGTAAGGCGATCAACGTCACCCGTTTCGAAAGACCCGTGGCGATGGTGGCTCCGGCCAGCAGGAACACGCCCAGCATGAAAAAAACCGCTTCGTTGCCGAAGAGACGGAAGGCGTCCCGCTCGGGGAGTACGTGGAGCAGCGGTAGCAACGCAATCGCGAGAAGACCCGTGGCTGCCGGCGGTATGAGGTTGGTGAGCCAGAGCGCGACGCAGACCACGAAGATGGCCACACATCGCTGCGGTGCGGCCGGCGACAGGTGGGCTGGGAGGTGGTCCGGCTTGATGATAATGTCAGCCGCAACGAACCACGTAGCCAGGGCGATGGCCACGCCGACGATCACGAATTTCAGTGTCGCGCGTTTGCTCATGCTGCTTTCCAGTGAACCACCCGATGCGGGGCGTGCGTACACGACGCCCTGGTGATTGTCGACCGGATCATCGGTAGGCGTTGAGCACGCCGCCGAATGCGTGTTTCCGTATCTTGAGGAACGATTATTCGTTGTCGTAGGTGATGACGGAATGAAATGGTCGTTCGCCCAATTTGGATCGACCGTCGAGAAAGGCCAGCTCGATCAAAACGGCTGTTCCAATGATCTCACCGCCCAATTTTTCCACCAACCGGCAGCAGGCGGCCATCGTGCCGCCGGTAGCCAGCACGTCGTCGATCATCAGCACACGGTTGCCCGGCTTGACCGCATCGGAGTGGATTTCCACCGTGTCCGACCCATATTCCAGGTCGTAGGTTTCTGAATGGGTGTCGGAGGGGAGCTTTCCCGGCTTGCGGATGGGGACAAAGCCAGCCGAAAGACTCTGGGCGACGGCCGTACCGAAGATGAACCCCCGCGACTCGGCTCCGACTACCAGATCAACATGGAGCTGCCGAAACGGCTGGGTGAGGTACTCGACGGCCAAGCTGAGCCCCCCGGAATGGGCGAGCAACGGGGTGATATCTTTGAAAACAATACCCGGCTTGGGAAAATCCGGGATGTCCCGGATCAAGTCGCGCAGCTTGGAAATGCCGGTTTGGTGGTCCATCACTACCATTATTTGACTCCCGGCTCGGAATCCCAGGCTCTCCAGAGGCCACGCCGCCGAGCCTTCGGCGGCGGGTAGTTTACCAGAAGTGGTCACCCTGTGCTCATGGCCGTGGCGGATCCGATAATTCGGTGGGAGGCGCTGGGCGGCGTGGTCGGGGAACGCGAGGTGATCAGACAGAGAGCTTCGGAACTATATCTCCAGGGCGTTTGCAGCGTGACTCGGTTTTGCTATAGTCCCGCAGTCTAGGAACGTCGCTGGGATCGACCCGGTTGGCCTCCGCGTCGACAGCGCGGTAAGTATATATTTGGTAAACAGTTAGGATCGACACGAAAGGCGTGGAGGCGAGAGGCCCAAGCGGCGGCTCTGCCCGTCGAGTCCCAAGCCCGGCCGTCACGCCTTAACCAAGGAGAAACTCCGTTGAACGCGAAACGTCTGCTCGTACTTTTACCCCTTTTGGCGATTGGAATGGCGTGGTTCGTTGCCACAGATTCGGCGATGGCCCGGGACATTGTGGCCCAAGCGTCTCCAGCGCATGTGGAAAACGCGGCCGCCCCAACCACAGATGCTCACGAAGGCGATGTGTCTGTGCCGTGGATTTGGTTTGTCGCGCCGCTCTGCGGGCTTTTTGCGCTGTTCATGGCTCGCAAGTATTACCTTGAGGTGCGCAATTCCGACGAGGGCGATGAGGACATGATTAAGATCGCCGGGTACGTCCGCGCAGGTGCGATGGCGTATCTGCGCCGTCAGTATCGTGTGGTGATCAAGGTGTTTGTGGCGCTCGTGGCCGTTCTTGGGTTTATGGCGTACTACCTGCATGTGCAGCACGGGCTGGTGCCGTGGGCGTTTCTGACGGGTGGGTTCTTTAGTGGTTTGTGCGGTTACATCGGCATGAAGACGGCGACGATGGCCGCCCACCGTACGACGGCCGGTGCCCGCAAGAGCCTCAACGAAGGCCTTCGCGTGGCGTTCCGCGCCGGGGCGGTCATGGGTATGGTGGTCGTTGGCTTTGCGGTGATCGATATCACCCTTTGGTTTGCCGCACTCAAGTATTTCACGGATATGCCGCTTCATGAAATCACCGTGGTGATGCTGACATTCGGTATGGGTGCCAGTACGCAGGCGTTGTTCGCTCGTGTCGGAGGCGGAATCTATACGAAGGCGGCCGACGTGGGTGCGGACTTGGTCGGTAAGGTGGAGGCGGGTATTCCCGAGGACGACCCCCGCAATCCGGCCTCTATCGCGGACAATGTGGGCGATAACGTCGGCGACGTGGCGGGCATGGGAGCCGACCTCTACGAATCTTATGCCGGATCGATTTTGGCCACGGCAGCGCTTGGTGTGGCCGCGGCTTATGCCGTTGACGGTGGCGATACGGCCGCGATGAACCTTCTCTGTGTACCGATGGTGATCGCGGGAATGGGCATCATCGCGAGTGTGTTCTTCGGTATCAACCTGGTCAAAACCGAAGAGGGTGCGTCCATGGCGCAGCTCATGTCGGCGATGAACCGGGGGTTGGTCGTTTCCAGTTTTGTGATTCTTGCCATGACTTATGGCATTTGCTACCTGCTTCTGAAAGACGTGGCCGGTGTGGAGTGGGCCGGCGTGGCGACGGCCGTCGTGGTCGGGCTTGTGGCTGGTTGGGGTATCGGTCAGTTTACCGAGCGTTACACGAGCTACGATTTTGCCCCCACGAGACGCATCGCCGAGCAGGGCCAAACAGGTCCGGCCACGGTGATCATCGCCGGTATTGCGGAAGGCATGAAGAGTACTTGGGCGTCGTTGGCGATCATCGTGTTCGCGATCATGGCGTCCTTTAAGTTTGCCGGCGGTGGCAGCGAGTTCATGCTCGGTTTGTATGGCGTGGGCCTGGCGGCCGTCGGTATGCGCGCTACGCTCGGCTTCACACTTGCTACCGATGCCTATGGTCCGGTGGCGGACAACGCCGGTGGTAACGCGGAGATGACCGGACAAGCTCCGGAGGTTCGCGAGCGAACGGACGCGTTGGACTCGCTCGGAAACACAACGGCGGCCACGGGTAAGGGTTTTGCCATCGGCTCGGCGGCACTTACGGCGTTGGCGTTGCTGGCGGCCTATGTGGAGGAAGTCCGCATCGGTCAGGTTCGTGAGGCCGCGGCCTATGTGAAGACCATTAACCCCGAGGCGGAAAAAGAAGCCGGCGCCGGTTTGGGCGACGTCTACTACATGGGATATGGCAAGTTTGCGTCCAAGACCAAATCCGGAACGTCCGAATCCAGTTTTGACGGCTACATGCTGCTGAGTCGACGCGCCCGGGTCGCTTTGGATGAGCTGCTCGCAGAAGATGGCGACGGATCCAGCGTTCAACTTACGAACCTCAGTCCGCCGGATCGTGCGACTGATTATGTCCGGAGTACGACGGTACTTGGTATCGACGGCAAGAGTCATGAGGTTGCTGTCGTGGCCACGCGTAAGGCGTCGCTTCAGCAGTTCATGGACTTCTACAACGTGACGTTGATGAACCCGAAAGTGCTGTGTGGTATGTTCTGTGGTGTGTTGTTGGCGTTTTTGTTCTGTGCGTTGACGATGCAGGCGGTCGGACGTGCGGCGTACGCCATGATGCTCGAATGCCGCGAACAATTCAAGAAAGTGGCAGCCTATCTGATGGCGGAGAAAGGCATGTCCGAGGAAGATGCCAAGAACTCCGACAACTGGCCTCGCGAGCAGGTGACGTTCAAGGGCGAACACATTCCGGATTATGCCCGTTGTGTGGACATCTCCACCCTTGGTGCCCAGAAGGAAATGGTGTTCCCTTCGATGCTGGCGATTGTGGTGCCGGTAGCGGTAGGTCTAGTGTTTGGGGTGAGCGGGGTGATGGGTTTGCTGGTCGGTGGTTTGACCAGTGGGTTTGCCGTGGCGATTTTCATGGCCAACGCCGGCGGCGCCTGGGACAACGCGAAGAAGTATGTCGAGAAAGGCAACTTCGGCGGCAAAGGCAGCGAAGCCCACAAGGCCACCATCGTCGGTGATACCGTGGGTGATCCGTTCAAGGATACATCGGGCCCGAGCCTCAATATTTTGATCAAGCTGATGAGTATGGTCAGCGTGGTGTTTGCGGGTTTGATCGTCAAGTATGCCCCGCAGATCAGCCAGGCGCTTGGCTTGGGTTAGACGGCGCGTTGCGTCGTCGCCCCGGATCGTCTTCGTGGCGGCTGCGCTGCGGTCATTCGGCGCAGCGGTATATGATTACGGGACCGGTCGGCGGGTTAGCTCGTCGGCCGGTCTTTGCATGACACGCGGTTATGGCTGAGCACAGCGGGCGCAAACATCGCGGCAGAACCCTTCAAAGCACACGCCGCCGAAGCAATCGAGATCGCTGAGGCACGCGGTTTCTCCGCAGATGATCGCTGACGGGCAGACACACGGGCCTTCGTAGTGATACGATTGGCCGAGAAATGCCTGGACCAGATCCGAAATGTCTTTGAAGTCGACCGGAAGAGTGACCCGAGGCACATTGGGGCGAAGTTGTGTGCGGGCTTTGCCTATGGCATCGGGGCTTTGCAGGAAACTGGCGACTTCGGCCGCGATGTCTCGGAAGTCGGGTTGCGATGGCGCGCCGGGTCCCGCAAAGACCTCGACCATATCACCCCAATCCATCGTAGTGAGCATGAGCGGCACCGAATAGGATTGTTCGTTTGACAGTCCGGCCACGCACGATTCGTGAATGGCCTGGATTGCGTAGGTGCTTTGAGGGACAATCTCGGCACCGATCACATGCAACGTATCCACCGTGCTCCAATCCATGAAGTGTGGTTCGCATTGGAGGTGAGCCACGAGGAAGGTGTGCCCCGGATCGGCGAAGCTGGGATCGGGGTATGTCTTTGGTGGACCGACCCAGCGTGTGACGCCGTCGTATTGAGGAAATCCGTCCAGCGACAGTCCCGTCAGGCGCAGCGCTGTGGGGGCGGTGTTCAGCCCCGGAACGAAGGCCAGGTAGCGGTTTTTGGAGATCGGGGTCGGCTCGAAGAGCGGGCCCTTGGCTAATGGGCAGACCGCGGGCGTACACTGAATGCTTACGGACCCGGTTCCGATTTCGTTGTTCCAACCGCCGACTCGTACCGTGACGCATTGTCCGGCTACCACGGACCGGGTCAGCGTGGAGGGACCACCTTCCTCGCCGCATGTGTCGTCAGCGCAGAGCCCGTCTTGATTCGTGGCATCCAACGGGCAAAGGCAAGACGTGGAGCCGTCGGTATACACGGCCATGATCGCATCGTAGTCCGCGTCTCCGCACATACTCACTGTGAGTGTGCCGGTACACGTGGCGGTGTAATGTAGCCAAAGATCGTTCGAGAAGGGTTGTGCTCCGGTTTCACAGCTCACCGTGGGAGGGCCATCCGTCGTTGCGCATCGGTTGTCAATCACATATACGCCGTCGGCGACGGTGACCGCGCCGCTCACGCAGTCATCGGTTGGCGGCGCGCAGGTGGTGTTGTTGCAGTCCACATCCTGAGACCAGGCACCGGCGAGCCCGATGCACTGAGCTTCAGCCGTGGTCAGGCATACCGCATTCGGCGGACACCCGACGCAACAGGCCCCGACGGGCGGGCAGGCGAAGGCGTCGCAGTGGCCGCCGCCATACCATGATCCACCACTGGCGGAGCAACTTGTCTCGGTGGTCGTGGCGACGCACGATGTCAGGTTGCAACAGGCCCCGGTGATCGGTGACGAAGATGTCGCGCCGGACGATAGCATGGCCAATGGTTGTAGACCGCCGGTTAGGGTTCCTTTGTGGCGTATCTGAATCCGGTATTCGCCAGGTATCGGTGCGTCAACGTGAACCATTTCCACGTTGTCGACGGCGTTATCGCCGCGCGTGGCCGGGGCGGTGGGGTCTGAAACGTTCAACCGCCACGGCTCGTGTACCGTTCCCTCAGGATCGACGATCCGCAAATCGATATCATTGACGAGCATCGGTGTGGTCGGGTCGAGTTGTGACGGCGGAGACTGACCCGGAGGGTCTGTCCAACACAGTGTGACCCGGAGCGGCTCCGACCCATCCGACACCACAGTCAGCTCGATCAACTGATCTTGTCCGAGCGTCAGCGATTGCATGGCCGGGAGGTTGGATGTTGACAGCGTGATGAGGTTGGCCGCTGCCGCCGTGTCGATCAAGCCCCAGCCGAACTGAAAGTCCGGGCCCGGTGCGTCGCCCGCTTCGTTTGCGGTGTGAATGACCAGTCCTTTTAACATCGCGGCTGAGATGTTGGCACCGGCATGGGTGGCGCGGTAGTGCTGGGTGAGCAGCGCGAGCGAACCGGTTGCACTGGCGGCTGACATAGACGTGCCGCTTCGGCTGTCGTATGCGGTCATGGCTGTCGAAGTGGCTGACCACAAATCCGTGCCGTTGGCTACCACGTCGGGCTTGATTCGACCGTCGTCCGTCGGACCCCATCCCGAAAACGATGTCATGAGTACGTTGGACGAACCGGGGTAACCGTCTTCCAGATCCTCCACCGCGCCGACGGTGAGCACGTTTTTCGAGACGCCCGCGTGAGAGATGGAATCGTAGCCGGCATTGCCGTCAGGATTGCGTGTGGCCGAACTCGCTGTCCAGACGCCGTTGATCAAGACGTAGTGAGGTTTCCCGTTCGGTCCGGTATCAGCTCGTTCGTTTCCGGCCGATTTCACGATGAGGTAGTAGGGATGGTCGAAAGCGATGTCGTCCCATCGCTGGGTGTGAAAGCTATAAAATCCGAAAAAATAGTCTTCCACAAAGCTGATCCGAACATCTCCAAACCAGTACCACCCCTCGCCAGCCCCAAAATTGCCGTAATACCATCCGGTGACGATGCCGTAAGAATGATTGGACAACGTCAAGCCGTCCTGCGCGGCACGAGCCATCTCGCTTCCATCAAAGGTGAAGTTGTAGGAGTTGAGAGTCGCTTCGAACGCCATGCCGAGGGATTGCCCTGCGGGGTGCGTTGCGTCGGCCGGTGATAGGCCCGAGCCCATGATGGTCCCCGCGACGTGGGTGGCGTGGGGACTGGCCGTACCAAAACCATCCATCGGCGTGACGCGGTCGGAGAAGTCTTGGTGGCTTCCTCGCACGCGGCCACCGTCCCACATGCCGACCGTCATACCGGCACCGGTTAAGCCCAGGCCCGAGGCACCGCCCGGATGCACGGTGTTCGTGCTTATGGTGTGTGCGGCATCTACGTTGTGCGTTTCGTAATAAAGGGGGATATCGTCGGCCAGCCACTTGAGCTCGATGGTGCCTCCGGTGATGGTGTGGGTGCGGATCAGCCACCCCCGCTGACGGGCGATGCGTATGGCCTCGGTCTGCTCCACGACGAGAGATTGTCCCAGGGCGATCTGGGGTACAACGATGCCAAGAACCAACGCGGCCATTCGCGCCGGCAAGCCGGGAATGTGTCCGGAACCTCCTCGTGACCACATGTTAGTTGGATGACCCCTCAAACATACCCCCATCTGCTTCGGTGCTGCATCCCGGACAATTTGCCGCAAAGGCAGGAGGCAGCGGCAACATGCGGCCATATTGCACGCCCGGCATGGACCGGCCAGCCATGCTCAAGACCTACGCCGGCGGGGCGTATCGCTTGATAGGGCATGGACGGCTCACCGGGGGCTATTCTAACGCATAGCGCCCTGATAATTCAAGCACTTTTTGCCCTCCGGGCGCGATAACTATAGCCCGTCGTAGCGCTGTTTATCGACCCTGAGGGGGCGGCGAAGACACCAGAGTGCTGATGTTCCGATTTGAGGACTGTAACTTTGACCCTGTGACGACGCATGCGTGCTGCTTCGGTCGGAATTGGACATTCCCTGATCCGGGTTTAGCTTGTCCGGAGCGCGGAACCGAGTTCGGAGATCCTGCGCTCCGAAACAACAAGATTTCGTGAAACGCATGCGCTGGGCGAGGATTTGTGCCGTGTTTCATAAAACCTACGACTACCTGAGCACCGGGCTTCAGCCCGTGCGGTTTCGAGAATTCGTGGGAGGCTCTGGCGCAAGAAACCATCCGGGATGCCACTGGCTTACGGGAAAAACCCGCGAAAGTACCGTCCATTTGTCGCAGTGATTGCCTCGGTAATGATTCCCGTGGGCGTCCGAGGTTTTTGCGGACTTGTTGCGGTGGCGTACGACGGACCGACCGCCGGCATGGCAAAACTGAATGGCGTGATAGCGAATCCAGATCCTTGGTATGTGATCGCATGGCCTGCGACATTTGTAGTGATGCATGTAGTGCTCTGGTTGGAAAACAGGAGATATCGATGTTTCACCCGTTTCTACGGCGGGCTCATTTGTACGCACTGTGGCTATGATCTTCGTGGATTGCCCGAGCGACACACCTGTTCGGGGTGTGGTGAATCATGCACCGTTCAGGTATTACGAGAACAGTGGAATGCTTGGTTTGGGGAAACGGAGAACGACAATGGCAGATGGCCGTTAGGGCTTGCAATTCATGGCCGTGCCGGCGTGCGTCGTGTTTGGTACAGCCCGCCCGACCGTTAGAGCTGCCATGTTGGCGGGTCGCGGTTGATCGGATACAACATCCCGCTGTGAGAGCGTCGCGACGGATCGCTCTCGACGTCGAAACCTTGCGCCGCGGCAGCGCCGGACCAGTGGTTCCGGTCGCTGCGCCGCTGATCGAGACATTCACCGTTTCAGAAAGGACCGTCTCATGTTCGCACTTCAATTGAATCATCGAACGCTGTTCACGCGCGGTGTGTTGGTGACCGTGCTAGCCTGTGTGTCGATCACCGGTTGCCAGCAGCCTCGCTCCGCGTTCGTCTATCCCGACGCGCCGCGCAGCGATCAGGTGGACGAATACCACGGGGTGAAAGTGGCCGACCCGTTTCGACCGCTGGAAAACCCCGACGCACCCGAAACGAAGGCCTGGATCGAGGCAGAAAACAAAATCACCCAAGATTATCTTCGTGCCATTCCCTCGCGCGACGCCATCAAAGATCGGCTGACGACGCTGTGGGACTATGAGAAGTATGGCCGCCCCGTTATACGCGGCGACCGCTACTTTTTCACGATGAACGACGGGCTGCAAAACCAATCCGTGCTCTACACGATGCGCGGTCGTAACGGCACGCCGAAGGTCGTGCTTGATCCGAACAAGTTTTCTGAAGACGGTACGGTGGCACTGGCCGGCTGGGTGCCCAGTCATGATGGCCGGCTGCTCGCCTATGGGGTGTCGAAATCCGGATCGGATTGGCAGGAGTGGAAGGTGTATGACCTGGCCGTGAATCATGACCGCAACGACGTGATCAAGTGGGTCAAGTTTTCCAATGCGTCGTGGAGCGCGGACGACCGCGGCTTCTACTACAGCCGATACGATGAGCCCAAAGAGGCCACCCAATTCGAAGACGTCAATTACTACCAGAAGCTCTACTACCACCGGATTGGACAAAAACAGCGGCAGGACAAGCTCGTGTACCAGCGACCCGACGAGAAGGAGTGGGGCTTCGGCGGCACCGTTTCCGATGACGGACGGTTTCTCATCATCAACGTCTGGAAAGGCACCGATCCGAAAAACCTTCTCTTTTATAAAGACCTCACCGATCCCGACGCCAAGATCGTCGAGCTTATCAACCAGTTCGAAGCCGTGTACGACTTCGTCGACAACGACGGATCGGTGCTCTGGCTTCGTACCGATCTCGACGCACCACGCGCACGGTTGATCGCCATTGATACAAAACACCCCGCGGGGGAGAACTGGAAGGAACTCATCCCCGAGGCGAAGGAAACACTGCGCAGCGTGAGCTCCGTCGGCGATCGCCTCATCGCGTCTTACCTCAAGGACGCCCATACCCAGGTGAAGGTGTTCTACACCGACGGTACGTTTTCGCGCGACGTGGACCTGCCCGGCATCGGTACGGCCGGTGGCTTCTCTGGAAAACGAAGCGACACCTACACGCATTATTCCTTCACGGGTTTTACCAACCCCGGATCGATCTACCGGTATGACATCGCGACCGGAAAGAGCACGGTCTTTCGCCGACCCAAGGTGGACTTCGACCCGAGCCGGTATGTAACCAAACAGATTTTCTACCGGAGCAAAGACGGCACGCGCGTCCCGATGTTCATTACCCACATGAAGGGCCTGAAACTTGACGGGAGTAACCCCACGCTGCTCTACGGGTATGGCGGATTCGACATTCCGATCACGCCTTCGTTTCGGGTGTCGCGGTTGGTCTGGATGGAGTTGGGCGGCGTCTACGCAGTGGCCAACATTCGCGGCGGCGGTGAGTACGGCAAGGCGTGGCACGAGGCCGGCATGAAAACGAACAAGCAGAACGTCTTTGATGATTTCATCGCGGCCGGCGAATGGCTCATCGCCCACAAGTACACCTCCAAGAAAAAACTCGCCATCTTCGGCGGCAGCAACGGCGGTCTGCTCGTCGGAGCGTGCATCACCCAAAGACCCGACCTGTACGGGGCGGCCATCGCCGCGGTCGGCGTGATGGACATGTTACGCTTCAAGGAGTTCACCATCGGCTGGGCCTGGGTCAGCGACTACGGTACCCCGGACAACCCCGAGGAGTTTAAGGCGCTCTACGCCTATTCCCCGCTGCACAACCTCAAGGATGGCGTGGCCTATCCCTCCATGTTGATTACCACGGCCGATCACGACGACCGCGTCGTGCCCGCGCACAGTTTCAAATTCGCGGCTCGGATTCAAGAGGCTCAGGCGGGCCGCAACCCGGTCCTGATTCGTATCGAAACCAAAGCGGGGCACGGTGCCGGAAAGCCGACGTCCAAAAGAATCCAAGAGGCGGCTGACATGTGGGCATTCCTCTTCCACGAGCTGGACGCGAAACCGGCGATGTGACGGACTCGGGCGGTGTGAGGAATGGTTACTTACCAAGGGATACCGTTCTTCGGATGTCGCCGCGCAGCTTGAATAGCTCCTTAAACGCCCGAAGGATGACGCCGAGGTTGGCTCCGGACTGTTCACCGGCCGTGCGGGCGTAGTGGTGGACGCCGGTCTGTCCGATCGTATAGCCGAGCCGTTTCGCGCGGGCGAGAATCTCCGTGTCGATCAGTGCGCCCATGGATTTCATCTCGATTTCGTCAAACAGCTTCCGCGGAAAAATCTTGAACGCGCCGTCGATATCGCGCAGCCACAGCCAAAAAAGCAGGTTGATGAGCGTTGTCCAGGCAAAGGCGTTGAGCTTGCGCATCAGCGAATCCTTTCGGTCCAGACGATACGCACTGACAATATCATACCGATCGAGCAGGGGGAGGAGCTTGTCGATTTCGTCAAAATCAAACTGCCCATCGCCATCGGTGTAGAACACCCAGTCTTTCGTGGCGGCTCGAAAACCGGCTTGCAGTGCGCCACCGTAGCCGAGGTTGGGATGGTTATGCACGGTTCGGACTTCCGCGATCTCCGCCTCAAGCCGATCGGCAATCGCCGCGGTGCCGTCCTGGCTGCCGTCGTTGACGATGATGATCTCAAAATCCTTGCTGATCCGCCGGCAGGTTTTCAGGGCGGCCCGGGTCGTGCGTTCGACGTTCGCCTCTTCGTTGTAGCAAGGGAAAAAAACGGTGATCGACAGCGGTACACGTGTGGGTTTGTCCTCCAACGCAGTGCTCCTGATTCACGGCTGCCGTTCATCACCGATCGGCCGCACGCGCTCCTCGCGACGCTACCGCTCTTCTGTGCGGGGATGGTATCCGGCGCGCGGAGAACGTTCAACCAGTATGGAGAAAAGGGTTGTGTTGATGAGGCGATGATTTTACGACAGCTACCGTGACAAAGTCGATCGCGGGCAGGCGCCTTCCGGCACGCCGGAACCCACGGCACCGGGTCCGTGGCGGAAACGGCGGGTGGGGTGCAGCCTAAAAGGCTGCATCAGGCGACCTCGAACCGCTGGAGGCGTCACGGACTTCATGCCGCTCTCAAAGGGTGCGTCGCGGAGTGCTACGCCGCGGAGAATATGGCGACCGCATTTTTTCCGGCGTTCTTGGCTTTGTAGAGGGCGCGGTCCGCCTTATCGACGAGATCATACCCGGACGTGGGGATGTCTCGTTTGAGGGAAGATACTCCGGCGCTCATGGAGACAAACGGCTCCTCGCCAAACTGCCGGGCGTATTGACCGAACATTTTGACGATCCGGTCGACGATCTTGGCCGCCTGCCGTACGTTGATATCCGGCAGGAGCATCAGGAACTCATCACCGCCATAGCGAAAGGCGATGTCTTCAGCGCGAATACTTCCAGAAAGAAGTGAGCCTGCGAAGGCGATCAGGGCATCCCCGGACTGATGTCCGTATCGATCGTTGTGTTGTTTGAAATGATCCAGATCTAACATGATGGCGCAAAGATTCCCGCCGTTGTCACGCTGCCTCTCGAAAATCTTTTCGAGTTTGAGTTCCAGAAACGCTCGATTCCGAAGCCGGGTCATGGTGTCAGTTAGTGCCTTGTCTTCGGCGCGGCGCAGCTTGCGATCCAACCCGGCTTCTCGATGCTTGAGACGTTCGTGGGCGTTCGCCTGGGCCTGTTCGTAGTGCTTATGCACCTCGGCTTCGTGCCTCAGCAACCGTTCGTACTGTTCACCGATCACTTCGAGTTCTCGCCATACGCCGGCAGCCCGGCGTTGTCGACGATCCGCGGCCGTGGCAGGTGTCGTCATCGCTTTCGAGAGCTTGCGGACCGGCCGGCAGACCCATCGGTCCAGCCATTGATGGAACGCCACGACGCAGAGGAACAACACGAACGCGATCGGCCCGACCATTACAGTGGCCAGTTGTATCGCGCTCATCCCTTCAGGTTCTTTCAGCAACACCAAGATGCTCACCGAGTCGGGCGAATCGACACCGTGAAGTGGCACGGCCACCGCCGTCAGACGGAGTGGGGTGCCGTGGTTTGGTGAAGCGGTTTTCGTGGTAACGGAGACAGGTTCGTTCAGAGACACGTTGAGTCCCTTGCGGAGTCGATCGACGGCGTCGGTCAACGCCGCACGATGTCCGGCGCGGTTGGGATAGATGGACAGCAGTTCGCCCGTCACGCCGACCGTCGCCACCGCAATCACATCGTCGCACTCGCGACGCATCTGCGAAACGGAGTCGTGCAAATCGCCGCCCGGTCCCGGTCTCATCGCGCCTGCGACGATACGTGCCTGACCGATGGCGACCCGGCTGGTCGATTCACGCCCCACCTGAAAGGCCGCCGCCACGACGATCGCTGTGATCGCTCCCGTAGAGACCAACCAGAAGCGTGTCAGACGTCCGACCAGAAGCGCGCGGACTGATCGTTTGGTGTCCCCCGCGATTCTGCCGCCCTCCTCCCGGACCCACGGGACCTTCTCCGGAGCGCGGACCATTCACACGCACCCGACTTCCCCGCCAAAATGTACGATATGAAGCGATCTGGAGAGTTCAGGTGTTATCGGGTCGTGTGACACCAAATCGGGGTCGCAAGACCATGTCCGGGGTGTAAGACACTTTTCGCGGGGTGTTCTGCGGATCCCCCATCCTTCGGGTACTTCCGAAGGGTGGGGCGCGGACGAAAGAGGGAAACGATAGAACGTGTTACCTATGTCCCCGAACGGGTGTTACCCTCGTCTCCGGTCCAAACCCCCTTGGAGGTGGGGGGAGACGACGAGTATGTAGGGCAGGTCGTTCTTTCGCCTCAAGGCGGAAGGTTGACCTGCCTTGACCATTACGCTTCGATCATCCTGATGGTTTCAATCATCCGGTAGCGCCATGGGAGAGGCAAGTAACCCCCCCCGCCTCGCCGGAGAGCCACCTGTCCGGCTCGCTCGTCTCTGTTTGAGCCAAATCGCTCGCCCGGTTACGATTTTGGGACGAGGTTTGATGACTGGAACCAGATCGAAGGGGCAAATGCCATGAGCAGCACACCGATCTACACATCGAAAAGTACTGTCAAAAGCCTATGGCAAGAGTACCGGATTTACGACGATCATCTGGAGTTCGACACGTTGTTCGGAAAAATGGAGGTTCCGTTAGAGCGCATTGAACAGGCCAATGTGTCCGAGTCTGAGATTCAAGGGCTACTCAAAGGCGACCTCCATGTCAGGTACATGCCGGCGCTGAAGCTCGACTGGGCCAACTTCGTCGAGCACGTCGTGGTCGATCAGCGCGAAGGCACTCTACGGCACATTCTCTTTACCCCGGAAGATCCAGCGGCCTTCGTGAGCGTGCTGAACGACACACTCACTCGCTTTCGGGAAAACCGGGTGGCCGATAGTGCCTCGAAGCCCGTCTAGCCAAAAGAATCGCCCAATCGAACGCCCTTGGCCCGGCGGTGTGTACCTGGCATCGAGATGATACGCTGATCGTGCAGTGACCGTGGTGCGAGGGTTGGACGGCACGTGCTTAGCGGGACAACACGTCGTGGGGTCCGTAGTCCGCATACGTTTTGGGCGTCTCCCACACGCGGACGTTCAGCAGTTCGCCGCGTGCCCACGCCCGATCGAGCCGTTGGAAGATCACCCGGGCGATGTTTTCGACGCTGGGGTTCAGCTCGGCGAATTCCGGGCACTCCACGTTCAGGTTCTTGTGGTCGAAGGGCAGGATCACCCGCTCCTGCACGGTGCGATCCAGCTCCGGAAGATCCACGACCGTACCGCGGGTGGCATCCAAAGTGCCACCGACTGTCACTTCTAAGGTGTAGTTGTGTCCGTGTCCGTGGGGATTGCTGCATTTCCCGAAAAGGCGTTGGTTCTCATCATCCGAAAGCTCATCGCAGTGCAAGCGGTGGGCCGCCGAAAACTCAAACGATCGAGTGAGTCGTACCATGGGGTGATCCTTTGCGTGAACCTCAAAGCGAATAAACGGAGACGTTGCCAGGGAGAGGGAGCAGAGCGTAACCCCGGCCGGACGAGCACCGGCGGCCGCATCGAACGCATGACGCATCGCCTCGGCCACCGACCCCGGAACCTCCGCCGGGCCGCAACGCTTGCGGAGCTCGGGAGCCACCACGCCGCGTAGCATCGCGTCAAGCTCGCGGACATCACAGATATAACCGGTTCGTGAATCCGCAGATCCCTCGACCACTGCCCGCAACGTCCAGAACTGTTCAAAGCGGTCGGCCGTGGAATCACCCGCCCACGTGTTCTCCGGACGCGAGCCGCTATCCGGACCGGTTGATCCACACCGCGTTTCCCTCATTAGCTTCATGCGGGCATGGTAACGGTTTTGCGAGCTTCCGACGATGTTCCTCAGGTCGCGTCGCCGTGGACGCTGCGCATCGCGATCGCTGCGCAGACGGCTACTGCGGCCGTCTCTGTGCGTAAGACCGTGCGTGATAGGCTCGTCGGCACCGCGCGGGCTGCGCCCATCGCCTCCCGCTCGGCGTCGCTGAACCCGCCCTCGGGGCCAACCAACACCAAAACGTCCGAACCGCTCGCCATCGGTTGCAACATACGATCGAGCGGAGCGCATCCACCGGTCGTATCCGCAAAGCCCACCCACGCAAAACTCGAGGTATCGGAGATCACTTCTCCCAGCGACGCCGATGGGTGAATCGTGGGCACCCAACAGCGTTTGGATTGCTTGGCCGCTTCAATCGCCCGGCGAGACCACTTGTCAACCGCCGATGACCCGGGTTTCGTCACGCTACGTTCCGTCACTATGGGGCAAATCGCGGCCACACCCAGCTCCGTACACTTTTCGATGAGGTAGCTCTGTCGATGGGCCTTGCCCATGGCGACCGCCAGTGTCAGACGCAGATCGGCGTCATATGGGTGATGCGCGATGCCGGATACGTCCACCACCACCGTCCGTCGATCCGCCGATGTGACGACGGCCGTTGCTTCACCGCCCACGCCGTCGAAGAGCAACACCTCGGCCCCAGCCTTCACTCGCCGAGACGCAACCGCATGGTGCGATTCCTCCGGAGACAACGTGAGCGAGCCGATGGACAAGTGGGCGCAGAAAAGTCGAACCTGGGACATGGGCGTTGATTATCCGCAACAAGGGAGGGGGGACAACCTCACGCAGCCCCGCTCTTCGACCGATAATACGGAGTGCGTGCGCCGTGCAGGTGACGGATATGCGGGTGCTGGGTTCTGAGTTGCACGAGTGAACCGATCCATGGCCGACGATCAACCAAATCCGTCGCAAGACGATGCCGGCGACGGCGCTCCCATCGGCGGCATGTCCGAGGCGGAGCTTACCGATTTGCTGTCCCAGGCAGGTGAGCTGGTGGAGGAGCTCACTACCCAACTGGGTGAACCCGATCCGTTGGTCATGACGGTTGCCCCCGACCCCAAAGCAGAGGCACCGGCCGGTGACTCTTCGCTGGAAGAAGAACTGTCCCGGTTGGAGGAGCTGGTGGACGCGACATCCACCGATGTGGCAGGGGCGGATGTCGAGACTCCGGCATCCTCTGCTACCAGCCAGACGACTTTGCCCGCTGCGGAACCCTCGATACAAGCCGCACCTCCGACAGAGGAGAATGATTCGGACACCGAGTCCGAATTGGAGCATTCGTTTCCCGATGGCAACCTTCCTCCTCCGATTGCTCCGGAGATTATCGAACAGGCTTTGTCCGGACCCATGGCGGACATTCCGTCCTTGGATGAACCGGTCGCGACCCAGTGGCCTCTCGAAGAGGAAACTACTCACGTCGGCGAAAAGGGAGACGAAGAGGGTGACGTAGCCCAACCATCGGAGGTTGAAGAGCAAGAAATACGGCCCATCGAAGAGTCGGACACCATTCCCGATTTCATGAAGGAGTTTCTTGATCCTGAGCCTGAGGAAGAAGCGAAACCCGCTGAAACGGCTAAGCCACCGGAGGTCGTGACCCAGGCCACGCCGATGCCGGTTCAAACCAAACCCGGTGTGGTGGGAACGGGTATGTTGCATCAGGTTGTCAAGCCGACGAAGGAAGCGGAGTCCGGCGTGTCCGACGAGACACCGGCGAACGCGACTCCAAAAGCTCAAAACCCGCTCGTTCGCATAGCGCGGCGTGTTCTCGTATCTTTGCTGCAGCGGTGTAAGCAGATCGGCCCCGTCAAACCCCTGCTGATGCGTGCCGCGTACTGGGTGTGTGATAAGGCGGTTTTTGTTCTCGAGAAGATCGACAAACCCGTTAGCGGAGTGGGCGATCTCATCCGCCGCGTGGTGGGTTGGGTGGCGGTGGCCACACTCGGCACGTCCGCCATTGTCTACATCATCTCGTTGTTCTAAACTGCTGTCAGCGACCCGAGCGGTGGCGGTGCGAATACCGTTTTTCCGGAGGCTGGGAGCCTCGAACGGAAGAGTCACTGTGTTCTGCCGCGGGCTGTGAGCAGGTTGGTCATGACCGAGGCGTCCCACTCCTCATCACCGTTACCCGGAGTGGGCCTCAAGCCGGCCCGCGCCGCGAGTCGTGGAGCGGTTCATCTCTGCCTACTGATGATTCGGTGTTACCAGGCGATGATCCGGCCGTGGCTGATCGGGTCGTGCAAATTCTACCCCACCTGTAGTGAATACGCGGCCGAGGCGCTGCACACACATGGTCTTTGGCGGGGCGGACGCCTCGCGGCACGCCGTCTGTTCCGCTGCCACCCCTTCGGGCCTGGCGGCATCGACCCCGTCCCTCCGACACCCGAAAAACTTGCGCCGACCCATGCCGCGTCCGAATAAACAACTTACCCACGGTCGATTCTTTCTCGATAAACCAAATGGAACGGGGAGAATTGCCCAGGCGGACTTAGCCCGTAAGAATCAATGAGGGAACAACATACCGGCGCAGGCCTTATGAACGCTGACACAGGAGACAAGCTGAGAATCGCCGTTCCTCATCACGAGCCGACGGCGGTGCCGTTACCGCCTGAGACCACTGTGCTACCGGATTCGGAGGTCTACCGGACGGTGGCGCTTCGCTACAGACCCGAATGGCGTTCGATGATTGGTGTGGCACCGTGGCTTGAGCTTGACCATCCGATCGGCGTCAAGGGGGGGATTCGTATCCGTGATCTGGCCGGTCGTATTGCGGCGGCGACTGCGCTCGGGTTCTGTGAAGGTGCGGAAACCGAGGGCGTTTCTCCGGCACTGATACGCGAACAGGTGCGGGCGACGTTGGCGCTCTGGCAAAGCCATCTTACGGGTGCGGGAAAACTTCGGGCGTGTCGAGATCATCCATTGGCGGTACGGATGGCCTCTCACGTGGTTCACCTGCTCTGCGACATCGACGGATATGCGGAATCGTTTTTACTTGGCGACGTGTCGCGTCATCTCGATTGGTTGGCACGGCAGCCGGCGCGGGACGGCTGTTGCGAGGCCTCTCTGGTTGTCGCGCTGGCTGATGGGGCCGTGCTGCTTCGCCGTACAGAGCTGCTACGCTACGCACGCCAACGCCTGCACGAACTACTCTTACGACAGACGGATGAGGGGTGGTTCCCCGAGCGCGGCGGCGCTGACGTGGGCCGGCTCACGTTGGCTGTCGACTCACTCGCCCGCGTCTATCATCATCACGATTGGGATGAGCTTACCGAGCCGCTTGCCAGATCGCTTCGTTTTCTGCGTCACTTCGTGACACCCACCGGACTTACCGCGACATGCGGTGAGCCGTTTGGGACCGGGCTTCTTAGTCCGTATGGCGTCGAGATTCTCGCGGCCACCCACCCGGACGCCTACGCCCTGGCTGTGATTCTTCGTCACCGTTACGCGAAGCTCGCGCAGACGAAGGAGGCCTCTTGGTCCAGCGAGGCCGCACTACGCATCGGACCGGCCGCACTGCTTGCCGCCCGGTGCGGCAGCGCCACACTCCGTGGGCCAACCTTCGAGCCGATCCCCTCTGAACGCCTCACGCGATTTACACGGGCGGATGTGGCTATTGTGGAGACCCCTCATTACCGTGCGATCATCTCGCCGCGACACGGCGGCGCGGTATGGGTCTGGTGGTCACGCCTTAACTCACTGACCCAAGATTCCGGCCTTTGCGTTGTCTTTCCACATCACACGCGCGTCAGTGGAAACGTGGATAGAAGCAATCGATCATCGACCACGCCGACCACTATTACCTGCCACGGTGTGCTGCGGCGGCTGCGAACCGGTGAGCGCCCACGATCGTCATGTTGGCGATGGTTTCGAAAAGCTGTTCGTCTGAGGGGGGGCGATACGCTTCGACAGCCGCCTCTCACCGGCACCAAACCGCTGACCAAAGCGCAACACCGGGCGCTTCTGCACGACCACTTCCGCCGCGACGTTACCTTCCATGAAGACCGCATCGAAATACGCGATGAGGTGATCTGCCGGATGAAATGCGAGGCCATCGTGTGTGGCTCGATGATTGACCCGAATACTGTGGCCGCTACCGACGCCACCTCATGCGAACAGCCCGGTGACGCGCCGATCTACCTACGTGGCGGCAAGCACGCCGTCATCACGAGGGTATATCAGAACGGTGCTCTGCGCGAGTGCCGTCAGCAAGGGCTCGATTGAGCGTCCGTCTGCGCATAACAACCGTTCCGACGATCAGGTACCCGAGCCCAAACACGATCATTCCCCAGGTGGCGGTCTGCTCGAAGGGTAGTCCGTTCTCGATGAAGACTTCCAGCCGTAGGGCATGGTCGTTCTTACGCCTCAAGGCGGAAGGTTGACCTGTCTTGACCATCACGCTTTCCGACCTTCCCGTTGGTTTCAATCGGCCGGTAGCGGCATGGGAGAGGCGGGTGAACTCGCCGGGAGAACCACCTGCCCAAATGTCATGCAAGAGGCAGTCCTCCGTCAGGCTATTGCGGTATTGGGTTTCGGCATGTTGATCTGCGTAAACACCTCTTCATATTGACGGTGTAGGTAGTCGTCCGGCGCGCCGCCGTGGAGGTGCGACCAGGGAAAGACTTCATCCTCCGGGCGTTCGCGATGGGCGTAAAAGTCCGGGTTGATGCCGGTGGCCTCGAAGGCGTCCTGCCACAGCCGCGCGTCGAAACATTCGTCCCAGCCGTCGAAGCGAGCCCCGTGTCGATAGGCGTGCTCGATGGGGTCGGCCAGCCGCCGGTCACCCCGGGCAAACACCGCCTCCAGGATGGATCGTTCAACCGAATGCGTTTTGATTCGCACGGTGGATTTTTTCTGATGAAGGATCCGGTTGAGACGCATACGGGCTTCGTGAAAATAGTCGGCTTTCGGCTGGGCGGCCCACTGAAACGGCGTGTAGGGCTTGGGCACGAGCCAGCCGACGGAGGCGTTGACCCGAGCCGGTCCCTTACCGAGCTCCCGGCGGACGTCGGCCACCTGCCGCGCCAGTGAGACGATGCCGTCGATGTCGTCAGGGCGTTCACCCGGGAAGCCGCACATGAAATAGAGCTTGACCGATCGCCAGCCCGCTTCGTAGGCCTGCCGCACGCCTTCGAGAAGCGAGCCGTCGGTGACGTGCTTTCGGATGGCGGCCCGCATGTCGTCGTTCGCGGCTTCGACGGCCATCGTGAGCCCGCTCTTGCGTACCGAGTTCACCATCCAGGGAATGTTCTGCAGCATCTTGTCCACGCGAAGTGACGGGACGGAGATATTGACGCGGCGGGATGAGAACTGCTCGTTCGCCCGAACGGCAAGCTCCTTCAGATCGGGGTAGTCGGCCGTCGATAGCGACAGCAATCCGAATTCGTCGATGCCGGTCGCGGCGTACATCTCTTCGGCCATCTCGAGAATCTTGTCGACGGAGCGCATGCGCAGTGGGCGCTTCGTATACCCGGCGTGGCAAAAGCGGCATCGTTGCGGGCAGCCACGCATGATCTCAATGGCGAAGCGGTCGTGAACGACTTCGGTGTAGGGCACGATCGGTCGCACTGGAAACGGGGCGTCCTCGAAGTCGAGCGTCTGGCATCGCTCGATGCGTGACGGTATGGTCGGATCGATCGGCTCGATAGTGGAGATCGTGTCGTCAGCGTTATAGTTAACGTCGTACAAGGAAGGCGCATAGATCCATTCGAAGCGTTGCGCCATCGCGCGGATCATGTCGCGTCGTCTCATGCCGCCGGCCTTGTATTCTTTGGTGGCTTCGAGAATGGCCGCCAGGGAGGCCTCGCCGTCTCCCAGTACTATGAGATCTAAAAAAGGGGCCACGGGTTCGGGGTTGTCGGCCTGGGGTCCGCCACCGATGACGAGTGGGTGAGAATCGTCACGATCGGCCGATCGAAGCGGGATGCCGGCGAGATCAAGCATCTGCAAGATGGAGGTGAAGGACATTTCGTATTGCAGCGATATGGCGAAGATGTCGGCTTCCGCGACGGGCTGACGGGTGTCCCAGGTGAACAGCGGTATCCTCTTGGCCCGCATGATCTTTTCCGCGTCGAGCCACGGACAATAGACCCTTTCGGCGCAACATCCGTCCGTATGGTTGGCCAGCCAATAAAGTATTAGACAACCCAAATGACTCATCCCGATGGTGTAGGCGTCGGGAAAACCGATGGCGACGCGAACTTCGGCTCGTTCCCAGTCGCCCTCGGAGACAAGTTGATTGATTTCATGTCCGATATACTGACCGGGCTGTTTGACGAACGGTAGGAGGCTATTGCTGATTATAGAGTTCAAAGAGGGCATCGTGTTACTCTTGCTTTATGTTTTCGTTTTATGCGGCGTCCCGGCCAGTACCCAGCACCCCCAGAGTCTACGTGAGTCGGCGGCGGGATACAACACGCCGGGGTTGAAATCGCTTCCGGCGGAACGGGTAGGGGTGTTGCCGGGTATAGTCAAGCGTCGATGACGAAAATAGACAAAAGTGTTGCATATTCGGGTGGATTTGTGTACATTCCGTAAAGGACAGTGGTTGGTGAACTGGGGACGAAGAGATATGAGGCGCTTTGCAGGTGCCGGACGGCGCCGACGAGCATCCACTCTCATTGAGCTGTTGATTGTCATTGCGATGATCGGCGCGCTCATCACTTTGCTGATTCCGTCGCTCAAGCGATCGATGGATTTGGCCGCGTCCACGGTGTGTCAATACAACCTTCGCGAGATTGGTTTTGTGCTGCGGATGTATTCGCAGGAGAACCAGGGTTGGTTGCCGTCAACAGGCCGCTCGGATCCAGTGACCGCTGGTCTTCCCCCTTCCAATGACGCTTGGTTCACGAAGCTCTTTCCCACGTATCTTCAGGATCCGGTGTCGCTTTCCTGCCCGCGCGATCCGTTCGGGTATCGGATGGAGTATGCGAGCGACCTGTCGAGCCCCAATGTGGCCGACTACGCGAGCTACGGGGTCAACGATTTTATCATGAACGCGGGTGGTGGGTATCTGTCCAACATCGAGCGTCTTCGTCCGACGCGGCCTTTGGATACGATTCTCGCGGCTGATCTCGGCCCGGACCGCATGTTCTTTGGTAACAGTCGTGGCGGACAGGGTCCGGGGCGTAATTCCAGTTTGATGTCAGTGGGAGACGGTTTTGATCCGTACAAGAAGCAGCCGCCGAATCCATGGCTGACCACCCGGCATAACGTGGGGATCAACGTGTTGACGCTTGGCGGTGGAATCCGCAAAGCGCGCACTGCTGAGATGATGAAGAAGCCGATGCAGCGGTACTATAAAGATGGTGCTGCCGGTGGATGTACCCTGTGCAACGAATTGGGTCTTTACCACTA
The DNA here is from genome assembly GCA_024278775.1 of Planctomycetota bacterium. Next base: position 38,620 of record JAJRSP010000040.1, read on the forward strand.
CTCCTTCGCCAAGGATGGTCTTTATTGGTGGACTGGTCCGACTCTCGCCAGGTAGTTTCGGATAGCCATGCCTTCACCTGGGTCTCACCCTTCATCAGCCGTGCCTCCGCGTCGGCGTACGGTGCGGATCGTCAAGAAGCGAAACATTCAGCGGGCGGCCGTCGTGAGTCTGGCGGCGGCGGCGGCGGCGGCCGGTTTGTTGCTGGCGTTGTGGCGTGCGTTTCAGACCGATGAAGTTCCGCGTCCCCATCTGCGAACGATCAAAGACGTTCACATGGAGTGGCTCTGCGAACAGGGGCACTCGATACAGGGTCTCGGCGCGGTGACCCCCAAGCCGTGTTGGAAGTGTGGGCGGGATTCTTATCCCGTGGTACCGTATCGATGCTCCGTTCACGGGACCTGTTCTGTGGCGTTTGGTTTTCACGAGCAGGAAGATGGCCAGATTGTGCCTACCGAGCTACGAGCGCCCGGTGGTGACTGGGAACCGTTCGCGGAGGGACCCCACTGCGCCATCTGTCGGCGGCTTATGACGCGAGAAGTGGAGGACCCGCTGGATCGGGTCCCACGGAAGCCGGTTCGTCGCGATGGTCGTTGACGCGTGATGGGGCGGCAGAAGGCTGGTGCGTTGGGGGGTTGGTGCCTCGGACCCGACAACAGGCCTACGGCATATTGGCCGGCGGCTTGAAATCGGCCATGAAAAGCTGGGCTTCGTCCAGCGATTCGCGTTTGCTCGTCCAGAGAATTTTCGTACCGTCGGGGCTAAACACGGGCAACCCGTCGAACGCGGGATTGTCCGTGATGCGTGTCGGCTCGCCCCCTGCGGGGGTCATCATGAACAGGTCATAGTTCGGGCGTCGCCCCTGGGCGAACACCCTGTGATCAGCCTGGGTGTAGATGAAACTCTTTCCGGATGGTGACCAGTAGGGGCACCAGTTGAAGATGTCGTTGTCGGTGATGGCTCGATCGTTTGTGCCGTCGGTGTTGACGATGCGGAGTTGGAGGTTCATCTTTCCGTCTTCGCGCCGGTCGCCCCGGTAGAGGATGGTTTGGCTGTCTGGGGAGAAGAACGGTCCGCCGTCATAACCTTTGCCGTAGGTGATTCTTCGCTGATCGGAGCCGTCCGCATTCATGACGTATATTTCCAGATCATCGTCACGCTGAGATGTGAATACGATCATGCTGCCATCGGGGGAGTAGCTGGCTTCGGCATCGTAACCGGGGGTGGTGGTGAGACGACGCAGGTTCGAGCCATCGAGATCGGCCTCGAAGATGTCCATTTTTCGGTTGAAATCCCAGTTGTATCCGTCCCCCTCACCGTCACTCGGCTTGTCTGCGTCCGGACCCAGGTGGCTGGACGAGAAGATGATCTTGTTTTTTGTCGGGTGGAAGAAGCCGCAGGTACAGGCCCCACGCCCGGTGCTGACCATACGTGGCTTCCCTTCGGAGAGGTCCATCGTGTACATTTGATAGACGTCCTTACCTTTCGGTGTGGCCTGGAAAATGATCTGGGTCGCATCGGGAGAGAAATAGGCTTCACCGGCGTTGACGAAGCCCATGTGCTGAAAAGTTACTTGTCTGATGTTGGAAAGATAGCGCGCTTCGAGGCGTGACGGACGCAGCTTCGCCGATCCGGGGCTGTGGCTGGCACATCCCGCCAGCAGCGTGGTGATGGTACTAAAGACGACGAAAAAGGATCCGGTAGTTCGCATGACAACAGTCGACCTTTGTTCATGGGTTTATTGTTATAATCCAGTTCTGAGGCGGGCAGGGTAGCTTATGGAAGGGTGTGGAGCAACCGGAGAACCTGTGGGTGACATGGGGACGGGTGCAAGACAGATGGGGTGGCATCAACGTAGGGCAGGAGGTTCCCCCGGCCTTGCCGGAGGGTTCACCTGTCTCCTCCGTGGCGTTACCAAACAAACGACACCCAAAGAAAAGGCGAAGCGTCATTGCACAGTCAGGTCAATCTTCCGCCTCGAGGCGAAAAACGACCGGTCCTACTGCTTGCCATGGTCGTCGATTCCGTCATGCACCCCATTGGTACCGTGTGGATTCGGTCAGTGAGAGGTTTTGGATGGCCGGGTGGATCATACAGGTGTAATGTATGGGTGGAAAACGGTTTATGCCAGGAAAGTCGTCGAGGGTGACGTTTGATACGGAGTTGGTGCCGCCTGTTGATCCGGTGCGGCCTGAGGGTGGCGTGCCGGTTATCACGCTGACAACGGATTTTGGGTTGCGCGATCACTACGTATCGGTAATGAAGGGTGTGGTTCTATCCCTTGTGCCGCAGGCCCGGCTGATCGACGTGACGCATGAGGTTACGAAGTTTGATATCACCCACGGCGCGTTCATTCTGCGTCAAATATGGTCGCGGTTTCCGGCCGGTACGATACATCTTGCCGTGGTCGATCCCGGTGTGGGGACCGCTCGACGTATCGTGATCGCTCGTTCCGGCGACCGCTATGCGGTAGTGCCGGACAACGGATTGCTCAGCTTCGTACATCGAGATCTGAAGATCGAGTCACTCCACGTCGTAGAGAAAGGGGTGTTCTTCGCAGATCGGGTGTCTGATACGTTCCATGGTCGTGATGTGATGGCCCCGGTAGCTGCTCATCTGGCGAAGGGGGTTGCCCCTCGCGCCTTTGGGCGAGGTTGCGACGATATTGAGATTCTTGATATCCCTTCTCGTGCGGCGTCGGTGTCGGGCGGGTTTCGTGCGTCCGTGCTGTATGTCGACGATTTTGGTACGTTGGTGACCAATCTCCATGCGGACCAGCTCGACGAAGCCCATCCGGTTGATGGCGCGTGGCGTGTATGGGTCGATGAACGGGAACTCGGCTCGATTCAACCGACTTTTGCCGCCGTACCTCCGGATTCCGGGGTGGCATTGATCGGTAGCAGCGGCTATCTCGAAATTGCGGTTAACCAGGGTCGGGCCGAAGATCGGTTCGGATCTGCGCCGGACGTGCGTTTGTTCCGGAAGATGTGACGGTGGCCGTTGCGGCCATGGGGTTTGTGTTCCGATATGGTTCGTCTGTTTGTTCGTGACCGGTCGTTGGAGTCAAGGCATCACATCGGCGCGCTATTCTTGCGCTTCATCAGGCGTGGTCGTCTCCCTCACGTGTTTCCACCGGGTGTGGCGTGAGTTCGGGAAAGTACTTCTACCGGACTTCCGGCTCGTTTGTTTTTTTGCGCGAGTGGGATGTCGGTCGTGTCGTCAGTGTTCGTAGGGCGGTTTCGCGTGTCCGACAGTGCTGACAGAGCGGATCGGTTGGGCTGATCCTCAGACCGACGAAAACGAAGTTGAGGAAATCTGTTGGTCAAGCGGATCGGCAATTCCTGCCGACACTGTGAGGTACCGCGTCAGGATGTCGCGGCGTGGAAGTTCAAGGCTCATGGATGAGCGGGTATGGCGGAAGACTGGTCAAGTTTACGTGGGCGAGTCGGTAATCGTTGGCAGTTTCCGGCATTGTTGCTGTCGGGGGTTTTGCTCACGAATGCGGTGATGCGTCTACGACCTTCCCCGACGGACATGCCGTTGGACAAGGCCGCGATGCACTTGGGCCTCTACGTGGACGGGGGTTTGTACGAGCCGGCCATCGATCTGGGGTGGCAGATCCTTCATCGTGAGAATGCGACGGATACGGAAGCCGCGCGGGCACCGGTTCGTCTTCAGCAGGCGAGAGCGCTGTACGGGTTTGCCTCCTAAGGGGGCGGCTCGCACTCCAGCGTGGGTGCCGATGTGATCGATCAATACACCCTGGCGTCGGAACACGGTCAAGTCTTGTCGGGGGCGGATTACCGAAATCTTGGACAGGCATTGGAGTGGACGAAACGATTCGGAGATGCCGTCGATGCCTATGCCGAAGCCGTGTCGCTGTCGGAGGGCCCGGCGTTGGATCTGCGTCGGCACATGTATTTGCTGCTCCGTGACAAGTTGTCCGCTGCGCCGTCCGCTTTGCAGGTGATGGCGCGTTCGATTCTGGCGGACGCCGTGGGCCGCCTGGACCTCAAGATCTGGGCGCTGCAGGAACAGCTTTATTTGCTTGGTGAACTTGGTCAGCTTGACCTCGGTACCACGCTGTTGATGCGCTATCGAGACGCGTTTGAGGGTACGCCGCTTTATCCTCGTTTTCGGTTTTTGGAGGCGTTTCAGCTCTATCAGACGCGTGCCTTCGATACGGCCGAGGCGCTGCTTCGCACGATTCGAAATGATATCTCCGTGGACGATCCCGTTCATGCGATGACCGGATGGTTGCTGGGTCGTGTGGTGATGCACGATGGTGGTCCCCAACGTCCGATGGAGGCGTTGTCGTTTTTTTCGGACGTCATCGGTCATCATGTCGAGGGTCCGTACGTGACGGCGAGCCGTGTGGGTTCGGCCGAGGCGATGGCGTATTTGGAACGGCATCGTGATGCGGTGAACGAGTTTCGCTCCGCGATCGAGGAGGTGGATTCACTTCCGCCGAATCGGCTGGTGAACCGTGCTTCACTTCGCGTGGCGTTAACCGTTCTTGCGGATGAGTTTCGCCAACGCGGTGAACTGGAGCCGGCTGTTGAATATAGTCGGCTGGCGGGAACGTTGATCGACTGGGCCGAGGAAGACCAAGCGGCCGTCACACTCCGGCAGCTTGCGGATTTGCGGGGACGTCTGGCGGCGGAGTTGGAGCGCCAGGAGACGGACACGAAGGATGTGGCCGCGCGGGAGCGCGAGGAAGCCGAGGCGCGTCGTCAGGCACGGCTGGCCGGCGAAACCCATCTGGACATTGCGCGGTTGAGTGTCGTCAACGAGGAGCGGGCGGCACAGAACAGTTGGCAGGCGGCCGAGTTTTTTGCCAGAGCGGGAGATCGCGAAAGGGCCATTGAGCTGTTTCGCGGGTTTGCGAGGGAACGTCCGAACCACCCGCTGGTGGCGCGAGCGTTGCTTCGTATTGGGCAACTCGAACAGGCGGCACGGCGTTTGAGAGCGGCCGTCGAGGCCTACCAAGAATGTTACCGTCGGTTCCCTCGTACGATTGATGGCGCGCGGGCGTTGGTTCCGTTGGCGCAGAGTTATCTCGGTCTTGGCCCCGACCACCTGGAGATGGCGGAGAAGACGTTGCGGATTGTCCTTCGGAAGTCGCAGCTATTCACGCCGGAGGCTCCGGAGTTTGCCGACGCGTTGTTTTTGCTCGGGGAGACGCAGGCCCGCCGGAAAAACTATGAAAACGCTATTGCCACGCTGGAGGAAACGTTGGATCGTTATCCCGATGACGATCGGCGCATTCGCGCGCAGTTTTTGTTGGCCGACGCCTATCGGCAGAGTGGTTTGGCTTTGAAGGCGGATGTTCAGAAGGCCAGTCTTCCGGGTGAGATTGAACAGATGCGCGTCGAGGCGGGAGCGCGGTTTCGTGAGGCGGCGCGGCTGTTTCGGGGTTTGGTCGAGGCGTTAGGGGATAAGCCGATCGGGCTGGACGAAATCTACCGGCGTCATTCCTATCTCTATGAGGCCGACGCCTATTTCGAAATGCAGCGTTACGAGGAAGCGTTGAAGCTTTATGAGGATGCGGCCGGTTTGTACAAGGATCGCCCCACGGGTCTGGCGGCGTATGTGCAAATCATTAACTGCCACGTATTCCTTGGTCGTCCGGAGGAGGCGCGTGCGGCGCTGGCTCGGGTTCGGGTTCTCGTGGACGATATGCCGCAGGCCGTGTTCGACAATTCCGTGTCGCCTGAGACACGCGGCGACTGGAAACGATACTTTGAATGGCTGAGTGAGTCCGAATTGCTGCAGCCGACGGGATAACGACATGAGTGACACCCCCTTGACGCCGGACCGTGTGGACCTTCGTGAAACCACTACGTTGTCGCTGCTTCGTGAGCAGGCGGCGGTGTATGCCAAGCTGGAGGCACTATCCGCCAAGCAGCATACGCTGGTGAGTGATGACAATTCCAGTCCGTTGTTGGCGCTGCTGGCCGACCGGCAACGTCTCACCGCAGACCTTCAGCGTGTGGCGTCTCAGTTGGAGCCGGCACGCCGCAATTGGTCGGCAACGCGCGACGCGTTTTCTCCGGTGGGTCAGATGGAGGCGGATGGTCTGTTGACAGCCGCGCGAGAGCGGATGCGCCGTGTGATGGAGGCCTACGCGCGAGATGTCCGCGTGCTGTCGGCGCGGCGTGAGGCCGTAGCCGGTTCGTTACGCCAAACGCAAACCGTCGGACAGGCGGTGTCGGCCTACCAAGCGCCTGCAGCCCCCTCGGACGTCGCGACCCGGTTGGATGAGGCGAGTTGATGCGCAGCAGTGCCTTGAATACGAATCCGGTTCGTCCTCCCCGTCACCCTTCCGGAGATGAGGGGGTGGTTGCCGAGGCTACGGCGGCTTCGGGGGCGATGGACCTGATTGAAATTGTTCAGAAATATAACGAAGTGACCGAGCATCTGAAAAGCTCGCACGAGCGACTAAGCCATGAGGTGTGTCGGCTGCGTGAGGTGCTTCACGAAAAAAACCGGGAACTTCAGCGTCGGGAGCAGTTGGCTGCTTTGGGGGAGATGGCTGCCGGTGTCGCCCATGAAATCCGTAATCCGCTTGGTGGTATTGGGATTTACGCGTCGCTGCTGGCGCGAGACCTCAAAGATCGGCCGAAGGAGCGTGATCTGGCAGAGCGAATTGGCTGCGGTGTTCACGCGTTGGAATCGATCGTGGGGGATATTCTGACTTTTGCCGGTGATGCCGTACCGACGGTGGCTCCGGCCCCGCTTTCGGAGATCGTGGAGCACGTGATGGCGCAGACCGAGGCGAAGGCCCAGGTCCGCCACGTGGAGGTCCGGGTGGCCTCTGCGTTGGATGATGTAACGTTGATGTGCGATGCGCGGCAGATTACGCGTGCGATAGCGAATTTGGTATTTAATGCGATTGATGCGGTCGAGGAGCGTGGCCACGTTTGGATTCGAGTGACGCGCGACACGTCCTCGGTTGATGGTCGGCTGGGGGGGTTGTTCGAGATTCACGTGGAGGACGACGGGCCGGGGATCAAACCGGAGTTGTTGCAACGCGTGTTCACGCCGTTTTTTACGACGAAACATACGGGCACCGGTTTGGGTTTGGCGATCGTGCATCGAATCGCCGAAGCCAACGGGGGTCTTGTGTTTGCACGCAACCGGGAGTCGGGTGGTGCCGTGTTTGGACTTCGTGTCCCGGCGGCGGCCTGAAGGGATGAGACGGATCGGGAGGTAAGAGATCGATGTCCAGTATTTGCGTCGTGGATGACAAGGAAATCCTGAGAGAATCTCTGTGTGAAGCGTTGACTCGCGAGGATCATCGCGTCACCACCTTTGCCGATCCGGTCGAGGCGTTGGCGGAAATCAAGAAGCAGCGATTTGATGTCATTCTGAGTGATCTGAAGATGCCGAGGATGGACGGCATTACGATGATTCGAGAAGCGCGGGCGGCCGGTTGCCATACGCCCGTCATTATGATGACGGGGTTTGCGACGGTGGCGACTGCGGTTGAAGCGATGAAGATCGGCGCGTTTGATTACATCCAAAAACCTTTTGAGGTAGACGCGATCGTCGTGTTGATTGAACGGGCCTTGGAGCAGGCGCGACTCCGACGAGAAAATGAAGCGCTTCGGACTTCGATGGAAGACTTGGGCAAAGCGCGGACCATGGTGGGTTCCAGTCCCACGTTGCAGGCGGTCTGCGCTCAGTTGGATCGGGTGGCGAAGAGTGACGACACGGTACTCATCACGGGTGAATCGGGAACGGGCAAGGAGCTTGCGGCGCACTACATTCATCGTATGTCGCTTCGCGCTCAACGGCCGATGCTCTGTTTGAACTGTGCGGCGCTATCGGCACCACTACTTGAGAGCGAGTTGTTCGGCCATGAACGTGGTGCGTTTACCGGTGCCGATCGGGCACGCAAAGGTCGGTTTGAGCTGGCGGATGGCGGCACGCTCATGCTGGATGAGATTTCCGAGATGGCGATCGGGCTTCAGGCGAAGCTGCTGCGGGTGTTGCAGGAGGGAGAGTTTGAGCGGGTAGGTAGTAGCACCACGCGGCGGTCCGATGTTCGAATCCTGGCAACGACCAATCGTGATCTGGATGATGCCGTGCGCCGCAAACGCTTTCGCGCGGACTTGTTTTATCGGCTTAACGTGCTCCCGGTACACCTTCCTCCGCTGCGAGAACGCACACAGGATATTCCGGAGTTGGTGTCGCATTTTCTCGGGCAGGTGCCCCTGTCCGGCGACGGTCGGCGTCGTGAAATGTCGCCGCAGGGGATGGCGCTGTTGATGGCGTACGGCTGGCCGGGGAATGTGCGTGAACTCGAAAATATCTGTCGGCGGGCGGCCACCCTGAGTCCGGGTCCGGCCATTGAGGCGTCGCTATTGAAACCGTGGCTCGTGTCGGATGCGCTGGTGACGGATGGCTTGGGTGTGTTACGCGACGGACGCATGCTCGAAGACATGGAGCGGCGGTTGATCGAACGGATGTTGCAGAAACATGGTGGGCACCGGGCGAAGACCGCGCGGTCTCTTGGTATGGGGGTTCGCACGCTCGGAATGAAACTCAAACAGTGGCGGGAAGAGTCGGAGGCGACGAGCCAGCGAACGCTGGCAACAGCCGGTGTGTAGGCTCGGTCGTCGCGCAGGAATTGCCGGTAGCGCAAGAATTGCCGCTTCCGGCGGATGAGATTCGGCCCCGAGGGGCCTGGCGGGCGTGTTTGGCGTCATGGCATATCCCGTGCTTGTGTGCGGGAGCGCGCGTCCTTTGCTCTGGGCGTGGCGTTGGGTTGGGAAGCAAGGTGGTGTATGGGCGGCGTGTTTCTTGAAAGTTTGGCCAATCGTGGCGCGACGCCGGCGTTGGAGAAGACGCTGGCGTATAGCGAAGCGCGATTGAAAATGATTGCCGAGAACGTGGCGAACGTTCACACGCCGGGCTACCGTGCGAAGCAACTGGATGCTCCGGGTTTTCAGCGGGCGCTGCGCGAGGCGTTGACGGAGAAGGGAATCGACCCGTACCAACGGCTTGACGTGTCGGTTCATGACGAGGTGGTGACGGAGGCTTCGGGGCGGTTGTCCGTCCGTCCGACGGACGTGCCGGTGGAGCATTCGTTGTTGCACGACGGCACGAACCAGTCCATCGAACGGCAGATGGCGATGCTCGCGGAGACGGGTATGACGTATGAGTTGGCGACGATGCTGCTCAATGGAAGTTTCGGCAGTTTGAGAAAAGCGATTCGCGGTACGGTGTAGGTCGGCGGTCTGGCAGTGCGGTGCCGTAGCGTCCGCGAAGCCAAGGAGTCATCAGGGTGTATGGAAGTTTGGACATCAGCACGTCGGCGTTGACGGCATATCGCACGCAACTTGATGTGATTGCGGGCAACCTGGCCATGAAGGACGTGACGCGTGATGCGGCTGGAAATCCGGCTCCGTACCGCCGGCGTGTCGCGCTTTTTTCGAAGGGGCGCGGTGTGGGTGATGACCGGCCGGGTGTTCACGTGGACTCGATTACGAAGGATATGTCGCCCCTGCCGCTTCGCTGGGCACCGCATCATGTGGATGCGATACGAGAGGGGAAAAACAAGGGTTTTGTTCGTGTTTCCAACGTGGATTACCACACCGAGATGGTCAACGCGATGACGGCGGCCCGGGCGTACGAAGCCAATATATCGGTCATGGAGATGAGCAAACGAATGTCTTCGACCGCGTTGCGTTTGATCGCCTAGTGGCGACGTTTTGGAATGAGGCACCATCATGACTGATCCGATTCAGTTTTCGGGAATAATGCCACCGATCAGCGGTGTCACGCCACCGTCGGGGGCGGTGCCTTCGGGCGAGCCCGCTTCCGGTAGTGATTTTAAGTCGATCCTGTTGGACAGCTTGAGCGAGGTGAATCGGCTGCAAACCGAAGCGGACAAGGGGGTACAGGCGTTGTTGACGGGCGAAACGGAAAACGTGGCCGAAGTGTTGGCGGCTGCCAACAAGGCGGGTATTGCGTTTGATTTGCTCATGGAGGTGCGTAACAAGCTGACCGACGCGTACCGTGAGATCCAACAGATGCGCGTGTAGGTGTTGGGGTGCCGGTGCATGGTAGAGCAAGCTGATGGATTGGCTTGTGGGGCTGGGATGTATGTTTCGCGAGAGTCGAGAGGGAGTTCGACGGCGAGATGGAACGACTACGACAAACGATCGCGTATATCAACGGTCAGCTTAGCGGGCTGAACGTATCGCAGCGCCTGGCGATCGGCCTGTGTGCGGCGCTGATTGCCGGCTCGTTGTTGTGGCTGTTGCAATGGTCCACGGTGCCTGATCTGGTTCCGTTGCTGAATCACGAATTCACCTATGCGGAACTGGATGCGGTGGAGGCCTCGCTTCGCACGAACGGGGTTGCTTTTGAGACGCGTGGTACGCGGATCTTTGTGCGTTCCGCGGATCGGCATCAAGCCTTGCGCTTGACGCATACCTCGGGGGCGCTTCCCGAAGGCAGTCTGTTTGATATGGAGAGTGTGGTCACGGATCAAAATCCGTTTCAAGCACCGGAGGCGCGCGAGTTTGCGCAGAATTATGCCAAGGGCAACGAGCTGGCCAAGATTATCGCGAGTTCACCATATGTGAAATCGTGTTCGGTGATGGTCAATCCCAAAACGAAACGGCGATTGGGTGGTCACACCGACGTGCCTACGGCCTCGGTTACGGTGACGTTGAAATCGAGTTTGGAGATGTCGGCGGATATGGTGGAGAGCTTCGCGAAGTTGGTCAGTGGGGCTGTGGCCGGTTTGAAGCCGACCAACGTGTCCATTATCGATGCGCGTACGCTCCGTTCCTACAGCGTACCGACCGCGGATGGTGCGGCGTCGTTTGGATATCTGCGCGTGGTGAAGCAGCGCGAGGCACATCTCCGCGACAAAATTATGATGAAACTTGGAGACATTCCGGGGGTTCAGGTGGCCGTGACCGTGGAGCTTGATACAAGCAAACGAATCACCCAAAACGTGAAACATGCCGCCGTGCAGCCGAAGTCGGAGAAATCAAAAATATCTGAAACGAGCGCGGCGACGCTGCCGTCGGAGACCGGGGTTCAGGCCAACTTGGGTCAGGCGGTGACGGCCGGTGGCTCGGGGCAGTCAAACAGCCAGGAAGAAACCTTGGTTGAAAACTATGAGCCGGCGATCAGCCAGACGGAAACCATCGAGCAGATGCCGTTTTCGACGAAGCGTGTGACCGCGGCGATTGGCATTCCCCGAAGTTTTATTGCGGGTATCTATCGGGCGCGATTCCCGGAAGGGGAGCCGCCGACCGACGACGACGCGGAGTTTGTCAAGATTCGCGACGAGCAGATGGCGCGAGTCAAGACGAGTGTTGATCGCATCGTGCAGGTGACTGACCCGAACGACGTTCAGGTGGATATCTACCCGGATATGGATTGGACCTCGGCCGAGGGCGGTTGGAGTACGACGCCCGCGGGAGTGACGATGGCCACGGCGAGTGACGGGCTGGATTCGATGGACATGTTGACGGCTTATGGGCCGCAGGCGGGTCTTGCGCTGTTGGCGTTGGTGAGCATGGTCATGATGATGCGCATTGCCAAGGGCGCGGTGCCACCAACGGACTTGGATGCTGATGAGGGTCAGGAACTCAGCACCGGTGATGAGCCGATGTTGACGGTCGGCTCGTTCCCGGTGGGACAGGCGTCGGCTTCCGCGAGCATGCTGACCGGGCAGGAAGTGGCCGGTGAGGACCTGAGGTATCAGGAACTGGGGTCCGAAGTATCCGCTCTGATCAGA
>JAJRSP010000041.1 GCA_024278775.1 Planctomycetota bacterium
CCAGGTCTTTCTCGAAATCGTTGACGCGGACTCGCGCAGCCGCACCAGCGACGATATTGTCGAGGACATGCGCGCGCTGTCCAACGACATCGTCGGTGTACGTAAGCTGAAGTACTCAAGCATCCAGGGCGGACCGGCCGGAGCACCCATCCATCTCGAAATCAGCGGCGAAAACGTAGACGACCTCGTCACTGTCGCGGAAGACGTGATGCAAGAACTCGCCAGCTATGCCGGTGTGTCCGACATCCTCGACGACTTCGACGCTGGCCGGCGCGAGGTACAGATCGAGCTGTTCGAGTCGGCAAGAGCGTTGGGACTAACCACAGAATCATTGGCCACCCAGGTACGTGCGGCGTTTTACGGATACGAGGCACGCAAGATCCAACGCCAACGCGAAGACGTGAAAATCATGGTGCGTTATCCACCCGAATACCGGCGGCGCATCTACGATATTGAGAACATGCGTATCGCGACACCGTCCGGCGCACTCGTCCCGCTGACCGAAGTCGCCCGCCTGACGGAGGGTTCGGGTTATGCGTCGATCCGCCGAAAGAACCAGCGTCGCACCGTAACGGTCACGGCCGGCGTCAACGAAGACATCACCACCACGGCGCAGGTGATCGCATCCCTGTCGCCGAAGCTGAACGAAATCAAGGCGGCGCACCCGGGGATGAGGCTGGAGTTCGGCGGGCAAAAACTGGAAACGAAGAAATCGTTCGGCTCACTCAAGACTGGTTTCCTAGCGGCCATGCTGATGATCTATGCCATTCTCGCCGGTTTGTTCAAGAGCTACATCGAACCGGTGATCGTGATGACCGTGATCCCATTCGGGCTGATCGGTGCGGTCATCGGGCACTACGTCATGGGCTATCCGCTCACGATTCTCTCGATGATCGGGCTCGTCGCACTGACCGGAATCGTCGTGAATGATTCGATGATCCTCGTCTCGTTTATTAACCGGCGCGTCGAGAATGGCGACGACGTGTTCGAGGCCGTTATCGAAGGCGGCAAGAGTCGGCTACGCCCGATCCTGCTAACCTCGATCACAACCGTGCTCGGCATTGCCCCGTTGCTTCTCGAACGGAGTTTTCAGGCGAAGTTTCTGATCCCGATGGGCGTGTCGATCTCGGCCGGGCTCATCTTCGCCACCGTGCTCACGCTGGTCGCCATCCCGTCGCTGTACCTCATCATTCACGACGTGCGTAGCTTGTTCACAACGGGCGCGCCGGTCAAAACGAACCACGCCCGCGCCCCACAATCGGCGTAGCGACGCGCTACCCTTCAGCCGAAACCTTCACGGCCTCCAAAATCGCGGTCAAACTCGCGCTTCGAGCACCATGTTGGTCGAGGTTTCAGCAGCGCGCCGCACTTTCGTGAACCCTGCTTCGTTGAGCACTTCGGTCAGTCGCTTCTGCCCGGCCTGCGCGCCGAGGGCTAGACCCACTTCTTGCGCCTTGGACGCTGGAGTGCAGATCATGGTCGAGAAGGTGTAGAAGATCTGCCCGAGTGCATGTCGGTTTTCCTCCAAGCTATCACCGGCCAGCGGCTCCACAACCATAAACATACCGCCATCCGCAAGGCTGCTTCGTACATGCTTGGCCGCCCCCACCGGGTCACCCATGTCATGGAGCGCGTCGAAGATGGTGACCAAGTCATACCCATCACCGGGAAAATCCTTTGCCGTGACGACTTCAAAGACGGTATTCTCTTCAACGCCCGATTCTTTCGCACGCGACTGGGCATGATCAATCGACGGGGCATGAAAGTCAAAACCGTAGAACGTGGTGTTCGGAAACGCCTTGGCCATGATGATCGTAGAGGAACCGTGCCCGCAGCCGATGTCGGCGACCTTGGCACCCGCCTCCAGTTTCTCACAAACGCCATCCATCGCGGGGAGCCATGCATCGACCAGGCTCGCGGCGTACATCGGCCTGAAAAACCGCTCCGTGCCGCAAAACAGGCAGCCGTTGTGATCCGACCAGGGTAGCCCCTTGCCGCTGCGGAATGCCTCGGTCACCTTTGGTTCATCGAGATATGTCGAGACCACGCCCTGAAAAAACCCCTGCATGCAATGAGGATGACCCTCACTCGCGAAGAGCACGGTCTGTTCCGGCGTCATCGAAAACTTCGCGGATGCGGCATCGTACTCGACATAACCACCGGCGGCATTCGCCGACAACCACTCGCGTATGTATCGCTCGTCCAACCCGGTCTTGCCGGAAAGCGCCTGACTGCTGGCCGGGCCGATCTCAGCTAAGGAACGGTACAGACCAAGCCGATCCCCCATGTAGGCCATGATAAGCCCGAGCGAACCGGCCACATCGCCGATCACCTTCCCCTGAAGCGCGCCTAGTTTTTCTTCGTTGATGTTCTGTGATTCATTGGACACTTTTCTCTCTCCTCGTGATACGCCAGCCCTCACATAAACGCATGTGATGCCGCAAGCAGTGTGCCACTTCCTGCATGGGTGTGCTGGCCTGGTAGTTATCAACTACGCTTTTTGAGAGTCTTGCGTTTTGCTTTCTTTGCGGCAACTTTCTTACCGGGCATTTTCTTGCTCGCGACCTTCTTAACCGTTTGCTTGGCCCGCGTACCCAACGCAGCCTCATAATTCTTGATATACTTCTTCACGGGAAAGCGCTTGATCGCCTGTCCGACAACCTCCAGCGGCACGTCCTCAATTTTCTTGAAGCGCACGCACGACTTGCCCATATCCAGCTTTTTGCCGGTCTTGAGCCACGCCTCTCGAAACCACGACTGCTGCACCTCGTCGGAGTAGATGCACATGAGGTAGATGCCCATGTGGTTCTTCTGCGATCCCAGCGATGCAAACGGCAACGGCTGCTTGGGATCACAGTGATAGCCGGGCGGATAAACACTGTGCGGCACGAAGTACCCGATCATGCCGTACTGCATACCTTCCTTGTAGCCCAATGGTAGGCTCTTGCGGATCACAGCGCGCACGGCGGAGATCGCCTTGCGACGATCATCAGGTAGTTCAGCCAAGTACGCCTTGATCGTTGTTGCTTTGCTTTGCATGGCACGACTATACCACAACTGAGCGACGCAAGCCAAACCCAATCCTCAACATCGTCCGAGCGCATCAGCACCCCGCCAACGATTCGTTGATGGGTTGTGGCACTTTACAATCCACATAGACTGAAGTACGATGGTGATTCGTTTCGTGACTGCTTGCGATAGGACTACGGCATGAGCAACGACGTGATCAGTGGGTCGATGAAAACGCTACGCCGATTCATTGGAACTTGGCGCGGAACCGGGAACGGGGGCTTCCCTACAATCGACA
>JAJRSP010000042.1 GCA_024278775.1 Planctomycetota bacterium
GGGGGATCTGTCACCCTCCACGGCGGTACGGATATCCGCAGATTCTTTGATCGTGAAATCCCGGTCACGATTCACCCCCGTCAGGTGGTGGTCGGTCTTGTTGGCACCGGTCACGGCGTCGTACATGACGGTGACAGCCTGATCCGCGATGATACGGGCGTCGAGACCCACCGGCCCCGCAAAACCCACCTCGGCCCCGGTAATCTTGCGAACGAGATCCGGCTCGGCGGCTGTCACCGACGACACACCGGCCGCCCGCGCCAGCTTGGCCTCGTTCACCTCGTGATCGCCACGCACCAACGCCACGAGCGGTTCGCCGTCCGCCTCAAAGATGATCGTCTTGATCATCTGCGCGGGCGAGCATTTCAGAAACGTGGAGACCTCGTCGATGGTCGTAAGTTTGGGCGTGGGCACCTCCACCATCGGGGCATCCATGCCGTTGGCCGGATCGGGCAAAGGCGCGACCTCCGCCCGCTCCAGGTTGGCCGCGTACGTACCGTCTTCCGCCTGCGCGAGCATGTCCTCACCGGCGTCGGTAACGGCCATGAACTCGTGCGACGCATCCCCGCCGATCGCGCCGGAATCCGCCTCGACCGCGACATAGGGCAGGCCGCATCGGCCAAAGATGGCACAATACGCCGCGTACATACGATCGTAGGTGTCGTCCAGCCCGCCCGGTCCATCCTTCGTCAGATGGAACGAGTAGGCGTCCTTCATGAGAAACTCGCGCGTGCGCAGGACGCCGCTCTTGGGGCGTGCTTCGCCGCGAAACTTCGTCTGAATCTGATAGAGCGTGATCGGAAGCTGCTTGTAGCTGTTGATGTACGCACGAACGATCTCGGTGACCGGCTCCTCGTGGGTCGGGCCGAGCACCGTCCGCGATCGCCAATCATCCGGGCTGACGCTGCCCAAGCGGATCAGCACATCTCCCATCGCCGCGACGCGGCCGGTTTCCTCCCACCATTCAATCGGGTGCATGGCCGGCATGTGAAGCTCGATACCACCCGCGCGATTCATTTCTTCGCGGACGATCGCCTCGACCTTGCGCAGCGCGCGATACCCAAGCGGCAGGTACGTATACGCCCCGGCCACCACCTGACGAATCAGCCCGGCCCGGAGCATCAGCTGATGTGAAGGCACCACCGCGTCGGACGGCGTTTCCTTGGTTGTCGGAATTAAGAACTCTGTCCATTTCATGGGCCGGATTGATACCGGTTTAGTGGCAAAAACGCAAGACACGCCGTAAGGCATGTCGTTCTTCGGTGGTGGCGGCGACTTCTTCGGCCCACGCTCAAACCATCTCGAAATACAGGCGATTCTTGAAGCGTGGCCATGCCGCCCCAAACACCTGCCACGCCCGTCATGTATCCGGTGGCACCAGCCCACGACGACAATCGATAGTTTTTTCGTTATGCTTGTGCCTGATGAACCTCGACGATGACATCTGCTACTGCTACCACGTGCCGATGCGAAAGCTGGTCAACTTCGCCAAGCGGGTACAGCCAAAGCGTCCCAGCCAGATGACGGAATGCCTCGGCGCGGGTACCGGCTGCGGCTGGTGTATCCCGTTTCTCGTCAAGATCGCCACAGACCCCGACGCCTTCGCGGCTGGCGAACTATCGGCCGAGGAATACGCCGCACAACGCACGGTCTACCGATCATCCGGCGCAGAGAAGAACAGGTTCAAGGGCAACCTGGATTAGGCGTAAGCAGGAATGTAAGAGTGGAGGGAAATGACATGGGATTCGCTTCATATTACGAGGATATTCTCGATCACAATCACAACGACCTTGTAGAATCTGCAGAAGAAGACCTAACCGACCTGGAACGACAGGCAAATGAACGCGGAGCCCTGGCAGACGGAGTCCGCAATCAAATAGAGAGACTACGGACATACATTCAATTATGTAAGCAAGTAGAATACGAAATTCGCAGAGTTTTAGAGGTAGCAACGGATCCGACGCTGGATCTTGCCCACGAAGTAATCCAATTAAGAAAGAAGAATGAGCAACTGGAAGGCCTCACTGAGTCACACAAAAAAGAGCGAACCGAAAACAAGCGTGAGCAACTGATTCGCGACTATAAACTCAGGGAGGAGCGTGAAAAACGACAACAAGCGGAAGATGCAATGGGTCTGTCAGATGAAGATATCGAAAGGATGACTATGCCGGAGGAACGAAGGCCAGGGGGGCGACCAAGTCGTGGAGGGCTCGATCCAAAAAGGTAACGATCGTGATTTTCGCGGCATGCCACATCATGCCCTACCGGTTTTTTCATTGGGACGGGGGTCGAACAAGCCTGGGGATAAACTACGCGCCGTGTCGGGCGGCCCATTGCTCTTCGGCCTCCGGCGGACGGATATACAACGGGATGAGTTCACGCGGCTGCACGGTCTTGCCGGTTCTCGCGAGCGCGTAGCCCAGGTGGTACACCACGCCCGCACGGGGTGTGTGCAGCGACGTCATGCCGGGCGGCAGGTGATGTTGAGACGCGATGAGAAGCGATGAGTCTTCCACGACACGCGCGTACGCCTCGGCACCCTCCCCCATCACGAGACACGTCGTCGGTTGCTCGGCCAGGAAGGTAGCCGGATCCACCTCCACTACGGCCGATCGCGCAACGTACGATCCATGCGAAAGCACATCGCCAACCACGTCGGACCGGTTACGGGTTGCCGATGAGTCCGCTTTGTAGGGCGGGCTATTGCCCGCCGACGTCGAGCGATCATCTTCCGAATCACCCGAACGATCCTCCTCCGCGTCAACCATGTAGGGCATGCTATTGCATGCCGACGATGACCGATCAACGTCCGAATCTCCCGAGACGTCACCCGCTACTGAAACACTCGAAAGATCAAACCCGCCGGCGTAGACCCGCTTCCGTTTGGCATCGAGTATGACGGCCACGCGCTCCGGTCGCGGCGTCAGCCAGAGCGCATTCTGCGCAATGACATCAAGCGTGGGGGTGGCGATCACAGACGCTCCGTGCGCAAGGGCGATCATCCGGGCGGCCGTAACACCAATCCGCAGACCGGCGAAGCTCCCCGGACCATAGGAGACGTAAACCTCGCCGATTTGTTCCGGCGACACGCCGTGGTCGCGGCAGAGGGTGTCGATGGTTGCGATAAACTCACTGGCGTGCTTGCGGGGGCCGCTGAAACAACGCTCCTCGATCAGCCGCCCGCCGCACCCGATCGCCACCGACCCGAGACGGCCTGAGGTCTCGATGGCCAAGCCGTACCCCGAAAAGCTGTTGCGTGCGTCACTCACGATCGCTCAAATCATACCGTTTTTTGCCCAATATGCATGGGCAACGGGAGAATACGTTGGTAGCTGGATTCAACGCGGACTCGACGCGCCGATGCCGCCGGGTGTATGACAGAATCCATGGTCGTGTACCACGGATAGGGCTGGTCGTTCTTTCGACCCAAGGCGAAAAGGCTGACCGCCCATGTGACGTGGCCGGTGGCCCCCCCGACTATGCAGGGCGAGCGCCAGCCCCACTCGAAGGCCGCCCCAAGTGCCTTACACCCGATGCGCCGGCCCGTTGACGCCGAGGTAGCTCAGGCGTAGAGTCGCATCTCTTTATCGCTCGGCTGGCGCGGCGCTTTTGAGCCGGAACAGTGTGCTGACGGTTTTCCCGTAGAGGTGGTTTTTTTGTGTTTGCGGTAATCTCAGATATCCACGGCAATCTCGAAGCACTGGAAGTGGCGTTGGCCGAGATCGAGCGTCGGGAGATTACCTCGATCTACTGCCTGGGCGATGTGATCGGCTATGGGGCCAGCCCCAGAGAATGCCTTGATCTCGTGATCGATCGTTGCGAGTTTTCGCTTTGTGGCAACCACGATCAGGCTGTCTTTTATGAGCCGATGAATTTCAACGTCGGTGCCGAGCGGGCCGCCTATTGGACGCGGCAAAATCTCGAACAGGAGCCGAATAAGGCCAAGCGTGATCGACGTTGGGCGGCCCTCGGCCGATTGCCCCAGCGAAAAGTCGAAAAAGGGTTGCTGATGGTTCACGCCTCGCCGCGTCGCCCGGTCAACGAGTATCTCTTTCCCGAGGACGTCTACACGAACCCCGCGAAGATACTTGACAACTTTCGACGGCTGGAAGAGGGCGAGATGGCCGCCCTGGTGGGCCATACCCATGTGCCCGGCGTATTTCTCGATGATCCCTGTTTTGATCCGCCCGATGAGCTTCCCGACCTGGGGATTTACACGATCACGTCGGATGAAAAGGCGATCATCAATGTCGGCAGTATCGGCCAACCACGCGACCGTGACCCGCGGCTCTGTTTTATCGTCGTGTATGAGAAGGGTGAGGCCCCCGCGGACTACGAAGCGCCTCCGGTCGGTGCCGAAGAGTTCTGCGTCACGCTCGAGTTCATTCGGATGGAATACGACATCGAAAAATCCGCGCAAAAAATCTACAATACGGCCGACCTCGACGACTTCCTCGGTCAACGACTCTTTGAGGGCCGGTAGTGGCGTCGGCAGCGGTGCCGGCATGTGGGCATCGCAACACACACAGCCTAAATAGGATGCAATTGCACAGCTTATGGGTAAGGACACGCTCAAGAATCTATTGATCGCGGCCGGTGTCTTTCTGGTCATACTCTCGGTGATACCGAAACTGCTTCCGCAGCCACGCCCCCCGCAAGTGACGCCGAGGCTCGGGCAGACCTCCGACGTCTCGACACCGGATCAAACCATCGGCACATCCCTCGCCGCCGGCACGAACACCCCGGCGGCGGCGCAGGACGCCGGTGGATTTGTGGTACGCGAAGCCGACAAGGAAACCACGGTGACGCTGGGCTCCGCGGAAGGTGAGGGTGTGGATCGGAAGAACCCCGGTCCGTTCCGGATGAGACTCACGATCTCCAGCGCCGGTGCCTCGATCGAGTCGGCTACGATGACCGACCATGCGCAGCGGCTCCGCGACGATGCCCGATACGAGTTGTTGCGTCGCGTGGACCACCCGGATGGAACGACCATTCGCTCGCTCGCCGTCGAGAAGATCAACGTAGACAACATTGACATCGAACTGCGTAATAAAGACTGGCATGTGGGGTCGGTGTCCCACTATTCTCGCAGCACTGCCGAAGGCACCACGGAGGAGGGGCATGAGGTGTCACTATGGATTGAGGTGCTACAGCACGACGCCCCCGCATTAAAGCTTACCCGCACCTACCGCCTCCCGAAACAGCCCATAGATCTTGGTCGCCACGATCTGTACGTCGATCTTGCCGTCGAAAACGTCTCCGACACACCCCACCATGTGATCGTAAGTTATCTTGGCGGCATCGGCATACCGCAGGGCAATGTGCGGATGGCCGATCAAGTGCTCGACATCGGCACGATTGACAACCACGTAGTCTCCGTGTCACGAACCAACGCCGGCTCCGTCGCCTCGAAGAATGGCCACGGTAGCGATCTTTATCTGGCCACGCCCAACGAACCCGCCAAGTTTATCTGGCTGGCAAACGCGAACACCTATTTCACCTGTACCATCGCCCCGCAGAGTGTGAAAGGGGAAGACGCACCGGCGTATGTCGCGGCCGCCGGCGCGGTTGATTTCGACGGCAACAAAAATACGCTCGATGACGTCACCGGCAGAATCGTCACCACTTCGCGATCCATAGAGCCGGGAGCCACGGCCAGTTATCCGGCCGCGCTGTTCGTCGGCGAAAAAGACGCGAAGTCCTTTAAGCACATCGACGAGTACGTTCAGCGCAACTATTACCATCAGATTTCCAAGGGATTCGGTAGCTGTACGTTTACCTGGCTGGTGGAGTTGATGGTCTGGCTCTTGGACGCGCTGTATTTCGTGGTGCGCGACTACGGCATCGCCATTGTCGCCCTCGTGCTTATTGTGCGAACCATGCTTCACCCGATCACCAAAAAGGGTCAGGTGAACATGGTCCGGATGCAGCAGAAGATGGGCGAGTTCACACCCAAACTGCAAGAGCTCAAGAAGAAATTCGGAAACGACAAGACCCGCCTCCAGCAGGAAACGATGAAGCTCTACCGGGAAGAGGGGATCAACCCGGCCGGTCAGCTCTTTACCTGTTTGCCGATGGCACTACAGATGCCGATCTGGGTCGCACTGTTTCTGAGCCTCAGCAACAACATCGGCATGCGGCATGAAGGCTGCATCTTTTTGCCCTGGGTCGCGGACCTCACCGCGCAAGACGCGCTGATCCGGTTCGCGACGCCGCTGACCATACCTCTCGTCGGCTGGAAGATTCACTCGTTCAATCTGCTGCCCCCGCTCGTCTCGCTGTTCATGTACATCCAGCAGAAGACCCAGCCCAAGCCTGAACCGAATCCCAACGCCACGCCGGAACAGCGCCAGCAGCAAGAGATGATGCAGAAGATGATGCCGATGATGAGCATCATGATGCTTCTCATATTCTACAACATGCCCAGCGGACTTAATCTGTACATCATGTTCAGCTCGCTCTTCGGCTGGCTGGAGCAGAAGCGCATCCGAAAGCACATCAACGAGCAAAAAGAATCCGGCACGCTGGATAAACCAAAGCATGACGCGGCCAGGCGAAAACCCGGCAAGCTGAGCTTCCTGCACAAGCTCCAAGCCATGGCCGAGGATGCCCAAAAGCAACAGGTCACCCGCCCGCCGCGTAAAGGAAAATCCAAACATTAGAGCATTCTCAATCCACGCGAAGGGGATCGAGAAACGGCGCAGCTTTAGCGGGGCCCCTGAGCCGCAGCGTTGAGTCTGCGCACCGAAGTATCGAACACACAGCCGCCTTGCTCCGCGTCGAGTCGGCCAGGTTCACGCACTCCGCCTGAAGGACGCCGTCCGTGCATACACCGTTGAGCAATAGCGGATCGGAGTCGCGACAGTTACGCCCAACACCCAATTCGTCTCCGGCGGGAGGTTTTGCTGTCACAGTGTCGGACACTGGCACTCCCGGCTCCATTCCACAAAAACCAAGAGGATATCGGACGGATCTGTTACATAAAAAAATCTTTGAAACCGGACGAGGCGAATCCTATAATAACAGATGGACGATAGGGTTGCCGCCGGTCCGTGCGCGTGGCGTGCGGCCTTTGTGGGGCGACCGCGATCACTGGGAGTGATACCATGGAGCCTATCCCCGACGACCATGCCTTGCGGCATCTGTTTGCCGGGCTTGTCGAGCACACGTTCTGCGCCGAGGTCGGCATGTGCAACCCCGGACTGACCGATTATGTCACCGGGCTTCTTGTGGACTTTACGCACATTGACCGGCTCAACGCGGTGCGACATGCGCAGGGCAAACGGCTGGACCAAATCGCCACCATGCTCGCCATTGCCTCGGACGACGCCCCCGCTTCGCGGAGCGAACGCGACCAGATCATGTATCGGCGCATCGGTGACTACACGCTCTTTTGGGCCGGCCTCTACCCGGAGCAAATCCGGCGCTCTCGGAAGCAACAATCCGACGTGTTGCTCGACTATGTGACCCAGGGGAAACGATCCTATGCGATCGCCTCGGAGCTGTCGGATGACGACAGCGAGCCACCCGCGCGACTGTTTCGCGACCTGAGTGACGATTTCGAATACTGCCTCTACGGTCTAGGTCTGCTGCGTAAGGGATGGCGAACGGAAGGCCCGGCGGGCGGTCCCGGAGGGGAATTGATTTTCTGATCTGAATGGCCTGCCTGGATGAATCTCGCGTGACCGCCTCTTGACTGGATGGACCCGATGGTTAGACTACCCGTCGCGCGGGTGTACGATCCCCGATAGCTCAATTGGTAGAGCGAGCGGCTGTTAACCGCTAGGTCGTAGGTTCGAGTCCTACTCGGGGAGGTTGGCGTTCTTCGTGTACGTGCTGGTTAGCGAGTCGACTGGTCGACGATACGTCGGCCAGACAGCCGATCTGCAGCGACGTGTCGACGAACACAACGACCAAAGCGGCAACACCCGCAAGTACACCTCAAAGCACCGCGGCCCGTGGAAACTCGTCCATCACGAATCTTTCAAGACCCGCTCGGAAGCCATGAAACGCGAGCGCGCACTCAA
>JAJRSP010000043.1 GCA_024278775.1 Planctomycetota bacterium
GCTTCATCAGGGCCTCCGTGCCTGTACGAAAATTGCAAGGTTTCACCATCAATCGATACAAAACCCTGCAATTTCCAAGCCACGAAAATGACGAAAAATACGGCGATCTGCACGCGATAACCGTCTTTCAGGGACGACGAAATAGGGACAGTCACCTGTTTCCGTCTCTATTTCTACCGGTTCATACCTCTTTGGGTGGGTTTTCCGCTGGCCACCGCTTCCGTTTTCGGGCAGAATCAATCCGAAAAGACCAACTTTCGAGAGAGGATTTGATATGAAATCGAACAAGATGCGTGTGTGTCTATCGGTCGTGTTGGCCGGTATGGTCGGCGGTGCGGCGCTGGCGGAAGAGGGAATGTGGTTGTTTACCAATCCGCCGACGGCTCCGCTGCAAGCGAAGTATGGTTTTACGCCGACCTCCGACTGGCTGAATCACCTGCAGAAGTCGTGCGTGAAGTTCGGCTTTGGGGGGTCGGCCTCGTTGGTGTCGCCGAACGGCTTGGTGATGACCAACCATCACGTCGGTCGCGGCCAACTACAGCGGCTCAGCACGAAAGATCGCGATCTGCTGGCCGATGGGTTCTTGGCGCGTTCGCTGAATGAGGAGCTGAAGTGCCCGGATGCCGAGGTCAATGTGCTCATGACCATCGAAGACGTGACCGATCGGGTGAAGTCGGCCGTGACACCGGGCATGTCGCCGGCGGAGGCCAACAAGGCACGGAAGAAACGCATCGCCGAGATCACGAAGACGGCCGAGGACACCACCGGGCTGAACTGTAGCGTCGTCACGCTCTATCACGGTGCGCGTTACCATTTGTATAGCTACAAACGATACACCGACCTGCGTCTGGTGATGGCACCGGAGGGAAAAATCGCCCATTTCGGCGGTGATACGGATAACTTCGAGTACCCCCGCTTTTGCCTGGACATGTGCTTTTTCCGTATCTACGAAAACGGCAAGCCGCTGCACAGCAAGGATTATCTTTCCTGGAGTCCCGACGGTACGAAGAACGGCGAGCTGATCTTTGTGGCGGGCAACCCCGGCCGCACGCAGCGGCAATACACCGTCGCTCATCTCAAGTACCAACGCGATGTCGCCTATCCGCGCATTCTGGATTACATCTGGCGTCGGGAGGTCAAGCTGATCAACTTCAGCGCACGCAGTGCGGAAAACGCGCGCATCGCCGAAAGCACCCTGATGGGCTATCAAAACGCCCGAAAGGCGCTCACCGGGATGCTGGCCGGACTGCTCGACCCGGAGGTCATGCAGAAGAAAACTGCGGAGGAAAAACAACTGCGCGCGGCGGTGGCCGCCAATCCGGAGTATCATGCCCAATGGGGCGATGCTTGGGATGATATCGCCAAGGCGCAGCAAGACCATCGTGCGATGGCCAAGGAACTGAACCTCCTGTCGGGGCGGGCGGCCGGTGGTGGGTCTACGCTATTCGGCATCGCGCGTACGCTCGTGCGGATGGCCGAGGAACTTCCCAAGCCCAACGGCGATCGGCTCCCCGAGTTTCGTGATTCATCCCTTGATTCCATGAAACTGCGGCTTTTCTCTCCCGCGCCGGTCTACGACGCGATGGAGATCGATCATCTCACCAGCGGGTTTTCTTACCTGGCGGAGCAGCTTGGCGGCGATGATCCGCTGGTGACGAGCGTGTTGGCCGGCCAGAGCCCGCGTGCGCGAGCGATTGCGTTGGTGGAGGGGACCAAGCTGGCCGATCCGGCCGAGCGCAAACGGCTGGCCGAGGGCGGCAAACGCGCGATTGACGCCTCGACCGATCCGCTGATCCGTCTGGCGTATGACTTGGATCCGCAGGCTCGCGCGGTACGCAAGCGCTATGAGGATGAGGTGCAAAGCGTGGAGCGTGAGGCGTATGAGAAAATCGGGGCGGCGCGGTTCGCGGTCTACGGAGAGAACATTCCTCCTGACGCTACCGGCACGCTTCGTCTGACGTTCGGCACCGTGAGTGGTTTTTCCGAAGGCAGCACCCACGTACCCGCGTTTACCGATTTCGCCGGGCTCTTCGAGCGTTGGAAAGAGCGGAAAGGCAACGAGGCGTTTGCGCTGGCCGACCCCTGGGTAAACGGCAAGAGCAAGCTGGACCTCTCGACGCCGTTGAACTTCGTGTGTACGGCCGACGTCGTGGGAGGCAATTCCGGCAGTCCGGTCGTGAACGCCAAAGGTGAGCTGGTCGGGCTTGTGTTCGATGGCAACATTCACACGCTCGTGTGGAACACGGCCTACACCGATCGCGTGGCGCGAACGGTGGCAGTTGATTCGCGCGGCATCATCGAATCACTCAGAAAAATCTACGGTGCCAAAAAATTGGCCGACGAAATCCAGGGAGGGTAAGACGCGAGGACGACAACGCGGCTTCTTTCGCCTCTTCTCGCCTTGAAAGGGTCGGGCTTTTTTCTGTCTCCCCTCCTGGCTTCGAAAGAGTCGGGCCTTTTTCTCCCCTCCTTGCCAAGGAGGGGCTGGGGGAGGTCGAAAGCGGAGGCGATGATCCCACGAAAGACATAAATAACTTGGTATTCAATCCCCCCTTGGTAAGGGGGAAAAGAACGACGTCGGCGCACGACGAGCATCGCTTGTCGTATCGAATCGATCGACTCATACTGGGCGTTCTGATCGATGACGAAAATCTTCAATCGAGAAGCAAGTAGTCGTCCCTGAAAGACGGTTATCGCGTGCAGATCGCCGTATTTTTCGTCATTTTCGTGGCTTGGAAATTGCAGGGTTTTGTATCGATTGATGGTGAAACCTTGCAATTTTCGTACAGGCACGGAGGCCCTGATGAAGC
>JAJRSP010000044.1 GCA_024278775.1 Planctomycetota bacterium
GGCCGTGCTGGGCATGGGCGGCGGGATCATGCTACTCGCCACGATGCTTTGCTTTATGACGCACGCGGAGTCGATCCCGACCCACGCGGCCGTTCAGATTGCCAGCAACGGCACGCGGGTGCTTGCGTTTATCAAAAATGTCGATCGGAGTGCGTTCGGGCGGTTTGTGCTGGGCGTCGTACCTGGTGCGGCCATTGGGATGACGCTCCTATGGTCGCTCGGCGAACCGGAACAGAGTGAGCCCTATCTCAAAACGATGATCGGCGTGTTCATTCTTGTGTCCGTGTACCTGCCCAAGCCAAAGGGTGGCGTGACGGCCTCTTCAAGATGGTGGGATTTTCCGCTCATGGGTTTGGCGGCGGGGACGGCGGCGCTTACCGTCGGAGCCGTCGGACCGCTGATCGGGCCGCTGTTCGCGCGGCGCGGCTTTGACAAGAACCGGCTCATCGCCACCAAGGCGGTTTGCCAACTCGCCACGCATATTCTGAAGATCCCGGCGTTTATCTGGCTGCGAGACCTGGACCTGAGCAAACTCGGGCCGCTCGCCGCGGTGATGATCGTTATGGTCATCCCCGGCACGTTGATCGGCAAGCGGTTTCTGCAAGGCATTTCCGAACGGGGATTCCGCATCGCCTATCTCGTCGCACTCACCACGGCCGGTTTGAAGGTACTTATCATAGACGGCATCGCGAACTGGCCGGTGTGGGGGTAGCGTGATTGCGGCATGCAACAGCATGCTTCAAGTAGCTTGCGGCATGCAATAGCATGCCCTACGGCTCATGCGGATTCTTCGTCGGGTCGTTGGCTTTCTTCGTACACACGATCGTAAAGAACGATTTGAGAATCGGAGCCAAGAGGCACGCGGCGTTCTCGAACGCCGCCAGCGCACGCACCGACAGGGAGCGTCGCACCGGCGGGCCGTAGTCTCGATAGACCACGCGATCAATCGAAAAACCAACCCGGCGGAGAAACCGCGACACCTCGGCCGCGGTGTACTCCCGCACGTGACCCATGTGGCCGAAACGCCGGAGCTTGTCGTATTCGTCGAAGAGGTCCGGGCCGATGTGACACGACGTGCCGTGTCGAAACAGCATCCACAACCCGCGAAGGCTTCGCATGTTCGGCGTGGACAGCAGCATCACGCCACCCACTTTTAGCACACGGTGAACCTCACGCATCGTCGCGATCAGATCGATACGCAGATGCTCAAACACCTCATTACACAGCACGACATCCACCGACGCACGTTCCAGAGGGATCCGATGCGTTTCAAAATTGACGGCCCGAATATCCAGTCCGTGCGCCGCGATCACCTCGGAAAACCGATCGGGGGCAATATCCAACCCCACGACGTCATACCCATCTCGTGTGAGCGCCAGCGTCAGAAACAGCGGCAGAGCGCCCAACTCCAGCAATCGCTGGGAACGATCCACCGTGCTGCGAATCATACTCAGATCGTCGGCCAGACGATGCCGATGGTGACGCGCGTAGTTCGCCGCCCAGTCTGCCAGCTCGCCGCCATGCGCCGCGACCAGAGAAGCACATTCGTCGATCACACGCAACGCATCGGCACCGGCCATGATAAACCTCTACGGTGAGATACGCTCTTCGTCAGGCGTCGAGCCGAACCCGCTTCGCCACTGAAACAGCGCCAGTGCCACAAGTATGACACCCTGGGTCAGCAAACCCACTCGGGCGATCTGCTCGCCGGAATCGTGCCACCAAAGCAACAACACAAGCTGAACGACAAACCCCGTCACATACACCCAGAGAAACCGGAAGCGATTGGTCGCCGCGAATGCCAGCGCAATCAGGTGGCACAGGTAGCCGAACAGCCGCATCAGCGTCAGCGGCAACAGCAGCGTGCCGGCACCGGCGAACTCCTCCCGGTAGAGCAGCGTCATGATCTGCTGCGGCCACACCGCGAACAGCGTGATCGGCACAGCCGCCAGGAGCAGAAAATAGGCGCAGGTGCGCGCGAACGTGCCGCCGAGCCGCCGCCCCTCGCCATGCAACTGCGTCAGCACCGGCAGCAGGAGCGTCGTGAACGGCGTGACCAACGCACTCATCGTACGTGACAGCGTGAACGCGGCCGCATACAACCCGGCGTCGGCCTCGATCAGAAACCGCTTGGCGAAGAGCATGTCCACGTTTTGCAGACCGGCCGACGTGATCGTCATGATGAGCAGCGGACCGGCGAACCGGCGAATCGCCGTGCCATCCACACGTTCGTAGTCGTGGCCACGCCAGCGGCGACCAAGCTGCGATCGCGCGACAAACAGCACCACCACCAGCGCCGCAAGATACGCCGACAGACCGCTGGCCGTGTGGCACCACACCGCGAGCAACGCCACGCCCAGCCCCAGCCGCACCGCGGATTCCATCATGGTGTTCAGACTCAGCGAGCCGAACGCCTGTAACCCACGAAGCGCCCCGCGCGACACGGCCAGCACCAGCGTCACATAAATAATCGCGACACCCACGACCAACGACCACACCGAGGAAAGCCGAAGAAGCGAGGCGAGGGGGACGGCCGCTACGAGCGCCGCCGCCGAGAACACCAGCCCATACGCGGCGACACGACGCGTGACATATCGCCAGAGGGTGCGCGCCCGACCGAGCGAGCCCTCGGCCGCATACTGCGCGGTGAACCGCGCCACCGTCCCGTTGATGGGTCCGAGCGACAGGTGACACAGCGCCACCAACGACAGCACCGCGACGAAATCCCCGTACGCCTCTTTTCCGAGTGTTCGTCCGGCGTACACGCTGTACACGACGGCCAGCGTGGTCGTCACGCCCGTGCCGAACATCAACACCAAACTGTGACGGGTTTCCGGTCGCATCAATCGCAGCGTTCTCCATGAGTCAGCGACCGGCGTGCGTCGCGCACCATCGCGAGGCACCGAACGCACCAGGGTTCAGACCGAGAAGAGCCGACGGGCGGCCGCGACATCCTCGGGCGTGTCAATCTCCACGACGCGATGCCCCCCGCATCGCACGGCCCGCAACACGCGATCCGGCGCGACATCATCCACCGCCTGCTCAAAAAACAGATCACGCTCGCGGAGTATCTCGTTGTATCGGCGAAGCGAGGCCGCCAGCGCCACGGCGGTGTCTCGATCAAACCGGGCGATCCCGATGAACTCGCCCAGGCAATCGCCGGGTTCCAACGCTTTGCCGATCTGCAGGATGCGGTCATCCGAATCGACGATTACCTTGACCTCTTCCGCGTCACATAGCCGTTCCTCCACCCCGAGCACACTACCGCGATGGGCCACAAGATCACCAAGAATCGCCGAATCAAAGAGCACGTCAGCATTGCACAGGACGACGTCATCATTCAGAAACGCACGAGCCAGCCAAAGCGAATGAATCGTATTCGTGGTGGCGAAGTCATCGTTTTCGATCCAGGTGAGGCGGGCATCAGTGCGTACGCTCGCCTGGATAAGTTCGCGGCGGTGGCCCACGACAATCGCGATATCTTCGATGTGATGTTCCGCCAGCGAGGCCAGCGTCCGCGTGAGCAAACTTCGCCCGGCGAATTCGAGCAGGCATTTGGGCTTGTCCCAGCCCATCGGTGCGAGACGCCGACCCAACCCGGCCGCCAGTATGATGGCACGCATGTAGTATCTCGCGGTAGGTCGGGTTCCGCCCGACGACACACGGCTCGATTCGCCGGCCGCCTCATGGCGTTGGCCGTGGTGAGCGCGAATCGATGGGCCATTCGAATCCTCCACCTCTGAAGAGATGGGCCACCCTGTCGGTGGGGCATGCCGGTGCATGCCGTCAACTTCCGACGGTTACAGCGCTGCGATCAACGTGGATAGCTCCGTGCGGATGTCGCATTTCTTTCCGCGAAGAATTGCGTTGACCAAGTGAATCAGCGGTATGGAGACGTCCAACGACCAGAGCGTCTCGATCGTTTGCGACATGGCCACACCCTCCACCGTCATGCGGACACGTTCTAGCGCTTGTTCGAGCGTGCGTCCCTCGGCCAGCGCCACACCGAGACGGCGGTTGCGTGAATCGCGACTGATGCAGGTTGTAATCAGATCGCCCGCGCCGGACACCCCATACGACACCGACTCGGGAATGCCGAAAAAACTGCCGACCGTGACCAGTTCGTGTAGCCCCTCCGTCATCAGCACGCTCTGGGTGTTTGCGCCGAGCCCGGCACCATCGGCCATACCCACCGAAATGGCGACCAATCCCTTCAGAGCCGCGAGCACCTCATGATGCACGGGGTTGCGGCTGATTTCAAACGCCACGACATCATTCTTTAATGCGTGTTTCACCAACGCCAGAGCGGTCAGGTCTTCGCACGCGAGTACTGCGCGGGTGGGCTGTCCTTCGGCCACCTCGTTTGCGATGGTCGGCCCCGTGAGCACCACGACGGACGCGTCGGGCACCTCTGCCTGAATCAGCGAACTCATCGTACACTGCC
The DNA here is from genome assembly GCA_024278775.1 of Planctomycetota bacterium. The sequence continues at coordinate 4,445 of JAJRSP010000044.1, forward strand.
GCGCCAAGTCAAACCCCTTCGACACCGTGAGTACCAACGGTGCCTCGGCATGTTGCGATAACTCCCTTGCCACCGACTGCATCTGAGAAGAGGGAACCGCCAGTACAACCAACGTGCGGTTTGGGTCAAACGGCGATTGATACTTCGGCTCGATGCGAACCTTGGTCGGGATGGGGTAAGGGAAGCACGCCCCTCCGGTCACTTCCCGATCGGCGTTGATTTTCTCGGCCGTCGCCTGATCGATGGCCCACACACGTACCGACCGGGTCTTGGAAAACAGCACCGCCAGCGCAAGTCCCCAATTTCCAGAGCCAATGACGATGATTTCATCGATAGATCGCATAAGATCACAGTTTCGTAACAACCACTCCGTTCAAGACGGCGGGCACGCCGTGGCACGCCGGTTGCCGGAAGCAACCCAACGTACGCGATTCTACCGACACGCACCGGCATGTGGCAAGCAGAGCGAATCCATAGACCCGGGTAGGGGGAGGACAGGAACATTTTTTGACAGGGCCGAACTCCAGTGGGCTCTCAGGCGTACTCACCGGCAGCGACGGCTATCGGCGTTTGCCTTGACATGGCGGCATACGGCCATACCCTGCGCGATCCTGATGGGCAGGTGAGTGGAGCTTGACCGTTCGTATCGGCTTTCCTCCACCGGTCAGGTGACCCAGCCCATACGCTTACACAAACGATTGACCGGAGCGGCCCTATGATCCGCGTACAAAACTTGACCAAACGGTACGGCTCCTTCGTGGCCGTCGACCATATCTCCTTCGATGTCGAGCCGGGCGGTGTGGTTGGTTTGCTTGGGCCGAACGGAGCCGGCAAGACGACCACCATGCGTGTGCTGACCTGCTACCACCCGGCCAGTGCCGGTTCGGTCCGCGTGGCCGGGTTCGACGTATTTCAAGATTCGATCGAGGTACGACGTCGCATCGGGTACTTGCCCGAATCGACTCCGCTCTATCCGGAGATGCGCGTTCGGGAATATCTGCGGTTTCGCGGCAAACTTCGCGGTTTATCCCGGGGGGAATCTCTCGATGCGATCCGTCGTGTGACTGAGCGATGTTGGCTGGGGGAGTTTATTGATCGCCCCATCGCCCAGCTATCCAAGGGTATGAAGCAGCGCGTCGGGCTGGCCGATGCCATGATGCACGAGCCGGACCTTCTGATCCTAGACGAACCGACCATCGGTCTGGACCCGCGCCAGATTCGAGAGACGCGCACGCTCATCAGGGAACTGGGCGAGCGTCACACCGTGATGCTTAGCTCTCACATTCTGCATGAGGTCGAGCAAACCTGCTCTCGTACGATCATCATCGCCGACGGGCGCATCGTGGCCAGCGGTTCTCCCGAAGAGCTACTCGCCCAATATGTCTCACAGGCACCCGTGGTGGCGGAGCTTTGTGGCCCCGAGAAAGAGATCGAAGCCGGTGTACGGGCCATCCACGGTGTCGAGAGTCTCGATGTGAGTGCCAATAACGGCTGGGTTAAGATCAACGTGAGACCCAAGACCGATGTGGATGTGCGTGAAGACATCTTCCGGCTCACCAGCACCAAGGGGTGGCCCATGCGGGAACTCCACCGCGAAGGAGCCACGTTGGAAGATTTCTTCGTCAAGGTGACGGCAAAGAAACGGTACACGGAGGCGGATCAACCCCGGTAAGGATAGTGATGCCCATCCCCGATCGAGCCACGGGCGTCGGGACAGGACATCGGGTCGCATGGCGTCAGGTCACAGGACGCCGGGACATAGGGTGCCGGGACCCAGGGTGATTGGGACCCAGGGTGATTGGGACAGCGTCGGAGACACACATGCGAAACATTCCCACACTGGTTCAACGCGAGCTTGGTGCGTATTTCCTATCGCCGATCGCGTATATTGTGATGGCCATCTTCCTTCTCGCCTGCGGGTTGGCGTTCGGGCTGGGCACCTTTGTGCCCGGCGGCGAGGCGTCACTCCGATCATTGCTGGGGCAGTGGCTCATCTTGATTCTCGTGTTCGTGCTGCCCATGCTCACCATGCGTCAGCTCAGCGAAGAGTTTCGCAACGGCACGATTGAAACCCTCATGACCATGCCCATCACTGAAACGGAGATCGTTCTGGGTAAGTTCCTCGGAGCGTTTGCGATGTTCGGTGTGCTGCTTCTTGCGATGTTGCCCTATCCGATCATCCTGGCGAGCTTCGGACCGCTCGACCCGACGCTGCTGTTGTGCAACGTCATCGGACTCATCCTGCTCGGGGGATTGTTTCTATCGGTGGGGCTGTTCTTTAGTGCCTGCACCAAACACCAGATCGTGGCGGTACTGCTTAGTTTTGGGCTGCTGGCGATGATCACCTTTGCGTCGCAGGGGCTGGCCCAATTCGTGCCGGCCGGATCGCTCAGAGCCGTGCTTCAGCACGTGTCCGTGGCCACTCATTTTTATGATTTTGTCCGGGGCATGGTGGACCTGAATCATGTGGTGTTCTTCCTTAGTACGACGGTGCTGTTTCTCTACCTGACCGTCAAACGATTGGAGATGCGTCGATGGCAGTAAACTCCGACCAGACAACCAGCGGTCACAGTCCCACGGCATCGAAACGACGGATGACCATCGGCGGTAACGTCGTCATCGCCACGTTGCTGATGGTGGCCATCGTGGGCGTGGTGCAGACCATCGCCTATTCCCTCCCCGGCGCTCGTGTGGACATGACGTCATCTCAGGTGAACAGCTTGGGTGAGGCCACCGAACGCTTGCTTCGAGAACTCGATACGCCCATCACGTTGACGTCGCTCTATTTTGAAACAGATCTGGAAGAAAAAGATCAGCAGCTCTACCGACGCACCATCGATGATCTGCTCAAGCTGTACGAGTCGACCGCTCGCGCCAAGGTGACGGCCGAGAAGATCAATCCGCTGGCCGATCACGAAAAACTCGCTCAGTTCCGCGAGCGCCTCCGAAAAAAACCACGTTTTGCCAAAGAAATCGAAAGCTACAAGGCGCGCGTTGATCGTTATACCGGGGAGTTGGACGATCGTATGCGGGCTTTGGTCCAGGCGGAAGCCAAGGCGATCAGTGGTTTGTCGTCTATCTCCGGCTCCAAAGAAACGGGGGCCGCCGTTGGTCAGATCGAGACGTTGCTGCAGCAATGGACGCAGCAGACCCAACAATCGCGCGATCAGATCGACGCTTTGACCGCACTCGACAGCGCTCAGTACACGGCTGCTACGGCGGTGTTGAAGACGCTCTACAGTGACTTCATCAAATCCCTGCAAGACATCGCTGACTTCTCCCGGACGCAGGTCGCTCGGAATGAGGATCTGCCCAAGCCGGTGGTCGATTATCTGACCAATGCCGGGTCGCGCTACAGTGAGTTGGTTGCGGAGTTGGAGGGGGAGTCGACCAAGCTCAGCGCGCTTGAGCCACTGGCATTTGATGAGCTGATGCAGAAGCTCGTCCCGAACGCAAACCCCATTGTCGTCGAGACCGAGGACGATGCGTTGGTGGTCGAGTTTTCCGACATCTGGCCCGTCATGGATCCCCACCGTGCAGGTACCGCTCAGTTTAAAGACCGCGCCTTCAAGGGCGAGGAAAAGCTCACCTCCGCCATTCTACGGGTGACGCATAAGGAGCAAACGGCCGTCATCTTTGTGCGTTACGGTGGAATGCCCCAGGTCGCCGGTGCGATTATCCCCGGGCAAGCGCCCTCGCCTTATGCCACGATGAGAAAGCAACTCGAAGACACCAACTTCGTTGTTGACGAATGGGATCTGAAATCATCCAACGAGCCTCCCCAACTTGACCCTCCGCCGACGAAAACGATTTACGTCGTGCTTCAGCCTGCGTCGCCTCAGCCCGGACCGATGGGCCGACCGAGCCAGGAGCCGCCTTTCACGGCCGCACACCGACAGATGCTGCTTTCGAAGCTTGGTGACGACGCCCGGGCCATCTTCATCGCGGGATGGTATCCGGGGCCGTTCGGAATGATGCCTGCGACGTACGAATATGGCGATTACCTCAAAGACAACTGGGGTATCACGGTAAACACCAGTGAACTGCTTATCGAAACGATCAACTTTGAGCCCGGCAAGTATGCGCCGCCGCGAAACACCGCCCAGCTGTTCGGTATGAGCGATGTCGAACTCGGTGACCACGTGATCGTCAGCGGGGGGCAGGCACGGTTGCTGACTTTGCCCTTCGCCGCGCCCCTCGTATTGGCTGAGACCCTACCGGAAGGCGTGACCCAGGACGTGCTCGTGACCTTGCCCAAACGCGATACGGTCTGGGGCGTCAAGAACCTGCAGGTTTATCAGCAGCAGCTTCAGAGCAACGGCTTCATGACTCGAAGCGAGGGCGACACGCTCGGTCCCTACACGCTCGCCGTGGCGGCTGCCAAGGGCGACGCGAAGATTGTGGTGGTTTCTTCACGAAGTTTTGCAATGGATGACGTGGCGTTTGCTCGCCAGTTGGCGTTTACGTCACAGGGCATGACCATTCGTTCGAGCAATCCGGGCAACGTGACTCTGTTTATCAATTCGTTGCATTGGCTCAACGACAACACCGACTTTATGAACATTGGTAAGCCGATCGACGCAGCTGTTCTTGAAATCAAGGACGAGTCGACACGGCAATTGATCCAGGCACTCACCATCTTCGCCTGGCCGGCGCTGGCGCTGGCGTTTGGCGGTGTCACGTGGTGGACCAGACGTAGGTAGTACCCTATGAACCCGAAAAACACACTCACGCTGGCTCTGACACTCGGATTACTCACACTGGGGCTATACCTTGTGCGCTCGCGTTCAGGTGGGACGGAAACGCCCGTGCCGGAACCATCGCGCGGGGGTGCAGTGACTTCACGTGAGTTGATTGAAGATCCTCCCGGTGAGGTCGTGAAAATCAGCCTCAAGCGGCCGGGTCGAGATGAGTGGCTCTTCGAGAAGAAGGCGGAAGACCACGGCCACGAGGTGTGGTACATGACCTCGCCGCGGGAATTCAAAGCAGTGTCGTGGGAGGTGGAGAAACTTCCGCGACAATTGGGCAGCCTCATGTACGACATCAGTTACGAAAAAGGTGAGTCCGGCGCAGTCTCGGCCGATGCCGCCGGGCTGGCACCGCCGCACGCCGTGGTCACCATGAGCGATAAAGACGGGAAGAGCACCACCGTGGAAATCGGCGGACCGGCCGGAAAGCGGGAAACCTACGTTCGGTTGGCCGGCAGCCCGCGCATCTGCGTCGGTAAATCAAGCCTGTCCAGCTTGTTCAAGGACAAGGCGGTCAACTACCGCGAAAAAATGCTCTGGTCTTTTGATGAACACGACGCCACGCGCATCGAAATTGTGGACCGCGAAGCGGGTGAAACACAATACGTGTTCACACGCCACGGCGCACGTTGGATGGTGGAATCTCCCGTGGCGGCGAAGGCGACATCCAAGGTGCAGGAGGCCGTAGCGGCGTTGGCGCGTCTGAGGGTGATTCAATGGCACGATGATGACGAGAGCAAACTTCCGATTTACGGGTTGACACCTGCCGCCTTCACCTTTCGGGTCACCGTCGAGCAAACGGTCGAAGTGAAGAGTAAGGACTCGGACGACGCCTCGGAGGAAAACAAAGAAGAACCTCCTGCGCCGCCGAAAACTGAAACCAACACATCCGTCTACGTGTTGCACGTCTCAGATCGTTCTCCGATCGGGGAGGAGACCAAGGTCTATGTTCGTGCCGGCGATGACCCCGCCGTGGCGACGATCATGAAAACCACGCTCGATCAAATCAAACCGGTCCTGAGCGAATGGCGAGACCGTAGACTTACGTCCGTTGATGTGACTACGGCCACCAGCTTCGAACTGACCACGCCTCACGGAAGCCTCTCAGCCAAGCGTGAAAACGGTTCATGGCGACGTGCCGACGGATCCGCTGCGCTCGACGAACAGGCCGTGTCAGACTTGCTGAAAGGTATTCACGACTTGTCGGCGACGGCCTATGCCAAAAACGTGGAACGCCCGGCCGGAGCCTTTGGTTTTGACCACCCCCAAGCGAGCATCAGCCTGATGGTTCCGGGCGCGACGGCACCGGAGCGTATCGTCATCGGCACCTTCACCGACGCCACAAGTAAACGGCTCCTGTTTGCACGTCACAACGATGAGGTCGCCATTGCCAAAGTTCGTGTGTCCGACGTGGCCACGCTCATTCAGGATCCGATCGCCTATGTCGATCATACGGTATTTCATCTGGCACCGTCTGCCATCGTGGGGCTGACCGTCGAATCCGCCAACCCGGTCACCCAGGGCAGGCAAACACTACGTTATGAGAAGAAGGACGGGGTGTGGTCGATGACGGCACCGATCCCGATGGAGGTGAACCAGGAAGCTTTGGGGAAGCTGGCTACAACGCTGGCAGGCCTCCGTGCGACGCGCGTTCTGGCCTCGCCACCCCACGACGCCGACGCGGGTGGGCTTCAGGAGCCGGCTACCGTCGTCACGATCACGTATGACCAGACCATGGGCAGTGCCACCGGCGATCACGCCATCGAAGTTACCTCTTTGACGTTGCGGGCCAATCACGGCGGACAGGTCTATGCGAAACGCCAGGATGCGGCGACATTCTATGAACTCGATGGAAGTCTGGTCGATATGCTGGTGAGGGAAAACACCGACGAACACCTCTGGTCTTTCGAACCGGATTCAATTTCGAGTTTCTCGGTGGAGTCGCCGCAGGGGGCGTTTTCTTTCGACCGACGGGAGGGGCGTTGGGTGTATGCCGCCGAGCCGGACCTACCGCTCGACAACAAAAAGGTAGAGGGTCTGCTCTTACGCATTCGGGATCTGAGAGTCGCTCGCATCGTCGACTACGCCGCGGATCGCTTGGCCGCCTATGGGCTGGACCGACCCGCGTTTTCGCTCTCTCTGACGGACACAGACAACACCACATGGCAACTCGCAGTGGCCAAGTCGGATAACTACGAAGGAAAAGTGTTCGCGCACAGAGGTGACGCACCGATCGTTGTCCTGCTGGAGGATAACGCGCCGGATCGTTTTTCAGTAGCGCTCGACTCGCTCGAACGCCGTGATCCGTGACTCGCTGGTCAGAATCTCAGCGTGAGATGACAGGGGCTGAGATGACAGGGGTCCGGATCGGTGCAAGCTGTTCTGTGTCGGCATGAGGCACGGCAGGCGACATGTTTTTTCACGGATTGTTCTCGTAGCCATACAGTTTTCAACTAATACTTTCTCGTATCGATTGTGAGCTTCAGGCTACATTAGGGTGTTATTATAGGACTCGTGTCGTTCACCACTGGAAACCGATGAAGTAGTACCGTAGAATGAGGAGGTTCGAAGGTGACCGCCCGACGAATGCGGCGTGGGGCACATAATTTTTCAACTGAGAACGACGCGCCGGGCGGGTTCTCGGACAGACAAGACAGGGGAAGTGATTAACATGGCAGTGCGGCACCATATCAAGGTTCTCATCATCGACGACGATCCATCGATCTGCAAGACCGTGAGTTTGCTCCTGGAGGACCGCGGCTACAACCCGTGTGCGTATACGAATCCCGACGAGGCTGTCGCGGCGGCCGAGGAGGAGTCGTTTCAGGTAGCGCTGATTGATTTGCGTATGCGCGCGATGGACGGGGTGGAAGTGGTCGAGCGGCTCAAGGCGATCGACGACCGTATGAGCTGCATCATGATGACGGCGTTTCCCGATCTCGATAGTGCGACCGAAACGATGCGTCATGGTTCCTGCGACTATATCGCCAAACCGTTCAAGCAAGAGGAAATTGCTTCGGCGATCGACCGGGCCTGCCAGCGCATGGGCATCATCTACACCGACGAACACGAGTTGAACCGGCTCATCGGCCAGCGAATTCGAAGCCACCGTGTGGCGCAAAATCTGACGCTGCGTCAGCTTTCCGATCGAACCGATCTCACGACATCACAGTTGTCGCAGGTCGAGCTCGGAAAGAATGCCGCGTCCATCTGGGCACTGGCAAGAATCAGTAACTCGCTGGGGCTTCAGGTGTCCGAGTTGCTCACCGGTCTCTAGCGGAACCCTGCGCCTCGGGATGCGGTTGGTTTTTCTCGAACAGGTGAATCTCACCGACCCGGCGGACGTAACCGGTTTTAACCACCTGATGAAACAACGACGGGACCGGGTTGGCGTCGGCACCCGCTCGTGACGATACCACGATGATACGCGGGTAGGCGGCGATGGCTGCCTTCAGTGGTGCGTCGGGGGGGGCATTGACCAAGAGCACATCCGGTGTCTCCTGAGTATATTCCGGTAGGTAGTACCTGACCGTCTGATACGATTGCCGGGCCCAGTCCATCCAGCCGATGGCCTCGAACACGAGCAAATCTCCCGGTTGCCACTGCTGCGCGATCAGCCTGGCTGCCACTCTGGCCCGCGGATTTACGGCCGTCGGCACGTGCAACGTAAACAACATGGCCGCGCCTGCCGTCCCAAGGACCGCCCAGAGCCTCCCACCGCGAAGCCGTGTGCTCGCCACCACGATCAATCCGACCAGACCGGGCGCTGCGATGCATAGGTACCGGAGGTGTTTTAGCAACTGTCTGCCCGTCGCGACGTCCACGATGGCGAAAAAGAGTAGCGGCATTGCGTACCACCACACGAACACCTTCGCCTGATCTGCGGTTTGCCCTCTCATACCCAGCAAGGCCGCGTAGAGAATGACGATCCCAAACGCAGACGACAAGTAGCCCGGTTCGTATGACTCGTGCCACACCAGCAGACGGACCGGGACTGCCGTCACACGCAGCATCGTCATCATCAGATGGCGGTGCTCTGGTAGCTGTAGCCACTCTTGATTGGTGATGAACGCCCATTGGTCCGCCAGTGAGGACCCCCAGATGATCGCAAAGCACGCTGTTGCCAGCATAGCCAGACCGCCCCACACCCAGCGAAACGCACCCCTTGCCCGCGTGACGACGATTACGGCCTGTCCGAGCAGAGCGGCGGCCGCGAAGTAATGCGTCATCACTGCGGCCAGCGTGCTTCCCACGTAGACGAACGCCCATCCTCGCCGGGAGGGTTTCGTCATGTCGTCCCAGGCGATGAGCATCTTGACAAACGTCCAATAGCTCACGCTCACGAGCAGGATCGCCAGACTGTAGGGGCGGTTCTCCTGAGCGAACCGGATATGACCAAACGTGACGGCCAACATCGCGGCGGCCGCGATCCCTATGCCGGGGCGGCGGAACTCACGAAAGATCATTGCGACCGGGATGAGTGAAAGAATCGAGAACATGACTGGAAGCACACGCACCGCCCATTCGCCGTCGCCAAATACACGCCGCCAGGAATTGAGCAGGAGGAAATAGATCGGCGGATGACTGTCGACCGACATTCCTCGCCACACGTGCCCCCACGTGCTCTGATCGGTCAGTTGGGTGCTACCGGATGAAAACGAAAAGATTACGCCGGGCGTCGGGGCTTCGAACTCCGTACGGCGTCCTGCAGAGTTGGCTAGCGAGTGCAGCTCATCCAGCCAAAAGTTCGGTTCACCCAGACCATAGAGCCGCAGCGCCGTGGCCAATGCCAGCACCGCCACCAACGCCCACGCCCCCATTCTCGACGTGTGCCGCTCCACGGGAGTGGTGGCCGGTTCGCCACCGTCGACCGGAGTTGTGGCTGTGATGTCACGACGCGCATTCACCGGGCGGGGCCATCTGTCATGTGGCCAAGGGTGAGCGGTGTAATGTCAGCCATAGGGCCAACCGGTAACATGTAACACCCCGGGATAGGTGGCTGAAGGGCGAAACCTCGACGGCTGATCTGCTACGCAGTACCGATACGTCCGCGCAGGTAATCCGCACGAACCACCGCGCGTTCTTCTCCTTCGAGAGGACGACCATGCAGTCTCTGAAGGTGTGCGGGTTGGGAATAGAGGAACATTTCGTTTAACGTGGTGATGTCGAATCGGTCGAACCGGTCAAGGTAGATACCCATACGAAGGGGCGAAAGCAGGGATTGCGTTTCCTCACCGCTGATACGCCGCGCATGAGAAAGCGTACCGAACGCACGCCAGATCTTGTCGTCCAGTTTGGCACACCGACGCTTGATGAGTGTCTGACGGGCTTGCCGTTCATACTCCACGATCTGCGGGATGATGCGATCTGTAAATGCCTCGCGGATCTGAGACTCGGACTTTCCGAGTGTGGTCTGATTTGAGATTTGATACAAATCGCCCACGGCGTCGGTGCCCTCACCATACAGGCCCCGCACTGCCAGCCGCATATCTCGTGCCGCTCGCGCCATACGCTCAATCTCTTCCGTATATTTCAAACCGGGCAGGTGCAGCATGACGGACACGCGGATTCCGGTTCCCACATTGGTTGGACAAGCCGTCAAATACCCAAGGTTCTTATCGAATGCGATGGCCACGCGCGAGGAGACCGCATCGTCAATCGCGCTGATGTCCTCCCAAATCGCCTCAAGTTGAAGGCCGCTTCGCAGACCCTGGATGCGAAGGTGGTCCTCCTCGTTAATCATCAATGACTGCGTTTCGTCCGGCGAGATGGTAACCCCCCGAGACCCTTCACCGCAGGCGTGCTGATGACTGATGAGGTGCCGCTCCACGAGGATGCGACGGTCGATTGGATCGAGGTCGTCAATGTCGAAGATCATCGCGGACGCGCCAGCCGGTGTCTGTGTGATCTCTTCCACGAGCGTGCGATAGATTTGGGTGCGTTCGGCCTGGGAAGCGCTGACCAGGAACGGTCGGTCGGCCAGGTTGCGCGCCAAGCGAATACGCGATGAGAGCACGACGTCCGACATCGCGCCCTCACTACGAAGCCATTCTCCCGTCGTCCCTGTCAGGTCGTCGATGGTCACTGGGATTCCAACGCCTCGATCTCGTCGCGCACCTTCGCGGCCCGCTCGTAATTCTCACCCTCGATAGCCTCTTGCAACTCGCGACGGAGACGCACCAGTCCGACCTGCCGGCGCACGGTCGTCTCGGCCGTGACGGGGGTCTTGCCGACATGACACGTGTTCCCTTCGTGGGCACGTTCGATCAACGGCATCAGTACCGGTAAGAGCGAGTCATAACACTGCGGGCAACCGAGCTGCCCCTTGGTTTGAAAATCTCGGAAGGTCATGCCGCATCCGTCGCACAGGAACTGATCTCCCGGGGCAAGCCCGACTTTCTGCTTGATGAATTGCTGGAGGATTTCGCTGGTCGTGTGGTGGCTTTTGATGATAATCCCCTCGCGTTCGGCGCACTCCTCGCAGAGGTGCCGGTCTCGCTTCGTCGGAGTCATATCCGAGATGTGGACCGTCGCCTTTGCTTGCTTGCAGATTTGACACACCATGGCCATTAAAGCTCCGCCGATCGCCTCAAGCCCTCGACATCTCTCGAAACCTACCCTATTCTAGAAACCGTTTTTTTCATCGTCAAACTGGGCAACCCATCTTCAACACCGGCCATCACACGTGAAACACCGCGACGCATTCCGGTGCTTCCACGACCTCCACACGGTTAAGCTGGGGGAAATCCATCTCCCTGAGCGCGATAAACACGCGCTGGGCCACCATCTCCGCTGTCGGGACCGTTTTTTTGAAGGCCCCCTGATCGTTCAGATGGCGATGATGCCACGGGGCTACCACTGATTTCAGTGCTGATTCCGCCTTGCAAAAATCGACAACCATCCCCCGATCATCCAGCGACTCACTCGAAAAACCGGCTCGAACCACCCAATCATGTCCGTGAAGCGGTTCGAATGTACCGTTGGGCATCTTGACGCGGTGGGTGGCCGAAAACGTTACCGTGACCGTCACTGAAAACATATCACCGAATCCGCCCTAATCGAACACCCTTCCGCACGCACGAGATACACGATACATGCCCACGGAATCATGCACTACTTCCCGCGTGTGCGACATTGTACACATATAGGTACGCATCGACCATTGACCCCAAAGCGGCAGATTCCTAGGATCGCGTCATGCTTCACATAATGCCCAATCGAACCACGTTCACCCACTTGGCCAATAACGCCAGCGCCGTACCGGTCTATGCCAGCCTTTTGAGCGATCAGCTCACCCCGGTGTCGGCGTTTGAGCGATTGTCCGGCGATGCCGAGCACGCTTTTCTTCTCGAAAGTGTGGTTGGCGGTGAGAAAATCGCAAGGTACTCCTTCTTGGGGGCCAACCCCATCGCCACGATCGAGGCGAAAGATGACGCGACTACCGTTACCGAATCCGGCCACGAGAACAAGTTGACCGGTGGGGATCCGCTCGTCGCGTTGGAGTCGCTGCTTGCGACCTACGAGGCGCGGCACGCGGACGGGCTGCCTCGATTTCTCGGCGGGGCCGTTGGCTACGCCGGATATGATATCGCCCGACACTACGAGACGCTCGGTCAGCCGCCGTCGGACGATCGGGACATCCCCGATCTGTCGTTTGGTATTTACGATGAGATGGTCATCTTTGACCACGTGCGTAAGCTGGTCATCGTGGTCGCCCACGCTCATGTCGGCGATGGTGCGGACTTGAATGTGGCCTACGATGACGCCGGGCGACGCATCAACACCATGGTGGAAAAGCTATCCGACATCAAGCCCGATCCCATCAGGCCGCTTGTGCCCGAGAACACCGGAGAAGTCAGCTACGAAAGCAGCATGTTGCAGGCGGAGTTCGAGCAAACGGTTGATCGATGCAAGCAATACATCCGGACTGGGGACATCTTTCAGGTCGTTATTTCGCAACGCCTGAAATCAACCACCGCGGCTTCCCCGTTTGATGTTTACCGTGCCATGCGGGTGGTCAATCCGTCTCCCTTCATGTTTTATGTGAAATCTCCAAACGTCACGCTTGTCGGGGCGTCGCCGGAAATCCTTTGCCGGATCGAGGGGCGTACCGTGACCGCTCGACCACTGGCCGGCACGCGCCCACGCGGCAAGACGGAAACCGAAGACCGCGGACTCGAAGTAGAGCTGCTGGCCGATCCGAAGGAACGCGCAGAACACGTTATGCTCGTGGACCTGGGCCGCAACGACCTTGGGAAAATCTGTGAACCCGGTAGCGTACATGTGGGCGACCTCATGTCGATCGAGCGATACAGCCACGTAATGCATATCTGTAGCAACCTGACCGGTACACTCGCATCCGGAAAAACCGCATTCGATGCCATACGCAACGTGCTCCCGGTCGGAACCGTCAGCGGCGCGCCGAAAATCCGCGCCTTGCAAATTATTGATGAGGTGGAACCCGTTCGTCGCGGACCCTATGCCGGCACCGTGGGCTACATCGATTTCGGTGGCAATATGGACACCTGCATCGCGCTTCGCACGCTCGTCATCACTCCTGGCGAGGGAGACACATGGCGAGTAGACGCGCAGGTCGGGGCGGGCATCGTGGCCGACTCTGAGCCGAGCCTGGAATACCAGGAAACGCTTAACAAGGCCCAGTCCATGCTAGGTGCGTTACGTATCGCCAATGCCTGGGCCACGGACACTCCCTGAGGCGCGCCTGGCCGAGAAGGACGAACATCGCGGTCCTGCAAGGGTGCTTCCACGCTACGACGCGAAGTAGGCTTGCAACGGTTTGACTTCCAGCGGTAGGGCATCTTCGCCCTCGTCGTTCTTGGTCAGCGCGCGGATGCCGGTGACGGCTGCCCGCGCGCCGGCGAGTGTGGTGATGAGCGGAATCCGTTTTGCGACGGCGGCGGATCTCCAGCGACCTTCTGCAGAGGCCGATCCGGTGCGGATCGGCGTGTTAATCAGCAAATCCAACGTGCCGTCGAGGATGAGGTCTTTCAGGAACGGTGCATCGAGCGCGTCCGACGCTTTCGACACGAGACTCGCAGGGACGCCGGCTGCGGCCAGCGCCTGCCGCGTGCCGAGCGTCGAATAGATGGAAAAGCCGAGGTCATACAACTCACGGGCGATCGACACGATGCGCGGCTTGTCGGGATCATTCACGCTAACGAGTGCATTGCCGGATGTCGGTAGCGGTACGCCGGTGGCGATCTGAGCCTTGGCGAACGCACGGCCGAAGTTCGTATCGATAGCCATCACCTCACCCGTGCTGTGCATCTCCGGGCCGAGGATAACATCCACGCCGGGGAAGCGATCGAACGGAAACACCGGTGCTTTGATGGCGGTGTGCCGTGGTCGCGGGGTTTCCTCCACGCCCCATTCATCGAGGACCGTCCGAAGCGGCTCGCCAAGCATGACGCGCGTGGCCACCTGCGCCCAGGGTACACCCGTCGCCTTGGCCACAAACGGCAGCGTTCGCGATGCCCGCGGGTTCACCTCCAACACGTACACCGTGCGATTCAGAATCGCGTATTGTACGTTCATCGCGCCGCACACACCGAGACGCTTGGCCAGCTGCTTGGTCGAGCGAAACAGCTCGTCGATCACCATGCGACCGAGCGAAAACGGCGGAAGGGCGCACGTGCTGTCGCCACTGTGGATGCCAGCCTCCTCGATGTGTTCCATCACACCGGCCACCATGCACATCGGCTTGACGCGATCATGATCTTCCTGGCCGGGCGAGCCGAAATCCGCGATCGCGTCGACGTCGACCTCGATGGCGTCGGCGAGAAACTTGTCAATGAGCACCGGGTTACCGTCGCCGGCATTTCGATCCGAAGCCCCGAACGCCTCATCGAGAAACCCGTTGAGGTCGACGTCGTTGTTGCAGATTTTCATCCCGCGTCCGCCGAGCACGTAGCTAGGCCGCACGAGAACCGGAAAGCCGATCCGCGCGGCGATCTCGATCGCCTGAGCCCGACCGCGCGCGATGCCGTTGGGCGGCTGTAGCAGACTTAGCTCTTGCAAAACGCGCTGGAACTGATCTCTATCCTCGGCGGCGTGAATCATCTCCGGTTGCGTGCCGATGATGGGGACACCGGCGTCTTTCAGCCCCTGGGCCAGGTTCAACGGCGTCTGGCCGCCGAACTGCACGATCACCCCTCTGACGCGACCACTTGGTGCGACCGGTGCGGCCGCGTCTTGTTCCGAAAGATCGGACGGGCGCGCCGGCAGCGGCGTATCGTTGAGCCGCCGGATGATATGTAGCACATCCTCATGCGTGAGCGGCTCGAAAAAGAGCATGTCCGACGTGTCAAAGTCAGTGCTGACGGTTTCCGGGTTGGAGTTGACCATGATGGATTCGTACCCGACCGCCCTGGCCGCGTACGAGGCGTGGCAGCAGCAGTAATCAAACTCGATCCCCTGGCCGATGCGGTTCGGGCCGCCGCCGAGCACGATGATTTTTTGCTTGTCCGTGACCCGCAATTCATCGTCCACAGTGAATCCCGGCGGATCGATCGTTTCAAAGCCGGTCTCGTGCGTGGAGTAATAGTACGGCGTGCGGGCTTCGAACTCGGCCGCGCAGGTGTCGACGAGCTTGTACACCGGTACCACTCTCGCCGTTTCCGATTCGGCGGTCACACTGCTTACGCTTGTCGCTCGCGCCGACGCGATCTGTACATGGCTGTATCCGAATTGTTTGACGCGATGCAGCGCCTGGTCGTCGCGCGTGTCCGTCTCAGCGTCCACCAGGTCCCGCATCTGGCCGAGGAACCACGGATCAATGCCCGTCAGCGTTTGAATCTTCTCGATCGACCAGCCCATCTTCATCGCGTAGCGGATGTAGTACGGTCGCCCCTGGCACGGGTTCGAGAGTTTATCCGTCAACACCTTCTCAGGGATGGGCCACCGGCTAGCGTGCGCCTCCTCCGTATCGGGTGGCGCTTCCGTGCCCGTGGTGCCACCGAGTGGCATTCTTTCGCCGTTCCTCTTCGCATCAGCCGCCTGAGACGCCTTTCGCTCGGCCTCCAGCCATTTGTCGTTCTTATCCAACCCATAGCCGAAGCGTTGCACCTCCATGGATCGGATGCACTTTTGCCACGCCTCTTTGAACGTGCGCCCGATGGCCATCGCCTCGCCGACCGACTTCATCTGAGTGGTCAGTGTTTCGTTCGAGTCGGGGAACTTCTCAAAAGTCCAACGCGGCATCTTCACGACCACATAGTCGATCGTCGGCTCGAAACTCGCGGGGGTCGTGCCGGTGATATCGTTGGGTAGTTCGTCGAGCGTGTAGCCGACGGCCAGTTTCGCCGCGACTCGCGCGATGGGGTATCCCGTCGCCTTGCTCGCCAGCGCCGACGATCGCGACACGCGCGGGTTCATCTCGATTACCGTCTGTCGCCCGGTTTGGGGGTTCACCGCAAACTGAATGTTGCAGCCACCGGATTCCACGCCGATCGCGCGGATGATCGCCACCGCGCTGTCGCGCATCTTCTGATATTCTTTATCCGTGAGCGTCTGCGCGGGCGCGACGGTGATCGAATCACCGGTGTGAACCCCCATCGCGTCAATGTTTTCAATCGAGCAGATGATGACGACGTTGTCCGACCGGTCACGCACCACCTCAAGCTCGTATTCCTTCCACCCAGTCAGGTCCTCTTCGATCAGGATTTCGCCCACACGAGATTTCGCCAGCCCGCGCTTTGCGATCGTCTCGAACTCGGCCATCGTGCGACAGAATCCGCCGCCCTCACCGCCGAGTGTATAGGCCGGTCGGATGCAGCAGGGGAGGGGTACGGCAGCAAGAATCTCCTGCGCTTCGGACCACGAATGGGCCACGCCCGATCGCGGCACATCCATCCCAATGGCGATCATGGTGTCCTTAAATGCCGTGCGATCCTCGGCCCGGTGGATTACCTCGGCCGTAGCGCCGATCAGCTCGACACCATGCTTGTCGAGAATCCCGCGTTGCGCCGCATCCATGGCGCAGTTCAGCCCGGTTTGACCGCCGAGCGTGGGTAGCACGGCGTCCACGGGCGTGCCGGCCGCCGCCTCGGCTGCGAGCACCTTGTCTATGAATTCCGGCGTGAGCGGCTCGACATACGTGCGGTCGGCCGTACCGGGATCCGTCATGATCGTGGCCGGGTTCGAGTTTATCAGCGAAACGGTGAACCCCTCTTCGCGGAGCGCCTTGCACGCCTGCATTCCCGAATAGTCGAACTCGCAGCCCTGGCCGATGACAATAGGCCCCGAGCCGACGATAAGGATGTGCTTGATGTCGCTTCGTTTGGGCATCAGCCCCCCTTATAACGCCACGCCACGCGGATGGCGAGTGTGTGGCTATGTCTAAGGTGCATCGCGCAAGCAATCACATGCGAATGACACCGTTGGAAAGATCATGGCCTGTGCCGGCGCTGTTCCGGTCGCCCAACCGGCTTTGAATGCGCTGACGCCGGTAGCCCCAGGAAACATCATTCGGTCGTGGCGGAGCGGAAAGATTTGGATTCACATCAGGTTGACCCCATGCCGTTTGTTTGGTATATGTTAGGTATGTCTTTGAGTACGCTTTTTCTTGATCTGGATGCCTATTTCGCCTCGGTGGAGCAACAAGAACACTCCCACCTGCGTGGAAAGCCCATGGCGGTGGCGGCGGTGGCTACGGATTCCTCCTGCTGCATCGCGGTGAGCTATGAAGCCCGCGCCTTCGGGATCAAAACGGGTACCATCGTCCGTGAAGCTCGTCGGCTGTGTCGCCACGTGGAGGTGATTGCGTCTCGACCGGCCCTCTACGTTGAATACCACCACCGGATCATTGCGGCGGTGGAGCGGTGCCTTCCGGTTCACGCGGTTCACTCCGTCGACGAGATGTCCTGCCGCTTGATGAGCAACGAGCGAGACCGAGAGACGGCGGTGGCCATCGCCAGAAAAGCCAAGAAAAACATCCACGATACCGTTGGCCGGTTTTTGAGCTGCTCTGTGGGTATCTCCTGCAATCGATTCCTGGCCAAAGTCGCCAGCAACATGCGCAAACCCGACGGGTTGGTGGTGATCGAACGCCGCTACTTGCCCGACATCCTCTACGAATTAACGCTGAGGGACTTCCCCGGTATTGGTCGCAAGATGCTCCAGCGGTTTCAGCGAGCGGGCATTACCACCACGCAGCAGCTCTGCGCCATGACACGCCGAGAACTGACCAGCATCTGGCACAGCGTCGAGGGATCACGCTTCTGGTACGCACTGCACGGGTATGACACGGCCGACATCCCCACCCATCGTCGCACCTTCGGCCACTCGCACGTGTTGCCACCCCAGTGGCGAACGCGTCAGGGGGCCTACGCTGTCTTGAACCGACTGATTCACAAGGCGGCCATGCGGATGCGGATGAGCGGCTACTGGGCGAGCAAGCTGGCCATCTACGTGTCAATCATGCCGAACGTGAGGTGGACGGAGTGGACCCGGCTGGGTACCTGTAGAGATACGCTGACCATCCTTGAGGGGTACCATCGACTCTGGCGGCTGTGTCCGGCGGGCAAGCCGATCCAGGTGGGGGTGACGCTCTATGATCTACTGGCGGACTCATGCGTGACGCTGCCGCTGTTTCCCGAGGAGAACCACCGCATCCGGATTTCAGATACGATGGACAGAATCAACGGGCTGTTTGGCCGGAACGCCATTTACTTCGGTGGCATGATGGGGGCCGAAGAGTCCGCTCCGATGCGTATCTCGTTCACGCAGATCCCCGACCCGACCTCGCCGTGCTGACCCGTAATCAGTTTCCGGAGAAGCTGGCGGTGCAGTGAGATGGGTAGGCGCAAGAAGGAAGCCCGCCAGGAGTTGCGCCCTCCGGGTCAAACCGGGGAGCACGCACCTCGCGGGCTTTCCTTTGTACGTCACAACGTCGCCCCACTTCAGAAACACACCACATGGCCGAGGCTGCGGTCAGGGGCCTA